>QALA01000021.1 GCA_003343565.1 Verrucomicrobiota bacterium | reverse complement strand
TGTATTGCCGAACGAAAACCGTACTGCCGGCAAATTTCCCCAACGCGCTCCCGCGGCAAAATCATAAACGCCGTGGACAGGGCATCGCTTACGGCGGCGGATTCGGCAAAAGCCCAAACCCTAAACGGCGGATTCTCAACGGCTCTGCCGGTGCGCGCGTCGCATATGTGGTTTCCCTGAACGGCGGTTCCGGAACAGCCGACGGAGGTATTCGGCGGAAGCTCCACGGAGAAATCGTCGGACAAATTCACGCTCCAGCATTTCCTGTCGGGATTTTTTCCGAGAGCGTAAATCGAGCTTGTAAACGAGATAAACGCGCCGCCGATTTTCCACGGGTTGCGCAGAAGCTTGGCAATCTCGTCGACTCCGTAGCCCTTGCCTATCGCGCCGAGATCGACGCGGCCGGGCGCGGTCTTTTTTATCAGATAATTCTCGGCGTCGATCTCGAATCCCGCGCGGCCGGGATTCTCTATCGCGCCCAAACTCGAATCGCCCTTGTTGCGCAGAAAAAAGTCCCCCATGCAGACGTCTATTGCCCCGTCGGTAATCGCGGAAATGTTGCAGGCCAACACGAGGCATTCGGCGGTCTCGCCGGCGAGCTTAAACACGCGGCCCACGCGGGAGGAATTGAGTATGTCGGTCTCGCTGTGCGGTATGTACAGGCTCAACAGGCCCTCTATGTAGTCCAGGCGCGCAAAGCAGTCCATGGCCGCGCTGTATGCGTACGACTCCGACGCATGGCAAACGCTCAGCCGCAGCGGAGAATTCATTGCGTCGTGCTCAAATTCAAAAACGCGTTTTTTCACGAAAAAGAGACTATTTGAATTTCAAGAGAATGTTGTGCCTGCCGTTCGAAACGCCTTCAATCGACGGGCGGCCGCCGAAGTCTGCGAATTTGGAGGCGTCCACCGTATTTCCGTTCAGGCGTATGGAGCGCAAGTTGTCCGTGGGAAACACGATGCGGCCGGTGGCGTTCGGGGGAATTTCTATGTTCCACTCCATGACTCCGTCGGAAAGCCTCCAAGACGACTTCGCCGGTCCGTTGGGAGTCTCGTAGGTGGCGGAGGCGAACGTCAGACCGTCGGGCTTGGCGGGGGCGAATATTATGTTGCGCCACCCCGGCGCGGATTCGTCCATGGCCAGTCCCGCGAGCTTTTCATACATCCACTCTCCCACGGAGCCGTAGGCGTAATGGTTGAAGGAATTCATATTCACATCGCCGAAACCGTCCTTTGCGGTGTAGCTGTTCCAACGCTCCCAAATGGTCGTCGCGCCCTGATCCACGGAGAACAGCCACGACGGATAGGTCTGTTTGAAAAACACCTTCATTGCAACGTCGTCGCGGCCGAAGCGCGAGAGGGTTTTGAGCAGAAGCGGCGTGCCCACAAAGCCCGTGCGGAGGTGGTAGCCGTCGCGCTCCACGGCCTTAAGGAGCTTTTCAAAAGCCTTCGGGCGCATGTCGACATCTAGCACGTCGAATGCGAGGGCGCATAAGTAGCCGGTTTGCGTGTCGCCCTTGACCGTTCCGTCGGCGGACAGATAGCGTTCGGCAAACAGCTTTCGATAGCGCGCGGCCATATCGAGATACTTTTTGCGCGCGGCCTCGTCGCCCAAAACTTCGGAGGTCTTTGCGGCGATGTCCGCGCCGCGAACGGCGTAGGCCGCGGCGATTAGAGCCTGTTCGGTCTTCGAGCCGCCCGGACAGAGCCAGTCTCCGTAGCCGGCTTTGGAATAGCGCGTCTCGAAATTTTTGTCGATGAAGTCCAAGTGTTTCTTCATGGATTCAAACGATTCGGCCAGAAACTTTTTGTCTCCATAGGCCAGCCACATGCGCCAGGGGACGATTACGCCGGCGTCGCCCCACGCCGCATGCGCGCTGTCGCCCCACGACCCCGGAGCGCAACGCTCATGGTACGGGGCCCTGTCGGGGACGAAACCGGACGCGGTTTGCGAATTGCGCACGTCCAACAGCCACTTTGAAAAGAAGGCGGAGACGTCCATGTTGAACGCGGCAGTCGAACAGAATACTTGGGCGTCGCCCGTCCAGCCCAAACGCTCGTCGCGCTGCGGGCAGTCCGTCGGGACGCTGAGGAAATTTCCGCGCTGCCCCCACTGAATGTTGCTTTGCAGGGCGTTCACCTTCGGGTGCGAGCAGACGAAATTTCCCGTCAGGGCCATGTCGGTATGCAGCACGACGCCCTCAACGGCGTCGGGCCCCAGCCGCGCGTCCGCAGGCAGACCGCCGATCTCCACATAGCGGAAGCCGTGAAACGTGAAATTGGGCTCCCACTCCGCGACTCCCGACCCGGCCCCTATGTAAACGTCCTGCGACTTGGCCGTGCGGTAGTTGTCGTTGTAGAGCGAGCCGTCCTTGTTGAGCATTTCCCCGAAGCGCAGCACAATCTTTCTGCCCGGCGCGGACGGCACCCTTATCTTGGCCCAACCGACCATGTTTTGCCCCATGTCGAACAAAAACGTTCCGGGCGAAGTCTGCTTAACGGAAAGCGGCTTGAGGGTCATCATCTTGCGCACGGGGAGGTCGCGGCGCGGCAGAACCTTCTCGGAATCCCGTATGGGAACGGCGGCGACGCCCTTCCACGAAGAGTCGTCAAACCCTGCGTCGTTCCAGCCGGGCATTTCAAGGCGGGCGTCGTAAACTTCGCCGTCGTATATGTCGGCGAACACGACGGGGCCTCCGGAATACTTCCAAGTCTCGTCGCTGGAAACGGACAGCACGCTTCCGTCCTCGTAGGTTATTTCAATACGCGCCAACAATTCCGGCTTCACTCCGTAGGCGTTCGGATTTCCCATCAGATACCCCGAATACCAGCCGTCCGTCAAAACGGCCCCGAATGCGTTTTCGCCCTGGCGAACCAGATCCGTTATATCGTAGGTCTGCCCCTGCGTGTGCTTTTCATAGGCGGTCCAACCCGTTCCCAGATAGTCGTCGCCGAGCTTTTTGCCGTTGACATAGGCCTGAAACCAGCCGTGCGAAGCCACATAGGCGCGCGCAAACTTCACACTCTTTTGCGAGTGAAACGTTTTGCGCACATACGCGGGAGCCACGAATTTCCTCTTTATCTGCCCCGCGTATTTCCCCCCTCCGTAGGAGTAGTCTTTGGTTGTCTCGACGGGAGCGTCGGCCGATGAAATCCACTTTGCGCCCCATTCGAGATTGGAAAGCAGGCCCGCCTCAAACCACTGCGGCTTCGACCACTCAGACGCGACGCCGTTCTCGTCCCAAAACAAAACCTTCCACCAAATGCGCTGGCGGGATTTGACCGATTCCCCCCCATACGGCACATTCCTGTTCTGCGAGGACTCCACCCTTCCGGTATCCCACGCGTGCTTGTCTTTCAGCCCCTCCTCGGAATGGGCCGTCACAATGCGGTAAGCCGTCTGCCTGATGCCCTCCCGCAACGGAGGTATCTTCCACGAAAAGTTCAGTCCGCTCAAGTCGTATCCGAGCGGATTGGAAAAATTTTCGCCCACAACCGGATCGCGCGGGGCGAACTGCGCCTCATTGGCGACCGCAAAGCAGGGCGCCAAAAGCGGAAGAGCGGCGAATGCTATTTTTGCAAGTTTCATAAGAATTTCCCCTGTGATGATTGTCGCGTTAACGGGGCGCGGCGACAGGAGCGCAATCTTTTAGAGCGCGCTCCAAACGCCATTTTAATATTTTTAAATCGGCAAAAATTCCGGTCAAGAAATTTATCCCCGCGATGCGCGCCGAACAAACGGGCTCCAAACGCCGAACGGGAGTCGAACGGACGCCCGGAACAAAGGCCGGACACATATGTCTAAGATTTCGCAGAAATTCCGCTTCGGCGCCGCACTGCCCGAATCGGGAATTGCAAAATGTCCAACTTTCCGCCAAAGGCTAAGCAAATGAAAATTATTTCGACACTACTGTTCACGGCGGCTCTGGCCGCGTGCGTCTTTGCGCAAGAGCCCGCGCGGCAGACGCAGCCAGCGCAGAGCAATCCGCAATGCCAATGCCAAGCAACACCTCCCGCCTGCTGCGCCGCTTCGCGCCCGAACGCTCCCGCAGACGAAAAAGAAAAACGCGCCCAATCGGCGGCGGCGGATTCGGCGAAAGACAATTCAAAGTCCGCCTCCGGCGCAACCGCGGGCGATGGACAAAAAGGCAAGGTAACCTCGTCCGCCCGCCGGCAAAATTCGGGCACCAGAAAAAATATTCAGCGCGACGAATTATAGGTTGTTCCGATAAACCGGCTTCGATTTTTCGGAATATGCGCGCGGACAAAATCAGCCGCGCGCTTTTTGTTTTTGCTTCCCGCGTCGCGCTTTCTTAGGCCGCGCGCTCATAACGGATTTTTTTTACCGTATTTTTGGGTACGTCCACTTCCCGCGACTTTTAATTTCGCCCCCGCGCTTTTGTGTTGGCAGGCAAGTTTTCATTAGCTCGTTTACGCGAATGCCAGGCGGGAAATATCACTGACACTCTTTACGCGAAAAAAAATTAACGCACCGCGCGCCTCTTTCTATATTTCCCAATGCCTTCTGCTTTTGCTTCTCGCGCCGCGCTTTCTTAGGCCGCGCGCTCATAACGGATTATTTTTTTACCGTATTTTTTGGGTACGTCCACTTCCCGCAGCTTTTAATTTCGCCCCCGCGCTTTCGCGTTGGCAGGCAAGCATTCATTAGCCCGTTTGCGCGCATGTCAGGCGGGAAATGCCACAAATACTCTTTACGCGAAAAAAATTTATTCAACGCCACAGCCGTCTCCCGGCATTTTCCAATCCCTTCTGTTTTTGCTTCCCGCGCCGCATTTTCTTAGGCCGCGCGCTCACAGCGGATTATTTTTTCGCCGCGTCTTTTAGGCGCATTTTTTTTGGCGCGCCCGCCTTCCGCTTTAATCGCGCCCGCGCTTTTTTTCGGGCATACGCCTATGCGCATCGCGCATATTGCGCGCATTCTCCGCCGTGCAAAAATTGTCCTGCCCTTTATCATTTTCGCGGGCGCGCATGCCGAACGGCGGCATTTGGAAACGGCTTGTCGGAATAAGACAAAACGCCCCCGTTCGGAAAATCCCGAACAGGGGCGAAATGGAAAAGCGGTTGCGCCTTGCGTCGGAGAGTCGAGAAAACTCGGCTCCTCCAAACCGCGCGGCCGCGTCACTCAAAATCCTGAATTTCGGCGAGCGACTTTATCTGGGCGGCCTTGTCAATCCGCCTTCCAAGCCCCGCCAAAACCGCGCCCGGACCGCATTCGTAAAACTGCTCTACACCAAGCCCAATGGCCGCGCGCATGCAACTTTCCCAGCGAACCGGACTGACGACCTGCCTGACGAGATTCTCCTTAATCTGCGCCGGCTCCTGCGAAAGTTCGCCGGTGACGTTTGTGAACACCGCAATTCTGGGCCGCTTAAATTCAATGCCTTCCAAAAACTTTTCAAAGGCGTCGCGCGCGGGCTTCATCAGCCTGCTGTGATAGGCCCCCGCAACCTTCAGCGGAACGACCATCTTAAATTCGCCGCCGGACTTGGCCGCCGCCACCGCCTCCGCGACCTTGTCGGCCTCGCCAGACACGACAATCTGGCCGGGACAATTCAAGTTCGCCATGTCGATGTCGAACCGGTCGCAATACTCCTGAACCTGCTCCGCGGTTCCACCGATAAAGCTTGCCATCGCCCCCTTTGAGGCGTCGCAGGCTTCCTGCATGAGGCGTCCGCGCTCGGCCACGATTTTGAGCCCGGTTTCAAAATCGTAAGTTCCCGCCGCCGCGTGCGCGGTAAGTTCTCCCAAAGAAAGGCCTATCGCGCAGATGGGCTCTCCCAACATTCCGCGCTCGCGCAACACTTCGAGCACGGACATTCCGTGCAGGTAGAGCGCCGGCTGGCAGACGCTGGTCTTTGTCAGCTTCTCCATCGGCCCCTCGAAGCAGAGGCGCGACAGCTCAAAGCCGAGCGTCTCGTCCGCGCGCGCAAAGAGTTCGCGCACGGACCCGTAATTGTCAAACAGAGTCTTGGCCATGCCGACGCTCTGCGCGCCCTGGCCTGAGAACAATAATCCCGTATTCATATCGCTTTATCTATTTTTTGTTTTTGGACACGAACTCGGAAATGCCTTCGGCGATTTGCCCCGAAAGGTGGAAAATCGCCGCGTTCATCGCCGAGACGTAAGAGTCGTACGAGCCGTCGCATTTTACCTTTATGTCGAACTTTTTGTCCAACGCGTCGGCCGGGGAGGAGCCGGCAATCTGCCAGCGGCCCATCAGCCAAACTTCGGAATCCAATTCCCCGATAAACTCCTCCACAAACAGGCGCAGCGTCAGCGCGCCGGCCGACGCCGAGACGGACGGATAGTCGTACACGTCCGCTCCGGGCATTTGCGCGGATATTCCCTCGACGAGCGCCCTGTTGAAACCCGCCGCCGGAAGCTCCGCCCACCGGTGGAACTCCGATATCGTCACGCCGCTCGAACCGTCCGAAGAGACGATTTGATGTCGCCCCATATAGGCCGGCAGCGTAAACGGAAGCAGGTTTACTTTGGCGTTCCCGGAGAACTTCCCGGCTTTCGAAGCGCCGCCCTCCGGCGCGCGGAATATGTAGAATTTGGCGGTGTCGACTTTGGGCTGGAAGAAGTCCCCCACGCAGCCGGACAAAATGGCGGCTACCGCCGCAAAAATACAGATATTGGCCTTCATATATTATCTCTCCTGTGATGTGCCGAACGGGCTACCGCCCTCCCGCGCGCCCGTTCCGCGCGCGGAATCCCTGGGCCTCTCCGAATTCGCCTTCCCCGTCAGCAGCGAGCTGGGATTGCGCTGGAGATACTCCATGAAATTCGATATGGACGACATTGACTCGTTCAAATTTCTAAACAGCAGCGCGAGCTCAAACCTGAACGGCGACTGCGGCGATATCAGCCCGTCGAATTTGCCGACCGCCGCCCTGATGTCCGTCAGGGCGTTGGAACCCTCGACCAGAAACGCGTCCAAATCGCGCAGAGACTTTGCCACGTTCGGATCCGTCACAAGCGCGTTGGAGTTTTTCAGCAGTTCGTCCGCATTGGCCAGCGTCGCGGCAAGTTTGGCCGACATGCCCTTTACGTCCAGTTCCTCAAGTTTGGCGTTTATCTTTAAAAGCGCGGAATTGGCGTTTGAGGCTATCCCCCTAAAATCTATTTGGGAAATGTTCATGACGGCCTTCTCGACGGCCTTGCCAAGCTCCGCCAATCCCGACTTCGCGCTCGGAACCTCCACATATCGGAATCCGCCGTACTTAAGCTCGATATCCTCGTCCTTTTCGGCAAGGTAGTCCAGCTCTATGTAGAGCATTCCCGTCACTATGCTCTGGTAGTTGAGCTTTGCGCGCAGCCCGTCCTTTACCTGCGATTCGAGCCAATCGTAAAAATTGATTATCCTGCCGCGCGTCTTGCGCCTGAGCATGTCCATATCGATGGAGTAGACTATCGCCACGGAATTTTCCTGCTCGGACTGGTTTTCCGCGCTGATTCTTATCGCCGAAACCTTGCCTATGAGGACGCCCTTGTACTTGACTGGGGCGCCCACGTCCAAGCCGTTCACGCTCTCGGAAAAGAGCGAAACGACCTCCTCCGTGTCCGAAAAGAATTTCGCCGCCCCGAATACCATGACGGTGACGATCGCTATCGCCACGGCCACGAGGACGAACATTCCTATTGCCAATGGATTTACCTTGTTCTTCATTTGTTGTCCCTCCGGCGCGGATCCACTCCCCTGTTGAGGAATACGCGCACGTTTTTGTCGTCGCAATCAAGCAGCTGGCGGGGCGAGCCTATCGGCCCCTGCGACTTGGAGGACGCATCGAGAAATATCGCGCGGTCCGCTATGTCGAATATGCTAGCAAGCTCGTGCGAGACCACTATCACCGTCGCGCCGAGGGAGTCCCTCATTTGGACGATCAGTTCGTCGAGGCGGTGCGACGACACCGGATCGAGCCCCGCGCTGGGCTCGTCGAAAAACAGGACCTGCGGGTCGAGCGCGATCGCGCGCGCCAGCCCCGCGCGCTTGCACATTCCGCCGCTGATTTCGGACGGATAGAACGAGCCGAATCCGTTGAGCCCCACCAGCGCAAGCTTCAGGTCGGCCAGATCCGCGGCCTCCTTCTTGGTGACGCCCGTAAACTCGCGTATCGGCAGCATGATATTTTCCGAAAGCGTCATGCTGCTCCAAAGAGCCCCGCCCTGATACAGGACGCCGAACTGCCGCAACATCTCGGTCTTTTTGTCCTGCGGGGCCCCGGAGAAATTTTCCCCGCGGAAATATATCGCGCCGGAAGCGGGCTTTATCAGGCCGATCATGTGGCGCAAAAGTGTGCTCTTTCCGCAGCCGCTGCCGCCGATTATGAAAAATATCTCCCCCTTTGAGACGGAAAAATTCAAATCGCGCATGACGACATAGTCGCCGTAGGCCATCGTCAGGTTTTCCACTTTGAATATGTCCTCGGACGCGCTCATATGTCGAATATTGTGAATGCCACCGCAAAAATCGCGTCGGCTACGATTATCCATGTGATGCTCTGGACCACGCTTGACGTCGTTGCCATGCCGACGCCAGAGGAGCTGTTTTCGCACTCCAGCCCCCTCTGGCAGCCGATGCATGCCACAATGAGCCCGAACACTACGCTCTTGCCTATGCCCGTGGAAATCTGCACGAGATTGAGGGCGGCGTAAGTCCTGTTTGCGTACTGCTCATAACTGATGTCGGAAAGCCCCAGGCCGATGGCCATGCCGCCCAACATGCCGATGAGATCGGCGAATATCGTCAGCAGCGGGAACATCAGAATCAGCGCGAGCACGCGCGGGAGCACCAGAAACTCCACCGGCGATATGCCGAATGTCTTAAACGCGGAAATCTCCTCGTTAACCTTCATGGAGCCTATTTCCGCCGCGAACGCCGCGCCCGTCCGCCCGCTCATTACTATCCCGACCATTATCGCGCCCATTTCGCGCACCATGGCGATTCCCACCAAATCGGCCACAAAAATTTCCGACCCGTACTTCGCCAGCTGAATTACGCCCACAAATCCCAATATCAGCCCCACCAAAAAACTTATCAGCGCGACAATCGGAAGCGCCTCCGGCCCCGACTTCTGTATTATCAGCAGCAAATCCGACACCCTGTACCGCGCCCTGCGCCTAAAGGCCTCGTAAAGGGCAATGGTCACCAGTCCCACAAACGTCGCCTGCGCCTTGAAGGTGTCGAGCGCGTCGATTGCGGTGCTGCCGAGCTTTCCGATGATGTTTTCGCTCTCACCCTTTTTGCCCTTGCCCGCCTCCGGCACGGCCACGGCCAGCTCCAGCAGCGAGCGCGGCCCGTCGGGGAGGGAGCCCATGTCGAACTTGACGTTGTTTTGCGCGCAGATTTCGTAGCAGCGAAACAGAAAGCTTATCAGCGCGGAATCGTATTTGGCCAGCGAAGAAGTGTCGAACGTCAGCTTGGAAACGCCGCCGTTGGCCGCAAAAAAACGCTCGATTTTGGAGAACGGCGAACGCCTCTTGGAAAGCAGCCAGTCCCCGGAAAAGTACAGCACGGCCGCGCCGTCGCCGGACGCCGCAATGTGCGCCGTCGCCGTTATTTCAACGCCGGCTCTTGGCTTCTTCCATATCATTTTTACATGTATATTTACACTTATCCAGTGCGAATAAAAGCTTTTTTTGCGACAGCAAAAATCCGGCGGCGATTCAAAATCTTTTGCTAAAATTCGCCGAAAATCAAAAAAAAGCGCAACTTTCGTCAGAGGGTCTCCAGCGCGTTGCAAACCTCGTCTATGAGAAAGCCCGGAGTCGACGCGCCCGCGGTGACCCCGACAACCGCGTACTTTTTTATCTCCTCCAGATCCAATTCCGAGAGCGTCTCTACGTGGTAGCACGGCAGCCCCGTCCTCCGCGCCATAATCGCAAGCTTTACGGTGTTTGCCGAATGCTTCCCCCCGATTACGATTATGGCCTGCGCCCCCTTTTCGGCCAGAACCCGAACGTCCTTCTGACGCTCCTTGGTCGCCCCGCAAATCGTATCGACGACCTCCGTATCGGGAAAGCGGGCTTTGAAATATTCGGAGAGTTCCCGATAGTCTTCGGTGAACATGGTCGACTGCGACACCATGCAGATGGGGCCGCTTATCGGGGGAAGCGCGTCTATGTTCTCTTTGTTCTTGACCACAAAGCCCTTGCCGTTGGAATAGCCCAAAAGCCCTATGACCTCCGGGTGCTGCGGGTCGCCGACTATCACGGTGGTGTAGCCCTTGTTTGCGAACCGCTTTATGATTCCGGCGATTTTTCCCACGTCCGGGCAGGTTGCGTCCTTGCACTTCATGCCGAGCGACCGCAGGTAGTCGCGGCGCTCCGGAGACACGCCGTGCGCCCTGAACACCAGAACGCTGTTCTCGTCGGCGTCGCGGATTTCGGAGCCTATCTCGCCGTCGCTTTTGTAATTGCCTATCTCCAGAACGCCCTCGCTTTCCAGGCGTTCCATCATCTGCCTGTTGTGAATCAGGGGGCCGTCGGTAAACACGCGGCATTTGCCGCCGGACGCGCAGCTTCTGGCTATGTCTATCGCCCGCTCAACCCCGAAACAAAAACCCGCGCTCTTTGCCCTTATTACCTTCATTGCATTTCCTCGCTCTTTCGGCCCTATATTTCGGCCCCTATTTTTTCGGTTGGACGCCGCGCCGGCCGTCGGCCGGCCGGCAAACCCGCCGCGTTCTCAGGCCCTCTTCAATTCAAAACCGTCCCTGCCGTCCAGCACAATCCAGCCCGCCTCGGATATGCGCTTGCGCAGCTCGTCGGCCAAAGCGAAATCCCTCGACTTCTTCGCCTCCCAGCGGCGGCGGGCAAGCTCGACAACCTCGGAGGGCGCGTCCGCGCCGCCGCGGGATTCCCCTTCGGCGGCAAACGGATCGATTCCCAAAGCGTACATCAACGAACCGAATGCGGCAATGTCCTCCGGACGCCCGGAGAGGGCCATTTTGGAAGCCGCCGAAAAGGTCTCGCCCAAAGCTCGCGGGGTGTTTATGTCGTCGCACAGCGCCTCCCACGCGGAGGCAAAAAGCGTGCCCTCAAACTTCGCCCCCGGACGGACGAGCTTCCCGAAGTCGGCCTCCGACATTCCCGCCTTGTCCAGCGCCGAAACCGCGAACTTGCGCAGCTTGGCAAGCGCGCTGCCGGCGTCGTCGAGCGACTTGAACGTGAAATTCAGCTGCTGGCGGTAGTGCCCGGCAATCAGCGCATAGCGCACCTGCATCGGAGAGTACCCGCGGGAGAGCAAATCGTCTAACGTGTAGAGATTGCCCAGACTCTTGGACATCTTCGCCCCGTCGACCATCAAGTGCGCGCTGTGAAACCAGAACTTGGCCGGCTCCGCGCCGGTGGCGCACCGGCTCTGCGCGATCTCGTTTTCGTGGTGGGGAAAACACAAATCGACGCCCCCGCCGTGAAGTTCGAAAGTGTCGCCCAGATACTTTCTCGACATCGCGGAACATTCGATGTGCCAGCCCGGCCGCCCCTCGCCCCACGGGGATTCCCAATAATTTTCGCCGTCCTCCGGCTTGCGGGCCTTCCAGAGGGCAAAGTCGGCCACGCTGTCGCGCTCGTATTCGTCGGCGGCGTTCGCCTCCCCCGCGGAATTGACGCTCTGAGTGGAAAGGCCCTCCCTGTCGAGCCCCGACAGCCTTCCGTATTCGGGAAAGGACGATATCTTAAAATACACGCTCCCGTCCGGCGCGACGTACGCATGCCCCTTCTCTACGAGCGAGGCAATCATCGAGATCTGCTCTCCGATGTGCTCGGTAGCGCGCGGCTCAACGTGGGGAGAAAGCATATTCAAGGCCTTGCAGTCGCGATGAAACTTCTCCTCCCAGCGCGAGGTGAACTCCTTTAGCGACACTCCCAATTTGCGGCTCTCGCGTATGGTTTTGTCGTCAACGTCGGTAATGTTGCGCACGTGCCTTACGCTCACGCCGGAGCATTCGAGCGTGCGGCGGAGCACGTCCTGCGCCAGAAACGTCCTGAAATTGCCGATGTGCGCGGGGCCGTAAACCGTCGGCCCGCAGCAGTACATGCCGAACGGTTTGCCGGCCGCGGGGGAAAGCAGCTCCTCTTTCGCTCTGGTCGATGTATTGCTTATTCTTACGCTCATTTTTGTTGCGATTTTTTTTTGGCGTTCATACTAAAGCACCATGAACGAAAATTTCAAGCTCGATATCAGGAAGCGTCCGAGGCGGTTGAGAAAGAGCCATTCCATTCTCGAACTGTGCACCGAAACGCGGGTGAGCCCCTCCGACCTGATTCTTCCGGTATTCGTCAAAGAGGGATCGTCCGGGTCGGAGCCGATTCCGTCGATGCCGCATGCGGCGCGGCACACGGTTGACTCGCTCCTGCGCGCCTGCGAGGCCGCGCTGCGCAGGGGAGTGGCGGCGATTGCGCCGTTCCCGATGGTGGAGCCTTCCGCAAAGAGCCTGCACGCGGACGAGGCGGCCAACCCGAAGTCGCTGGCCAACCGCGCAATCGCGGCGGTGAAGAAAAACTTTCCGGAAATTTCGATATTCGCCGACATCGCGCTCGACCCCTACACGACGCACGGACACGACGGAATCCTCGGCCCGGACGGCCAAATCTTGAACGACGAAACCGTCGAGGTGCTGGCCGCAATGGCTCTCGTCGCCGCCCAAAGCGGGGCGGACTTCGTTGCTCCAAGCGACATGATGGACGGCAGAATAGGCGCAATCCGAACCGTTCTGGACGACTGCGACTTCACCGGAACCGGAATAATGGCGTATTCGGCCAAATACGCCTCCGCCTTCTACGGCCCGTTCCGCGACGCCATAGGAAGCTCTCCTGCGGCGCGCAGACAGGGCAGCGCGCCCGCAAAGAAAAACGCCCCGCAAAAAATGCGGCGCAAGGGCGGCGAAAAAAATTCCCCTGCCCCGCAAGAGGGCGCGTATCTGGACAAGAGGGGCTACCAGCTCAACCCCGCAAATTCCCGCGAGGCCGTGCGCGAGGCTTTGCTCGACGAGGAGGAAGGCGCGGACATCGTAATGGTCAAGCCCGCCGGCCCATATTTGGACATAATTTCGGAAGTCAGGCGCGCCGTGCGCCTTCCCGTTGCGGCGTACCAAGTGTCGGGCGAATACGCGATGATTCTGGCGGCCGCGCAAAACGGCTGGCTGGATCTGGAGCGCGCAAAGCGGGAATCTCTCCTTGCAATAAAGCGCGCGGGCGCGGACATGATTCTGACGTACTTCGCATAGCGGAGCGCGATTTGCGCGCAGCCGAAGCGCGGCTCTCCAAACGCAAAGCGGCATGAAAGCGTCAAACTGCGATTCAAAGTTTTTTCAAATACGGCTCGAAGCGGCATGCAAATGCGCGAACGCCACGGACGGTGCGGCGAAAGCCGCGAAGGCAATAGCGGCTGTGCGCAGGCGCGGGAAGGCGGCGGCAGGCGGCAAGCGCGAACGCCCATAGAGGCGGACCCCATTCCGGCGCGTTCCGCATGGCGGGGCGCGATTTGCACGCAGCCGGAGCCGGACAATTTCAAATTGTTAAGCACCATGAAAGTATTAAACTACGACTCAAAGGATTTCTGGAAGCGGCTCGAAGCGGCGTGCAAGCCCGCGGCCGCCTCGGACGGCGTGGCGAAGGCGGCCGCGGAGGTAATAGCGGCCGTGCGCAAGCGCGGAGACGCGGCCGTCGCCGAATTTACAAAAAAGTTCGACGGGGCGGATTTGCGGCCGAAAAATTTTTCCGTCACGCCGGAGGAGTTTGAAGCGGCGCGTTCGCAGGTCAGTCCGGCCGACCGTCGCCAAATTACGGCGGCCATAAACTGCGTGAAGAAATTTCACGCCCGCACAAAGCCGAAAAATTGGCGCGCGAAAAATCCGCACGGAGCGACGGTGGGCGAAAATTTCTACCCGATCAGACGCGTCGGAATATACGTGCCCGGCGGCGCCGCCCCGCTGGTCTCGACCGTGGTGATGACCGCAACGCTTGCCAAGCTCGCCGGCTGCGACGAAATATGCGTGTGCACGCCGCCGAACGCCAAAGGCTCCGTCGACGCGCACATACTCTGCGCCCTCGACCTGCTCGGCGTGCGCGAGGTTTACAAGGTCGGCGGCGCGCAGGCGATAGCGGCGATGGGAATAGGAACGGCGCGCATTCCGCGCGCGGACAAAATCTTCGGGCCCGGCAACGCGTTCGTCATTGAGGCCAAGCGCCAACTGTTCGGGGAAGTCGGCTGCGACCTGCTTCCGGGCCCCAGCGAAGAGCTGGTGATTGCCGACGCCTCCTGCAATCCGCGCTTTGTGGCCGCCGACCTCCTCTCGCAGGCCGAGCACGGCAGCGGAAGGGAGAAAATTTATCTCGTCAGCCTGTCGAAAAAACTGGTGGACGACGTGCGCGCGCTGCTTCCGAAAATGGCGGCGGAATTACCGCGCGCGGACAAGCTGATGAAAATCATAGAGGACGGCTGCTGCGCCGCGATTGTCGGCAATTTGGAGGAGGCCGTAAAGGTCGCAAACTTCGTCGCGCCCGAACACATGGAGCTGCACGTAAAGAATGCGGAAAAGCTTGCAAAAAAAATACGCACTGCCGGAGCCATACTCTGCGGCGGCTTTACGCCCACCGTTCTGGGCGACTTCACCGCGGGGCCGAGCCACACGCTGCCGACGGGCGGAACGGGGAGATTCTCAAGCGGATTGCAGCTGTCGGACTTCATGCGGCGCAGCTCGTTTGTAAAATACGACAGGGCCGCCGCCGCGCGCGCCATGCAAACTGTCGCGGCGTTCGCCTCCATGGAAAAGTTGGACGCCCATTCGGCGAGTCTGGCAATGCGCCTGAAGGGGGAAAAGTGAGCCCCGTATGCCCGGCAATTTGAACATAGGCAAACTCCTGCGCACGAACAAGCGCCTCGCGCGAGAACTGTCGCGCATGGACGGGATATTCAACGCGATTCACTCCGCGATAATCGTAATCGACCCGACGGGCTCGGTGCAGTTTGCAAACGGCTTTGCCAAGCGCATTCTGCCGATCGCGGACGGAGCGTGCATATTCAAGCTGCTCGCGGGAATCGAGAGCGACATACGCGCATGCTCCGAAAACGACGACACGTTCATACGCCGCGAATTTGAAGTCGATTATCCCGAACACAGGCTTCTTAGCGCGCAAATCGTGCCGTTCGACTTCGGCGAGGGGCGCGGAACGTTCGCAATAATTCTCAACGACATCACAAAGGAAAAATTTTCCGCCAAAGAGAAAATCGAGAGCGAAAAAATCGCCTCGGTTTTGGAGCTTGCCAGCGGGGTAGCGCACGAATTGGGCAATCCGCTAAACTCGATAAACATTCACCTGCAGCTGGCAAAGAGGCGTCTGGAAAAAATCGGGCGCGCGCTGGAAAAGCTCCCGAAAAGTCCGCGCGGCAATGCGGAGGCGGAAGCCTTTGAAGGCGCGGCGGAGGGGCTCGCCGAAATAGACGGCTCAATCGACGTCTGCTCCGACGAAGTGAAGCGATTGGACGCCATCATAGAAAACTTCCTCAAGGCCCTGCGCCCCATGCGGCCGGACATGTCCGAATGCGACCCCATAACGCCCCTCGCGGAAACCCTCAGCCTGCTCGACCGCGAAATATCCGACTTGGGAATCGCCGTTTACGTAAACGCCGACGCTCCCGTCCCGAAAGTTTACGCCGACAAAAATCTCCTGAAACAGCTTTATTTCAACATAATCAAAAACGCCATGGAGGCCATGTCCGCCGGCGGCTCGATAACGATAGAGGCGCGCGGAAACGACGACTATGTGAATGTCTCCTTCGCCGACACCGGCTGCGGAATCAGCGGAAGCGACATGTCTCGCCTCTTTCAGCCATACTTTACGACAAAGCCCGACGGCCACGGGCTGGGCATGATGATTATTCAGGCGATTGTCCGCGCCCACGGGGGAAAAATCGACGTGGATTCCGCAGTGGGCAAAGGCACAAAAATCACCGTCGCCATTCCGCGCAAGGAGCGGCGCGTAAAAATGCTCGTCTCGGAGGATTGACCGAAAGGCTTGAAGATTTGCGGGGAACTCCGAAAGATTGCGCAAGAGTTCGCCCCCCCCGCAAAGAACGCCAAAAGATTTGGGCGAACTTGCGGAACGCTCGCCGATTGGCGCAACTTTTTTTGTCGGCGCAATTTTTTTGATTAGAAAGCGGCGGCGCAACATTCAAATTCTTGCGCGCCAGCAACAGACATTCAAAACGCGGCGGCGCGGACGATTTAGTTTTCTTTCAGCCTTCAGACAAACTTTCAAATCGCGCCAGAGAAACTGCGTTCAACACGCCGGCGCAACGTTCACACCCCCCGCCTTAATCCGAACTTTCGCGCAATGTTTCGGAGCCCGCCGCAAAGATTTTCCATTTTCAAACGCGCGGCACGCGAGGCGTGCGAATGCGCCGAATGCGGAACATGGACAGCGCGGCGGCGCAATCCGGCGCGCCCGCCGGAGCATTGTCAACCTCCGCCATTACAATGACGTTCTGCTGCCGCGCGAGCGGTAAAAATCATTGGCACGCGCATGTGCGCGAAGTGCGCGCGCACTCAAAATCATTCCGCGCATATGCGCGCAAAAATTTATTCAAATGCCGAAAGGCGAATCGAGGAATGCAACGGCGCGCCACCCGATTTTTCCGCGGATTCGGGCAAATTCTCATAGCGTCTCGGCCCGGCGTATGCGGAAGCGTCAAACGAAGAATCCAAACGGCGCAGCTTGTTTATGGCCTGCAACCCCTCTCCTATGTAACTCGGCAGCCGCAAGTCCTCCGAAATGACGCTCCGCGCGTACGCGCCAAACTGCGAGTTGCGCGAATTTACCGACCACACGCCGTGCGGCGTCATAAATTTTTCCTCCCATTCGTCCAGCGCAAACTTTGCGGCCTTTAGGAAATTCCCGTCCGCAGTTTCGGCGAAAACATCGGCGAACGCGTTTGCCATAAATGCGTATTCATAGGAGGACGCCTGCGATTGAAGCGACATGTCCGCGACCGCCGGAAGCTCCGAAGCCGCATACAGCGTCCTTTTCAGCGCGTCGGCGGCCTTGAGCGCGGCCGGCAAAAACTCCCTCCTCTTTAAAGCCTTTTCGGCGCGCGTCAAAAACGCAACGGCAAGGCAGTTTTCCCGAATGCTCGGAACGTCCGTTCCCGTTTGAAAAAACCCGTCGGCGCGCTGGCAGGCTAAAAGAGTGTCGCCAAGCCGGCGGAGTTTTTCGGCGACGGAGGCGTCGGGAAAGGCGGCCGCGTGCTCCGCCAACGCGCGCGCCAGCAACAGCCGCTCGGCAAGCTCCGAAGCGGCGTCCAAACGGCGGGAGGCTTCGGCGGCAGCCTTATTAAGCCCCTTGGCCAAAAGCGGCGCGGAAGTTTCCGCGTAAAGGCGCACTCCCAATCTGAGGGTCTCCGTCAGCGACGCCAACGGAAACTCTCCAAGCCCGCCGCCATTGAGCGCCAAACTCACACGCTCCGACCCGATTTTGCCAACCCCGCCGCGCGCGCGATTGCCCGGCTCCAATTTCGCCGGAAGCCTAAACGGAAAATTCTCCCTGTAAGTCCGCATTCCCGCCGAATAAGCCGCGCGCCTGTCCAAGTAGTAAAAATGGGCGGTCCTGTCGAGAAGCGCGGCCAAATCTACCTCTTCGCCGTCCAATACGACAGTCTTGTCGGCGCTCAAAAAAAGCGGAGCCAAGCGCGGAGTGAATATTCCGAAAATCATGGATACGCGCGAACGCCCGCATATCATTGCGTCGAAAATTTCGCCGTCGGCGGGCCACATTCTGGGGTCGAACTGCGCGCAAATATAATTTTGCTTCAGAACGCGCATGACATCGGGGGAAAAGCTCTCTCCCTTTCGATACACGAAAACGAGCTTGTCGCTGCGGCGGGCCGCAGCTTCAAGATTCCTGCCCCAACGCACCTCTTCGGATACGCCGTCGGCCGCGCTTTCAGTTTTGGGATAGGTCTGACATATTGCGACTATCGCAAGTATCAAACACATTATTCCCAATATGAAAGCGATGCGCCTCCTTATCCCATTCATATCTGATATGACATTGCCGCTTTTTAAAAGTATTTGTTTTTTAGCCTTAATTCAAATTTTTTTCTCTATAAACGAAAAAATTAAGGATTTTTTTACTGCCAAAACGAAACCGGCGGCGGGCAAAATCCGGATGCGCATGCCGAGTCCGTATCCCAAGCGGAAAAATCGTTAAACGCTCCTTTGCCTTTAGATTGACCGCGCCAAGCGGCGGCGAAAACGCCGACACAATCCGCCTATCGCCGCTTTGCCCGCCCCAAATTGCCCGACAGGCAAAGAGAACAAAAAGAGCCCGCCGACGCGCGGGGCGGAGGCATTCTCACGGCGCGCCTTCTGACGCCCTTCCATTTCCATTTAAGGCTTTCAAAATCGGCGGGGCAATCAGGCGATTTTTCAAACGCCTGCGCCTTTCCCGAATCCGCTTACCAAACCTTACGGACGAAAACGCAAGAAACGCCGTCCGGCAAATTGACCGGGCAATTTTTTTCGGGAACCGCGCATTCTCCCAAAAAAGCAAAATAGCGCATTCCCCGATTGCCCGCAAAATTCGCACTCCGACAGCGGCGGAGGTGCGGCGAGCACGCATCGCGCAAGGGGCGAAATCGGATTTTGAAAACCTCAAACCGCTAACTACAAACCGTGAGGCGCAAACTGCGTTCCGCTTCAAACTGAAACGCAAGAAATCCGACGTTTTAATAGCATCGGGAAATTCGACTTTTGCAAAAATCGAATAATACCCGAAAAAATACCCGCGTTCTTTCGGCGATTTTCCTGCCTCTTTTGATTAGCGTCCGGCAAAGAGCGCCGATTGGGATTTCAACGGGCATTCAACTATCCGAGATTCAGGCGGTTTGCGAACCTCTTTTACGTCGGCGCGCAAGAGCTTTTTCGCGTGCCCTATTCGCGTGCCGCACCGCGAAACGCGGGCGGCCGACAAATTGTCCCGGCCCTTAAAAACGTTCCAAATTTTATTTCACTCGGCGTTCGGGCAAAAAATATTTCCAAGCTCAACTTCGCCCGCCCGATTCGCCGCAATCCATTAAAATCTCCCGAAGCCTCCCGCTATCTAAAATCTTAGTTTTCTTTCCGCGTTGGAGCAAAAAAATATTTTCCCGCGCGCACCTTTGCGCGCGTGCGAAGATTGTTTTACAAGAATAAATTTTTCTTATGTACAAGCCGCGGTTTGCACATCTTCCCGCCGCGCCTTCAGTAGGTTTTTACGGCCGAAATTTTTTCGTTGAGCGCGAGGCGTAAAAATTGCGCAAAGGGCATTGTATCGCGTCAAAAGGTTTGATATGATGCGCTAAAGATTGGCCATTTTCAACGCAACGCTTGCCGATACGTTCCCTACAAGGGAATAAGAAAGATTTTGTAAGGCGTTTGCAGGGCTTTTGCTGTTTCCCCGCGGCCGGGTTATTTGCAAGAGGGCTTGACGCGCAATTCGCAGACTCCGTTGTCGGCGCCGTAGGAGACTTTCGGCTCGGCATAAATGAACCGTCCGCACGCCGCAGCCCTGTCCTTTCGTTGCGCGGGCGCGATTGTCGTCCCGCGCGATATGTTGTTGTACTCCGCACCCGTCTGTTATTGCGGGCGCGAATATTTCGCAGTCCGTAAGGTTAGGAAAGGGACGACTGAAACGTCATCTCCTCGCGCGTCAAGGTTTCGCGTTTATTCATTGTGCGCGTCGAGTACGCGCGCTATCCGACCCGACGCCGGCTTCAGTGTCGGGTTGTATCCCGAAACTAATGTACTCGCATTGAAAACTTCAAAAAAACGGGCGACGCCGTAAATATATCTCTCGCGATATTCCGCCGTCAAACTCGCATGCCAAACCCGACATTTCAAACGCCGGTTTGCAAACCCGCTTTCAAACGCCGCAAAAATCTCGCTCGGCAACGGCAGCCCCGCGGCATTCAAAACCCGGTTTTTTCCGCCTTCCCGCCCCCAAGCGGCCAAAACGCTAAACCAATATCTTAGACCAGCACGCAAAGCCCCTATCCAGAGCCTGAATGTCCGTCAGCGCGTTCTGCCGGCGTTCGCTTCCGAGAGCGTAGGAAAATTCGTAATTGCCACGCGCATTTTTCCTGTACAGCCCCACCAGTCCCATTTTCGCGGGAACGCATTTCTTAAACGGCGTATGCGGACCGAAGTTTGCCGGATAGTTCACGTTTCTGACCTCGCCGGCTTTGAACGGCTTTTCGAGCGACTTTACCGCGTAAGACGCCGCGTGCGCGCAAGCCGCATCGACATGCCGAAGCAGGTCGGCGGGCAGGCCCTCGTGCCGCAATCTGCACATTTCATAGTACTTATTTTCCAAGCGCATGGAAAACGCAAACGACGGGAATCCAAGCCCCGACGCCTCGACCGCCGCGCCGAATGTCCCGCTGCTCCACAGAAGCGGCATGGCGACATTCTGCCCGATATTCAACCCCGAAACAACCGCATCAGGCCGCCTGCGCGCAAAGATGTGCGAAAGCGCTATGTTGGCGCAATCAGCCGGCGTGCCGCCGACCGCACGGCAGTCGAATCCAAAGAAGTCGCACCGCTCGACGGACACTTCCGAATGCCTGCTGAACGCGCGCCCTATCCAGCTTTGCTCGCGCGCGGGAACCGCTATCGACACCCGCGCGACTTCAGACAGCCGCCTCGCAAAAACCGGCAAAAACGGGGAGGTAATGCCGTCGTCGTTAACTATTAACAGGCGCGGCTTCATTCGCCTTCAAAGGTTCCCCGCGAAGAAATTTGTCCATGTTGCGCGCCGCGATTTTTGCCTGGCCCATCGCGCTTATCACCGTGGCCGCCCCGCTCACGACGTCGCCGCCGGCGAACACTCCGGGTATGGAGGTCTGCAGCGTTTCGGGATCGCATTCCAACGTGCCCTTTTTGGTGATTTTGAGTTCGGGAGTCGTCATCGGAATGAGCGGATTGGGCCTGTTGCCGATTGCGACCACAACAGCGTCGCACGGGATTTGGAAGGCGCTGTCGGGAATTTGGCTGACGCTGCGCCGGCCGGATTCGTCGGGCTCGCCCAGCTGCATCTTGACGCATTCCAGCGCGGACACCCGCCCGTTTTCGTCAACTACCACGCGGACGGGATTCGTCAGCATTGAAAAGTTCACGCCCTCCTGCTCGGCGTGGTGGACCTCCTCGGCCCGCGCCGGCATCTGCTCGCGCGCGCGCCGGTACACCAGCGTGGACTTCGCGCCTATGCGCAGCGCCGTGCGCGAAGAGTCCATCGCAACATTCCCGCCGCCGACCGTGACTATGTGTTTCGCGCGCACAGGCGTAGTCCCGTGCGAGGGAAAATCGTAGGCCTTCATCAGGTTGAAGCGCGTCAGAAATTCGTTCGCCGAAAACACGCCGACGGCGTTTTCGCCGGGAATGCCCAAAAACATCGGAAGCCCCGCGCCGGAACCGATGAAAACGGCGTCAAAACCGTCCTCCTTCATCAGCTTTTCTATGTTGTCCATTTTGCCGACCAAGTAGTTGAGATGGATTTTGACGCCGAGCTTCTTGAGCATTTCCACCTCGTGCGTGACAATTTCCTTCGGCAGGCGGAACTGCGGAATGCCGTACATCAGAACGCCGCCGGGAAGGTGGAGCCCCTCGAAAATCTCGACTTCGTGGCCGAACTTGGCCAGATCCGCAGCCGCGGTTATCCCCGCGGGCCCGCAGCCGACAACCGCGACCCTCTTGCCCGTCGGCGCGGCTTTGGCCGGTATCTCCTCCAGATTGTTAAGGCGTACATAGTCGGCCGCAAAACGCTCCAGCGTTCCGATGGCCACCGGATCGCCGCGCAATCCCAACACGCAGCTGCCCTCGCACTGCAACTCCTGCGGGCAGACGCGCCCGCAAACCGCCGGAAGGGCGGTCTGCGTCTTGAGCTTCTCGGCCGCGGCCTTCGGATCGCCCTTCGATATTTCGGCGATAAATTCGGGAATGTTGATGTTGACCGGACACGCCGCGCGGCAGCGCGGCTTGGGGCACTGCAAACAGCGGCTGGCCTCGTCCATGGCCATCTCCAAAGACACCCCGTACGGGACCTCCTCGAAATTCAAGGCGCGCCGCATCGGATCCTGTTCCGGAATTTTCAGGCGCGGAAGCCCCGACGCCTTCAATTTTCTAGGAGTAGATTCTGACATTTCGTTTCCCAATTCTAAGAGTGGCACCTGCCGCCTATGTGGCGCGGCATGGCCTCAATTTCTATTAATTTGTAGGCGTTTCGACGAGCCGCCAACTCCTTGAAATCGACCTTATCAAGTTCAAAGAACGGCCCGTCGACGCAGGCGAAAAGGGTTTGCCCGCCGACGCTGACGCGGCAGGCCCCGCACATTCCCGTGCCGTCAACCATAATCGGATTGAGCGCGCAAAGCTTAATTTGGCCCTCCTTTTTCGGAAGCGCCTTCGCGCACTGGCCCATCATGAACACGCAGCCTATGGCGATTATGGCGTCGAAATCCGCGCCGTTGTCCCGTATGAAGCCCGCGCAGCCGCCTTTTTTGCCGGCGGAACCGTCGCGGGTCAGTACCGCCAATTCGTCCGACACGCCGGCCAAGGCCTCCCTGTTGTAGAGCATGTAGGCCGACGACGCCTCTATTGCGCAAACGACCCTCACCCCGCGCGACTTGAGCTCGCGCGCCAGCGGATATATCGCCCCAATTCCGTAACAGCCGCCGGCAAGCAAAACCGACGAACCCGCCTTGAAGCGGTCCAGATCCAGCGGCGTTCCGAGCGGCCCGCTGACGACCGCCAGCTTGTCGCCCGCCTTCAGCGCACCGATCTCCGCGCTGGAGCGACCAAGCTCCTCTATCACGAATTTCACCCAGCCTTCCTCCGCGTTCCAGTCCGCAAGGGTAAAGGGCGAGCGTTCGCTGTCGGCGTTCGCCATGATGATTGCGAACTGGCCGGGCTTTGCGTGTTTGGCCATGTCGGGGGCGGCCACTTTCAATTCGTGGAAGTTGGGCGCCAGCACCCGCTTTTCCAAAATCTCGAATCCGCTTTCGGCCTTGGCGGCCGCGCGCCTCTCGGCCTCCGGCGACTTCGGAAATCCGAGAAGCAAAAGGTCGGGGGCGAAATCGCTCAGGTAGTGGCCCAAATACATCTTGGGCATTTCGGCCCTGTCGATAGTCGGCGACTTAAACCCGGCCGGAAGCGCCTCCAATTCAAAGTCGAAATCCCCCAAGTCGGAATTGAGCCCCGCCTTTTTCAACACGTCCGCCAGATACCCGCTGAGCGGACGCCTGTCGCCGGCATTGGCGACGGCGGCTACCGCCGCAATCCTGGAGCCGTCGCCGGCCGCGAGAGTCCCCGCGTTCTCGGCCAGAACCGCCATCGGGAAAACGAGGTCGGCAAGCTCCTGAACGTCCGACTTTGCAAAGTCGGCCACGGCGATCTTCTTGGCCTTTTTCAAAAGCGGCGCGGAAAGGTAGTTTCCGACGCAGAAAATAAATTCGTACTTTCCCGCCTCGATATCGGCCAATACGTCCGCCGGCAGCAAATCCCGCCCGGCGTCCAACGGAAGCTCCACAAGCTTGGCGCCGAAAACCTTTTCCATCGCCCGCAGAGCCTTGCGGGTCTCGTAGTAAGACCCGCTCGTGCCGACGATGAGCGACTTTCCCCTGTTTTCCTCCAACAGCCCAAACAGCCTGTCGACCAGAGCTTCGCCGTGGGCCGGAACCTGCTCGCCGCGCTCCGACATCGTCCGCCCGATCGTCAGGCGGCCGGCGGAATTGAGAATCTGCGCAAAGACAAACTTTCCGACGGCGCACAAGACGTCGTCCGAAGACAGCGAAAGCGCCTTTGTGCCCACAACCTTGCCGTCCTTAATCTTGAGCTTCAAACGGCAGTGCTTTTTGCAGAGCGGGCAGACCGTCTCCTTATCCTCGCTGTCGGGCGCGCCGAACCACTTGCCCCACCTGTCGGTCAGGCAGCCCGTCGGGCACTCGTCTATGCACGCCCCGCAAAACTTGCACTCCTCCGCGCTCCACTGCTTCTCAAATTCGACCGCAACCTTGGCGCGCTTGCCGCGGTTGACTATGCTTATGGCGGGCTTATTGTGTATCTTTTGGCAGACGCGGAAACACCTGCCGCAAAGCACGCACAAATTGTGGTTCTTGTCTATAAAAGGATCGTTCGTCTCTATCTTGGACAAGTCGTAGGAAATGGGGAGATCCATCTCCCTCTCGAAATTTCCCATCGCAATGCCCCTCAAGCCGCAAAGCGGCCTGTTCGAACACGTGCCGCACCGCGTGGCGACGCCGGAGCGGGTCGGCGTCTTCCTCTCGACCTCGCACTCGGCGCGCGAATCGCAACTGAAGCAGGGGGACGGGTGCCCGCTCATCATGAGCTCCAGCGTCCTGCGCCTCTGCGTCTGCAACTGCTCGGTGTTCGTGCGCACGACCATGCCTTCGGCCGCCGGCGTCGTGCACGAGGTCGGCGTTCCCCGAACCTTGTCTATCTCCACCACGCACAGCCTGCACGCCCCGTAGGGGGAAAGTTCCTTGTGGTCGCAAAGCGACGGAATGAATATGCCGGCCCGCTGCGCGGCCTGCAATACCGTCATTCCCGGTTCCGCCTCTACAACCTGTCCGTCAATAGTAAGTTTGAAAGCGCTCATGTCCGTATTATGTCCGTGTTATGCCCTTATGATTGCCCCAAAACGGCACGCCTGATAGCACGCGCCGCAGGATATGCATTTTTCGCCGTCTATCGAATGGACCTTTTTCGGCGAGCCCGCGGCGGCGCCGGTAGGACACGCGCGCGCGCACATCGTACAGCCCCTGCACTTTTGAGCGTCAACCGAAAAGCGGACCATCTTGGAACACGCCTTTGCCGGACACTTCTTGTCTTTTATGTGCGCGACGTATTCGTCCTCAAAGTATTTCAGCGTCGTCAAAATGGGATTCGGGGCCGTCTGCCCAAGCCCGCACAGCGACGACTGCTTCATGGTAAAGGCGATTTTCTTCAGCCTCTCTATGTCCTCCATCTCCCCTTCGCCGGAGGTGATTTTTTCCAACAGCCTGTGGCAGTGCTGCGTCCCCATTCTGCACGGAACGCACTTCCCGCAAGACTCGCTCTCGGTAAAGTTGACAAAGTACTTTGCAACCTCCACCATGCACGAGTCCTCGTTCATCACGACCATGCCGCCCGAACCTATGATTGAGCCGGCCGCTCCCAAGTTTTCGTAGTCCACCGGGAGGTCGAAATGCTCCTTCGTGAGGCAGCCGCCGGAAGGCCCGCCGGTCTGGACGGCCTTGAACGCCTTGCCGTCCGAACAGCCGCCGCCTATCTTTTCTATGATGTCGCCCAGGCGCGTCCCCAGCGGAACTTCTATCAGCCCGGTGCGCTCGATTTTCCCCGCGAGCGAAAACGTCTTTGTGCCCTTGCTCTTCTCCGAGCCGAGGGCGGCGTAAGAAGCCGCCCCATCGCGCATTATGGAGCTTACCGCGGCGAGCGTTTCGACGTTGTTTATGTTGGTCGGCTTCTTGAAAAGTCCGCTAACCGCCGGGAACGGCGGCTTCGGGCGCGGCATTGCGCGGACGCCCTCGATGCTCGCCATCAGCGACGTCTCCTCGCCGCAGACAAACGCCCCCGACCCCTTCTTTATCTTTATTTCAAAGCTGAATCCTCCGGGAAGCTCCCTCTTGAGAAGCCCCGCGCGCTCGGCCTGCCCTATGGCCAGCCTCAGCCGCTCTATGGCCAGCGGATATTCCGAACGCACGTAAATATAACCGCGGTTCGCGCCTATCGCGTAGGCGGCTATCATCATGCCCTCTATTACGCTGTGCGGATCGCCCTCCAAAACCGAGCGATCCATGAACGCGCCGGGATCGCCCTCGTCGGCATTGCATATTATATACTTGTCCTTCGACTGCGACGCCCGCGCAAACCCCCACTTCATTCCCGTGGAGAATCCCGCCCCGCCGCGCCCGCGCAGCCCGCTGGCCTTGACCTCCTCTATCACGTCCTCCGGCTTCATCGAGAGCGCGCGCTCAAACCCCTCGTATCCGCCGCGCGCCACGTAGTGCTCAAAGCTGGCCGGATCTATCACCCCGCAGTTGCGCAGAACTATCCTGCGCTGGAGCTTTATCATCGGATGCTCCTTAAAGGGAATTATCCCCTCGTAAGGCTCCTCGGACATCGCCGCCTCCGCCTTGGAGACGACCGGACGGCCCCCGGCGACGTGTTCGCCCACCAAAACGGGAACGTCTTTCGGCGAAACTTTGGAATACAAGACGGAAGGAGCCCCCGGCGACTTTATCTCGACCAGAGGCTCCGCATAGCAAAGTCCTATGCACGCGGTTTCGTGCAGGTCTACCTTGTCGGAAATTCCGAGATTCTCGCACTCCCTTTTTATCTCGTCCATCAGGGCGGACGCCCCCGCCGCGCGCCCGCAAGTCGCGGCTCCGACGAGAATGCGGGTTTTCGAGCCGTCGCTAAACTCCTTCCAAACGGACTTCGCCGACTCCCTAAAATCCTTTAAAATTTCCATGCTACTTAAGCTCCTTGAGAATTTTTTCAAGTTCGGGAAGCGTTAGACGCGCGTGAACCTTGTCGTCCACCACAATCGCCGGAGCAAGCGCGCAAGCGCCGAGACACGCGACGCGCTCAAGGCTGACGGCGCCGTCCGGCGTGGTCTCCCCCTCTTTTATTTTCAAGCGTTCCTCAAGAGCCGACAGCAGCGAGCCCGACCCGCGCACATGGCAGGCCGTCCCCTTGCACACCTTGATTACGTGACGCCCCGGTTTCCGAAATTTGAACTGGGCGTAAAAACTAACGACGGAGTATATATCGGATTTCGATATTGAAAAATATTCGGCGGCTTCCGATATGGCCTGCGGGGAAATGTAGCCGTCGCGCTCCTGAATGTCCTGCATGGCGCCGACAAGATACTCCCTCTTGGGTTCGTAAGCCCCCAATATATCTTTGTAAGTTCCCATATTTAATGCACTGTTTAATTGAAAAAATCGCCGCGGCAATAGGCTGAACGTTTTTCGCGCCCCTTCCCGCAAAGACTTGCAAAAATGCGGCTCTTATGCGGAAAATTTACCGCAAGCGACTTGCGAGGCTTTGAAAAACATTCCCCTATGATAGCAATTATTTAGGCGTATATTCAACCCGCCTTTTAATTTTTGCAACAATTTTCGCCCGCTTTCAGCTAAAAAATGAAAATGGAGGCAGCGGAAAAAGTCTTTTTTCAATCGTATGAGCGGCAATAGGGCTTCGCGGCGAAAGCCGGCCGGAAAGCCGCGCGCAAAACAAGCCGATTTTTTAAACTAAAAAAACCGTCAAAAGACCGCATTCGCCATTGTTCCAAACAAAAAATGAAGCGATTCAAGAGCGATTCCGCCGCCGCACGAATACTGTATTTGCAAAATTCGGCAAGACTTACCGAACCGAGCCGGACTAAAAATCGCAATCGATTTTGCTAAAAAAAATTCAAAAACATCGGTTAAAACGCAAATTCTGACGACGCCATAAAAAAATTCATCTTTGCCGCTTTGCCATGTGAATAACTTGTAAATAACAGTATGAAAAACGTGTGAATCCTTCGACAAATAATTGTAAAAATGCGAATATCGCCCGCTCTTCTAACGTTGACAAAACAATTTTTTAACAAAACTCACAAAGTGTATCGGCTTAATTTTCAATGCGTTGAAAAGTTATTGCCGATATTCGCAATGCATAGTAGTAGCGAGTAATTAAAAATTATTTTATATTTTCTCATAAAATAGTCTTTCCATTTTATAAGTCGCATTTGCGGTCGTTTGCTTTTTGCAAAAAAAATGCAAGGTATTACTGGCATTTGCAATGCGTGACAATAATGAATAATTATTACTTTATATTTTCTTATAAAATATTCTTTTTATTTACGGGTTGCATTCGCGTTCGCCCGCCTCTTGCAAAAAAGAGCGCAAAGGAAATGCAAAGCATCGCCGATATTTGCAATACATGGCAGTGATGAATAATTAAATTCGGAACGCCCCAAAATTTCCGCTCAAAGTTTTTTTTCCAACAAAAACGCCCCGCAGCCGTCGGCTTCCTCCTCCGGGAGAAACGTCTGTCCGCAAACAAGCCTAAATTCCGGAAACGCTTCGAGAAATTCCCCGACGTTTTCCTCGTTTTCGGCGCGTTCTACGGAGCATGTCGAATACAGCATTTTTCCGCCCGGCCGGACGAATTTCGCGGCTTTTTTCAGCATTTCGGACTGAATTTTTTTGCAGTTTGATATGTCGCTTTCGGACAGCCTCCAGCGCGCGTCCGGACGCCTCCGCAAAACTCCCGTATTCGAGCACGGAGCGTCGAGAAACACTCCGTCGAAAGGCGTTTGAATGCCGGCGTCGTCGAGTTTTTCCTCCAAGGATTCCCCAAGCAAATCGCACTCGACCAAAACCGCGCTTTTCAAGAGCGACTTTGACATGTTTTCGCCGAGCAATTCCATTCGTTTTTTTCCGCAGTCTACCGATACCAACGTTCCTTCGAAACGCCGCAAAGCGTTTGCATTTGCGTTGCGGCGGGCAAAGTCCTCCAGCATCAAGTCCGCAATGAGTCTCGATTTTCCTCCGGGGGCCGCACACAGGTCTAAATACGATTTTCCGGCTGACGGCGCCAACATTTTCGGTCCCCTTGAAGTTGACGGATCCTGAACGTAAAAATACGGCGTTTGCAATAGATGCGAAACTTTCTCCCAATTTCCGGATTTCAGGGCGTAAAAGTTTTCGAATTTCGAGTTTTCAAAATAATTTGCAAAATTTGAAAACTGCGCATCGGCCTCAGCAAGCCGCGACTTTCTGAAGAAAACTCTCGACGGGCGTTGCGACAGGCGCAGAATTTTCAAAGCCGCGCCGATTCCGAACTGTCCGATCCAACGCTTTGCAAGCCAAGCGGGACAGCCGTACTTTAATTCCAGATTCTCCGGCGAATCTTCGAGCCTCCAAACGGCGTCGACAAACTCCGGAAATTTTCGCAAAAACGCGTTGACGAACTTTGCCTCGGCCGGCGAGAACAGCCTTTTTGCCGCCCCGACCCACGCGTGCGACACTTGCGCGGCCTTTTTATTTTCGCCCGCCAGACACTCCGCCGCAGCCGCCAAAAGAAGAGCTTTAAGTTTTTTTCGCGGCGGCCGCGGGGAAAAATTTTTTATAGCCGCATTTAATAGCGAAAGATTGCGCAAAAGAGTTAAAAAGATAAATTGACAAATTCGTGAATATCCTTTGTATTTGGGAGATAAATAAAAATGCGCGGATAATATCTCGTCGGCTTTCGACGGGGTGTTTTCGTAGGCAAGCACAACGTCGAGGGCGCACATTTGGCCGCCGAAGTCTGCAAATTCAGACGGGGTTTCCATTTTTCGCATAGGCGTATATTCGGCCGGACGCAAAATTCAAGGCAAATTTATGAATTCAGAATCCATTGACAAAATCATCGCCAAAAATCCGAAACTTCGCGGCAAGCGCGAAAAACTCGAAGCCATGGCCGACGGCGCCTACTGTCTGCACGGCAGCTGGGGATTCGGAAAAATCCGAAACTTCGACGCCGACGCCGGAAAACTGGTGATAGATTTTGAGGGCAAAGAGGGCCACATGATGGATCCCGTCTTCTGCGTGGACAAGATAGAGATACTTCCCGAAGACAGCCTTCTGGTGCGTTACCGCACGGATCGGGCGGCTCTTGAGAGCCAGATGAAGTCCGACGCCGCCGAATTTGTGGTCAAATACCTTGAGAAGAAGGCCGACCGCACCGCGAGCTCCATAGAGCTTGAGAATCTGATGAAGCAGCTTTTCGGGTACAAGCCGATTAATACCGAGGGCGTTTCCGAGGCGCAGTTTGCCAAGCAGAACAAGGCGGCCGAAAAGGCGTATAGGGCATGGTGGAACAAGGCCAAAGAGGCGCTTTTCCGCGATCCGCGGGTGGCGTGCCCGAAGGCGAAGAACGAGTCCTACTTCCTGCGCGAAAAAGAGGACGAGATGAAGCCCGAACAGGAGGTTTTGCGCGAATACTTCCTGAATCGCGAACCCAAGAAGAAGATACTTTTGGCCGAGCGGCTGTACAAGGTTGCGACCGCGGACAGCGTTGAGGAGATAAAGTCGGAGCTTCCCAAAATTAAGGACGAACTTACCGAGGCCATCAAGAACGCTCGCTCGCTCAACGACGCCGACCGCCTGCACGGCATTTGGGTGCGCAACAATCTGGTCCGCTATTTGTACCCTGGAGAGGAGTCCAAGGTTGAGGAAATAGCGCCGCGAAGCAAGGACATCATCGCCGCCTGCGTCGAGCGCGATCCGAACGAGGGCCTCAACGAGCTGGCCAGAAACCTTCCCTCCTCCTATTTGGAGCGCTTTTTGGACCTCATCACCCGCATTTACACCACGGATTGGCGCGACAAAATAATAAGCCTGCTGAAAAACAGCGAGGGCCGCTTTACGAAAGAGTGCGTGGACTTCCTTTTGAGTTGGGACGATTCGCGCGAGTCGCACTTTGTCAAGGGGGAGGAGATTTCCGACGACGGCAAGGGGATCACTTCGCGCCAACTCATAAAGAGCTGCCTTGAGAGGTGGCTTGAGGAGCAGACTTTGCGCGGTTCCGTCATACTTTGGATAGTAAAAAACCGCAACGAATCCAAATACGCGGACATACTTGAGGGCCTCATAAACCAGGAGCTTTTGAGTGCGCTTTTGGCGGCCGTCGACGACGAGGCTCTCCAGCGCGAAACGGTCGTGAGCACCGCCCGCATACCCCTTGCCGACGCTCTCAGCGAAGACCGCGATCTGGTCAGGGACATGCTGAAAAACTCCACCGCCGAAACCGCGCGCGACTTGGCGCAGACGCTGCTGCTCAATCAGGGCTTCGAGGAGCTGAACAAGAAGTCCATACTTGCGCGCATAATCAAGATGTTCCCGGCCGTTCAAAGCCTTGTGGCCTCCAAGTCCGACGCCAAGGAGAAGCGCATATTCGTTTCGGTCTGGAGCATGCAGGCCCGGCGCGAGGAACTGGAAGACATCGTCAAAAACCAGCTTCCGGAGAGCAAAAAGGCCATCGAGGCCGCCCGCGAACTTGGGGACTTGCGCGAAAATTCGGAATACAAAATGGCGCGCGAGCACGACGAAACCCTCACGGCGCGCCGCGCGCTTCTGGAGAGGGAAATCGCAATCGCCGACGTCATCGATTTTACCGACGCGACGGACAAGGCCGTTTCAATCGGTTCCGTCGTAGATTTGACTACGGACAAGGGAGAGACGCTGACGTGCACGATTCTCGGCGCGTGGGACAGCGACACTCAGAAAAACATTTTCTCCTACCGCACTCCCCTCGCGCAGGCTCTCTTGGACAAGAAGGTCGGCGAGACCGCGCAGACGGACATCAACGGCCACATCACTCTTTGGACGATTCAGAACATAAAGAGGTATGTGGACGTCGCCAAGTAGCGCGCTCCGAAGATAGGCATAAATTGCCGCAAAAATTCCGTCTTCCGGCAGAGGTTGCCCGGCGAGGCGCGTCAAATTGAATGCGACCGCAGCGACGACGGTTGCGGCCTTTTGCGCGGATTCGCGCGAGCTTTGCGGAATTTGGCTCGGACTTGCCGAAGGGGGGGCTGTTTGAGCATTGTGCGGCCGAATCGGTCGCACGGGTTAGTTTCGGCCGCTTTGAATTGTAAAAAACTTGCGCGCTTTGCCGGGCGCGACGGGGCGGTTTTGCCGCTGTAATTGCACAGTCCTCACTGCGGATTCAAACGCGCGTTGCGGCAGTTGCGTGTCGCGCGGCTTTTGCCGCGCATCGTCTTTCGGCGGAAAAGAAAAAGCGATTGCGGCCGATAGGCGGTCCGTCCGCCATAAAGACGTTTTTTTATTGCGCATTGGGCGCGCCGTTTTAAAAAGTCAAACTATGCGGAAGGGGAAGAATCGAAATCGCGCGCGCCTTGCGGAATTTTCAATGCGCTGGGCGCGCGGTTTTTTCTTTGCCTCTTTGTTTAACGGCGCAACTTTTTAACGGCGGAAGAATGAAGTCGGCTCGCTTCGAAAGATCTGAAAAAATATTTAAAAGGCTTTTCGCCTTTTTCCTTGCTTCGGCATTTTTTGCGGCCGGCGCATGCTTTGCCTGTGCCGCGGAAACGGCGGATAAAAAGGCGGAAACTGCATGGAAAATGTTGTGGAAACATTTTTACTCTCCCAAGACGTCGATGTTTTACGACTATTTAAATTCGCGGGAAGACGGAGAACAGTTCAAGTATTTTCCCACTCCCTACGAAATAAGCCGGAATATTCCCAACCCGATGGGGTACGGCACGGGCATGGAAAACGCCGCGATAAACGCCGATATAATGATGATCGCAACCCTCGCCAGATACGGCGCGACGTCGGAGCCTTCCCTTGCGGCTGCCGCGGCAAAAATTTTCGACGGAATTTGGAACTGCGTCATGGAACACGCCAATCCCGGCTTTGTCCTCAGGGGGAAAAGCCCGTTCGACGCCGCCAGCCGCTATCCCGTATCGTCGCGCGATCAGGTGACAGAGGCGGTGAACGCGGCGTTTTTGTACTGGCGCAACCGCCTTTCTTCGGATTCCGGCAAGTCTAAAGCCGCGCGCCTGCTCTGCGCGATTGCCGACCACCAAATGCGCACCGTGAAGCCCGAAAACGGCTACAATTTTCTGGACGCCGACGGAAAGCTTCAGCCGCGCGGGGCCGCGCTTTCCAAAATGTGGGAGGTCGCACCCCACGAAGCCGCTAGACTGCCGATGGTTTACATTGCCGCATACGAGGTCTCGAAGGACGAAAAATATCTGCGCGAATACGAAAAATACGCCGCCACGGCTGTCGAACAAAGCTTCAACTTTTCCGATAGGGTCGCGCCGTGGGCGCATTGGCAGATGCACTTGTCGATAAGTCTGATTTCGGAACTGGCTCCGGACGCGCGGACGAGAATGCGGTGCCTGGAGATTTTGGAAAAGTCCAAGGCGCTGGGGGTAAGGCGGCTCTTGCCCGCGCTCAAACGCTGGGAGGCGTTGCCCGATTCGACGAAGTACATGCTTGCCCCCGACTGGCGCGAAACCGGCGGAGAGGAGGGCGCGGCCGAGCGGAAAAAGTGGCGCAGCGTCTGGTTTGTTTCGGAAGCTCCGGCATACGCGGGAATGGTCGTTGCGTACGGCGGGAAAATGTCCGATCGGGAGCGCGAGCTCGTTCGCGGTTTGCTTGAGGCGGTGGAATTTGACAAAATCGCGGGACAGGCGGCGATTTACTATTTGGCGCTCTACTGGCTCTCCGCATGACGCATTGCGAAGTTCGTTTTTTGCAAAAGCGAAACGGATTTAAAAAACGCTTCCGCTTTCGGCAATTTTTTATCGAGAACGCCGCGGAGAAACCGCTTCAACGCTCGCGCCGCATTTGGGAAGGCGGGCTTTCTTTGCGCGTCGCGCGCGGGAAAATTTCCGCCGCATCGCAAAGTTTGATTTTGGAAAAATGAAGTAGGATTTGAAAAGAGATTTTTGGAAGCGACGTTTGTAAGGGGACGTTCGGTAAGGTTGCAAGGGGGGGAGGAGGGCTGAAACTTCTCTTAAACTTGGAAGCCGGCGCGACTGCGGCGGGGGGGTGAAACCCTCTGTTAAATTTGGAAGCGGGTACGGCGAGGGTTATTATATCGCGCCAAAAGATTTGATATGGCGTGCCGCTTCATTTTGGGAAGCGAAGAAAAAATGTCCCCCAAATTTAAATCCGTTTCCAAATTCGCCGCAATCCGTTTGAATGTCTCGAAATAACATTCCGAATTTTTCCGTTGTTTCGCGCCGGATTCCGCTTCCGATGCGCCCTTTCAAAAATCGGCGAAAAATTTTTGCGCTTTTTTTGCGCCATGCGGACCGCGGAAATTTTTATCGGCGGCATGGCGGATTTTATTTTTGCAATTAAATTGCGCCTTTGCGGGTTGACGCGTTCAAGTAAGCGGCTCCGGAATTTTTTGCGCCTTTTTGGCGCGGGAAAAATTGACGCTTACAAATGGTCGTTTGGCCGAATAACCGCCCGTATGCCGCCGCCCGCGGTAAGAAGTTATGCTTTGCCTGCCGTGCCGGGAGGCGTCGGGCGCACACGCTGTGTATCGAGAGCGCACAGGCTCATATAGAATTGCGCGCATGCGCCTTGTTGCGAGCGTTCTCTTGCAACTTGCAGTAAAAGACTGCGGGAAACATTTTAAACCACAATGCGCCGCATCGGAGAGGCGGGCGGCGGAAAAAGTTTACCTTATGCGGCGCCGAGCGTCTGTTTCGCGCGCGCTTTGAAAACATACATGCGTTGTCCGCCGGAGGAATTGCGCGGACATGTACCAAATTGCGCGCACGCGTCTTGTTGCGAATACGCGCAAATTTCCGCGTGCAATTTTTATTTCGCATGTTCTTCGCTGTGTTGCGCGTTGAAATTGTGCGCATAGCAAGCGGAATTGCGCGCAAAGGATTCGCATGCGCATATCGTTCGGCGGGCGGATTGCAAAATGCGCTAAGAGCGTTTAGGGCGCATTGCGCGGATATTTTTGCGCCGCGCGCGCGAGAAAATGGCGCCGTTTGCCGAAGGCTTCAAAACTATTGTTTTGCGTTCGCGTAATAGCCGCGCTGTTTTTCCGAAATGGGGATTCCCGCGCGTTCCATTACGGCCATCATGTCCTCCCAGACGAGCCGCTTCATTGCGGCGCTCGCGTATTGGAGGAGAAAGGACGGGTGGTACGTAATCATCAAATCCCGCCCGTCGAAAGTCGTCCACTTGCCGCGCACTTTTCCCATTCGCCGCATCGGGTCGTATCCGAGAAGCCCGTGCACGGCGGTCATTCCGAGAGCCACGACAATCTGCGGATTTACTATTTCAATCTGCGCCTTCAAATACGGCAGGCAGTATTCCATTTCCTCCTGCGTCGGCGGCCTGTTTCCGCGCGGCACTTCGGGGCGCCAGTTCATTATGTTGCCGATATAGACGTCGCCCCTCGACAGGCCCATCGCCCCGATGATTTTTGTCAGCAGCTGCCCGGCGCGCCCGACAAACGGTTCGCCCTGAATTTCCTCGTCGGCTCCGGGGGCCTCGCCGCAGAAGAAAATTTTTGCGTCCAAATTGCCCACGCCGAAAACGACCTTCTTGCCCGGTTTGACGTGCGCGTTGCACACCGCGTCGGACAATACGCGATTTTTTAGAAATTCCCAGCGTTCGCGCTTGTCGCCCTCCGGCATGGAGAACGGGACAGGTTTGGGTATTTCGGAAGAGGGGCCGGATTCGGGGAATTGGCGCATTATTTTAAGCTTTCTCTTTTCGGGAGCGTTGGTCGGATCTGCGGCGGTTGAAATTTCTATTTTGTCGGCAAAGCGTATTTCGGACAGCGTTGAGGAATCGAGCGTTTCCTCGTCCCCGTCGGGCTTGCGGCGTTCGGAGGAAATCGAGATTGTTTTCGGGCGCGCGCCTTGCGGTTGGCCTGCGGGGCTTTTTGGCGTTTGCCGGCGGGCCTCGGAGGCCTCGGCCGCGCAGGAAGCCGCGAGAGCCTTCAAGGCGCGTTCGGAGGATTCGTCGAGAGCCACAAACTCCTCGCCTGCGGCCGCCAGCCGCTTGAGCTCCTCGCGCAGGGTCAAAAAGAGTTCTTTGTTCATATTTTTTCGCCCGACCCGAAAAGTTCCGCCGTCCGGCGCGCTATTTCCGCGGGGTCGGCCAGCCTGCCGACCCCTTCGGCGCCGCATGCAAGCCGCCCGCAGTCCGGTTGGACAAACCGCACTCCGCGCTTTCGGAGAGTCTCGATATTAGCCTGTACCGCGGGGTGGGAATACATGTTGGAATTCATGGCCGGAGCCACCAAAACGGGGGCTTTTGTGGCGAGATAGACGCATGCGAGAGTATCGCCGGCCAATCCGTTGGCAAAGTTTGCGATGGTATTCGCCGTGGCGGGAGCCACCAGAAGCGCGTCGGCGAAGTCGGCCAGGGATATGTGTTCGGGCTTCCAGGATTCGACTTCCTTCCACATGCATACGGACACGTCGTTTCGCGTCAGGGTTTGAAAAATTCGCGGCGACATAAGCTTTGCCGCGCTTTCGGTCATGACCGCCCGCACGTTCGCGCCGCCGCGGACGAGAAGCGATGCCAGTTCCGCGGCCTTGTAAACGGCAATCGAGCCGCACACGCCCAGAACTATATTCTTCCCGGCCAGCTGCTTCAGCGGCCGGCTTTCGGAATTTTGATTTTGCATGAAAAATATTTTTACAAAGCGCGCCAAAAGTGCAAGCTGATTCACATGGCGGGATTGAGAGCGCACCATAATTTTTCGGAATCCGGGCGGCTGCCGCAGGCCGGCTGCAAGATTGCGCTGTCCGCGGACGAGAGCCGCCACTTGTGCGGCTCGTTGCGCGCGCGTTCGGGCGAGGCTGTGGACGTGTTCGACTTGTCCGGGACGGTTTTCAGATGCCGGATTGTCGAGGCTTCGCAGAAGGCGTGTTTGGTTGAAGTCGTTTCCCGCGCGGCCGTTTGCGCAACCGGAACGCGGGTGTATCTTGCCCAGTGCCTTCCCAAAGGCAGGGTGTTTGACGAGATCGTCCGCCAGTGCGTCGAGCTTGGCGCGGCCGGAATAGTTCCGATAGTCAGCGAGCGTTCCGTGTTTCGCTCCGCCGCCGAAGATATGGCGGGGAAGTTTTCCAAATGGCGCGCGCGCGTGATAGAGGCCGTGAAGCAGTCGGCAAACTTTGTAAAATTCGACATTCGCACTCCGCGCTCTTTGGGCGATTTCTTCGATTCGTGCGGGGAGTTTGATTTGCGGCTGGTTGCCAGCCTTGAGCCCGACGCGCTTCCGATACTCGGCGCGCTCGGCAACGCTTTGGGCGGGGGCGCGACGGTCGAAAAGGCGTGCATACTCGTGGGTCCGGAGGGCGATTTGTCGGATTCGGAGTACGCGCGCGCGCGGCAAAATTCCTTTTTGCCGGTAAAGCTCGGCGAAAATGTGATGAAGTGCGACACCGCTGCGGCTTGCGCCGTAGGTGTGGCGCGCGCATTTTTCGGGAATGGGCGAGCCTGACGGATATTGCCCCGCCTTTTTTGTCCGAATTGCCGCTTGGGGCGGCCGCCGGAATGCGAGCGGCCCAAGGCGCGGCTGTTGAGGCGAAAGGTTTTCGTTTTGCGGCGCGGTTTTTTCGCGCGGCTTTCTTGCGAAAAAATTTTTACCGGCGCGTTTCGTACGTCCGGCTTCGGCAACGCCCGGTGCGTCGCGCGCGTTTTCCGTTTTCTTTTGCCGCCTTCTCTTCCGAACTGAATGCGCCGCGCAAAGACGGTATCGCGATTGAACGAATTTTTTGGCGGGGCGTCTAAATTAAAAAAAGATTTCTTTCGTTTGCGGGGAGGTTTTATTGCGCGCAACACGGGCGGAATGCGCCCCGAAAACGGCCATTATATTCTTGATAAATACCGGCATGAAAGCATGCTGACGTTCAAATGAGATTTTGCAAAAAGGCGGCGGTTGCGATTGCGCTCTCGGTGGGAGCGCGCGTCTTTGCCGCGGCCGCTGCGGGCGAAGCTCCCGACGCGGTGGAGGCCTTGCAGTCGCGCCTGTATTCGGTGTTCGACAAAAATAAGGATTCCATAGTAAAGGTGTATTCGCAACGCCAGCTGATTCTCGTGGACAAGGGCGGCGCAAAGCGCGAACAGCCGACTCTGGACGTGGGTTCCGGCGTGATTGCGGGAGTCGACGGGACGGTTGTCACCTCCGCCTATGTGACGTACGCGGCAAAGAGGATTTGGGTGGAGTCCAACGGCAGGCTCATGGACGCCGAATGCGTGGGATTTGACCCCTTGACGACGCTTTCGGTGCTGAAGGTCGCAAACGGATTCAAGAAGGGAACGGACGCCGTGTTCATGGATACCAAGGCGGACATTCCCCCGCCGGCCACCATGCTGATGTCGCTCTCCTACGAGATGGGGCTGCCTCCGTCGCCGAGAATCGGAATAGTGGCGGCGCACAATATCCAGTTCGGGGGGCTCTTTCTGCCGACGGTTTACATTCGCACGAACATTCCCGCGCCGAGCGGAAGCACGGGCGGGGCGATTTTCGACATGAACGGCAGGTTTGTCGGCATGATTATCGCGTCTTTGCCGGAGGTCGGCGGCAGCTTTGTACTTCCTGCGCGCGCGGTGGCGAGATTGAAAGACGACATCGTATTGTGCGGAGAGCCCGTTTACAGCTGGTTCGGCCTGCGCGCGGAGGACCATGCCGACGGGGATTCAAACAGCGTCGTCGTCAGCATGGTGATGGAGAACGCGCCGGCAAAGAGGGCGGGCTTCATGGAGGGCGACGTAATTTTGGAGATAAACTCGCAAAAGGTTTTCAACAACACGCAGCTGCGCAACTGCACCTTCTTTGTCCGTCCGGGCGAAACCGCGAAATTCAAGGTGAGGCGCGGAAAGGAAATCGTCAATTTGCAGATACTGACCGAAAAGCTGGATTCCGAAATTCTCAAGTCCGCGGAAGCCGGCCTGCTTCCGGTCAGGTCGAAGCCGGAGTCCGAGCCGCAGCCCAAAGTTCCGAGCGCGCATCGGGACAATCCCGACAACCCCTCCGCTTCCGCCCCAGAAAAGTGAACGATTCCGACAACATATTTCTCCCCCGAAAGTACGACGGCGAAGTGGGCATAGTCTCCTACTCCGATTTCTTTTGCGATACTCCGCTCGACTTCAAACTCGGCGGCCGCTTGGAGTCGTTCAACGTGCGCTACGAAACCTACGGAAGGCTGAATGCGGACAAGTCCAACGCGATTCTCGTCTGCCACGCCCTCACCGGCGACCACCATTGCGCGGGCGTCTATTCGCTCGACGACAGAAAGCCCGGCTGGTGGAACAACATAATCGGTCCGGACAAGCCGCTGGATACGAACAAGTATTTTATAATTTGCTCGAATTGCATAGGCGGCTGCCGCGGAACTACGGGGCCTTCCTCCGTAAATCCGAAAACCGGCCAACGCTACAACCTCTCCTTTCCCGCGGTGACGCTGGCCGACATGGTGGAGGTCCAAAACCGGCTGATAGAACATTTGGGAATAGACAGGCTGGCGATGATAATCGGCGGGTCGATGGGCGGCATGCAGGCTCTCCAGTGGGCGATCGACTTCCCCGGCAAGGCGGAGCGCATTTGCGCGCTGGCGACCACCGCGCACCAAAACGCCCAGGCGATCGCCTTTAACGAGGTCGGCCGTTCGGCCATAATGCAGGATCCCGTATGGAACGGGGGAAATTACGAGCTCGCCCGCGTGCCGAGCGTCGGATTGGGAATCGCGCGAATGATGGCGCACATTACGTATTTGTCCGACAAGGGGCTGGAGGGCAAGTTCGGGCGCGAGCACAAGAACATCATCGGCACGGAAATCTTCAAGCCGTCGTTCAAGATAGAGGACTATTTGCACTATCAGGGGCAGAGCTTTGTCAACAGGTTCGACGCCAACACCTATCTGTACTTCACGCGCGCTCTCGACTTGTTCGACTTGCGCGGGCCGGACGGCTCTTTGGACGCGTCGTTCGCCGATGTGAACGCGCGCTTCCTGTGCGTGGGATTCACTTCCGACTGGCTCTTTCCGCCCGCGCAGAACAGGGAGATTGTCAAGGCGCTCATGCGCTTGGGCAAGCGCGCCTCATACGCGGAGATCGAGAGCGATTTGGGGCACGACTCCTTCCTGATTCACTCTCCGAAACTTTACAGGCTCGTGGAATATTTTTTGAATGTCTGACGAAAGAAAACTTCCGAAGTCCTCCGCCAAGAGGAAAATCGAGCTTGACGCGCTCATACAGTGGGTCGGCGAGGGCGACCGCGTGCTCGATTTGGGCTGCGGGCGGGGAATTTTGCTCAACGAGCTTGTGCGCCTAAAGCGCGTGTACGCGGTGGGCGTGGATTTGGATTTTGAAAAGGCGTCGAGGGCCATAATGCGCGGCCTGAGCGTCTATCACGGCGACATACTCGACGCGCTTTCGACGTTTCCCGACAACTCTTTCGACTGGATTATCTGTTCGCGCACCCTGCCCGAATTGGACAACGCCCGGCGGGTGATATTGGAATCCCTGCGCGTTGCCCGCCGCGTGGCCGTGGGGTTTGTCAATTACGGATATTGGCGCAATCGGCTGGCGGTCGCGCTCACCGGAAGCAGGATTGTCAACGAGGTCTTTCCCGACTCTTGGGACGCGTCGAGGCCGACCAACCAGATCTCCGTAAATTCGTTTAAGAAATTTTGCGCGCAAAACGATATTATTATAAAGCGAAGCCACTGCCTCAGGGCGGATTGGGTGACCGAATGCGGCTTCCTTCCCAATCTGCTGGCCGGATATGCGATTTTCGAGATTGCAAAGCGCGCTTCCGGCGAAGAAAAGGGCATTTCATAACCGATAAAACGCAAAAATAATTATGGACAAAGATTGCAAAACGGAGGATTCGGCAAAGATGCCGGTCAAAGCCGAAATTCAAAAGCGCTTTCTTCAGGAGCGCAAAATATTTCTCTGGAGCGAAGTGACCGACGAGTCCGCCGCGGAAATCGTGGAGAAGCTTCTCTATCTCGACATGCTCGACAGCAAAAAGGAAATAACCTTTTACCTCAGCACGCCGGGCGGCTCGATAAGCGCGGGCATGTCGATTTACGACGCGATGAAGCTTGTGAAGGCACCCATAAAAGTGGTGGTCACGGGAATAGCGATGAGCATGGGTTCCATACTGTTGAGCGGAGCCAAAAAGGGCCGCAGATTCCTCTTTCCGAGCGCGCGGGTGATGATTCACCAGCCCCTCATCATGGGACAGATGAGCGGCACGGCGGTCGACCTGCACATTCAGGCGCAAGAGATGGAGCGAATGAGGAGCGAGCTGAACAAAATCCTTTCGGAGGCCTCCGGCCAGCCCATTGAAAAGATCACCGCGGATACCGACAGGGATTTCTTCATGACCGCCCAGGAGGCCATAGACTACGGCCTTGCGGACGAGATTGTCACATCTTTGTAATTGCAAGCTGCCTTTTCGTTTTTTTGCGGGCGAAACCATAGAAGGCGGCTCTTCGCAAATCTTGCCGGAAAACTTTTTTGCAAGGACTGCGCAATTTTGCGCAATTTAAAACTTGCGCGCTGGGCGCGTGCCTTGAGTCGTGCGCTTTCGTAAAGGAAAAAGCGGCGTCGAAGCTGTTGCGCGGCGCGGAAAGCGCGCGCGCGAAGCTGTCCGTGTGCGCGCAAATTTCGCCGCGCTTAGAAAGGGCGGCTTGAAAGCGGCCGGGCGGAATCGGGGTTGGCTTGAGGCCGCCTTGATTTGTCGCGCTCCGTAGGGCGGCGGGAGTTGCCCGGTTGGGAGGGGAGAATTAAATCTGGTTTGACATGGCGCGCAAAAAGCGTAAATGTGATTGTTCAACACATGAGATTCAGACTATGACAAATAGAATTTTACCCTTGCTGTTTTTCGTTTTTGTCGCCCCGGCATGTTTCGCCCTCGATTTTACCGCGGGTCTTGGGAAGAACAAGGAGCTGTTGCTATTTTCCAAGTGCGAGATGAAGGATTGGGGCTCCGACAGAAAGCTCCCCGGCCGGCCCGGACCGAACGACAAACTCAGGCTTGTCGGCAGCAGCACGCTCGATTTCGATACGGAGGCAAACATAGGCATTCTCGACATCTGGAGCGGAACGGTATCGGCGGCAAACAAGAACAACCTCAAACTGAACAAGGAATTGCAATTCATTGTTCCCGGTCTGGACAATGAGGGAGTTCTCAGCCTGAAAAAAAGCAAAATGACATGCAACGGCGGAGTGAGAATCTCCTGCCACGGCGGGTCGCGCTCTCTCGGAAAATGCGTGATTTCCCTCGACGACTCGTCGCTTTTGATAAATCGCAATTTCGTGTCCGCCTTTCCGCTCGACGGCAACGCCGGATTTTTCAACAACAAGGGCAGGCGCGGCGGCATTGTGCTTGATTTGAAGGGGAAGTCGCTGATGGAGATAGGCGGCAGCCTCGCGCACGACCTCCAGCTAATCGACAACGCCAAAGATTTGACCTTTACGGTTAAGTTGTCGGAGCAAAACGGCAACATTCCGCTGCTGCGCTTTGAAAAGGCGGCGAACCTCGCGCCCGTCGACGTGGAAATCGAGCTTAAAAACGCTCCGGCAAAGGGCACGCATTCGCTCATTGAACTTGATTATCGCAGGCAGAAACTCGAAAAATTCAGAAGCTTGAAACTGAACGGTCGCGCATACACTCTCGGCGACGAGTTCGACTTGGGCGGCAGAACTGCCGCGATAAAAATCGCGGCCGCGAAATCCCCGACTTCCAAGGACAGATCGACGGCCAACGACCTCGTCTTGGAGGTGAAGTAGCCGATAACCGGCGGCGCCTTCGGCAGGTATGAAAAATTTTAGTCGGCGATGAAAAAGACAAATTTATTGGCGGGACTTGTCGCATTCCTCTTTGTCTGCGATTGCAACGCGCTTGAGTTCACCGTGGGGCTTGACGCGAAAGACAGCGATTTTACGTACAGCAAATGCGAAATGAAGGATTGGGGCTCGCGCAAAAAGCTTCCCGGAAAGCCGGGCCCCAACGACAAATTGCAGACGTACTACAATAAAAATCTCGACATAGACGCGGACATAAACGTCGCATCTTTGGGCATACTCAACGGCTCGTCCATGAATATCAGCGGACGGCGGGGGATAAAAATCTCAAAGGAGGTGGGGTTTAATTTGGGAGGTAAGGATCAAATATCCTCGCTCAATCTGAAAAACAGCGAGATGAAGGTCGGCGGCGGAATCAAATTCGGCTGCTATCCGAATTCGCGGGAATTGGGAACGGGCCTTGTTTACCTTGAAGACAGCGCATTGCATGTGAATCGGAACCTGTCCTCCTCCTTCCCCGTGGACGGCAACGCCGGATTTTTCAACAACAAGGGCAAGCGCGGCGGCATTGTGCTTGATCTGAAGGGGAAGTCGCTGTTTGAGCTGGAGGGCGGCATTGTGCACGACATGCAGATTGTGGACAATCCGAAGTCGTTTCAATTTAAGATCAGGCTGTCCGACTCCGGCGGCGCGGTTCCGAAAGTCCGCTTTGCAAAGGGGGCGGATCTGGCCTGCGCGGATTTGGAAATCAACATATCCGGGCCCCTGAAAAAGGGCTCCTACACTCTGCTGGAATTGGAGTCGCGCCGCAGCAGCCTGAAAAATTTGCGCAGCGTGACGCTCAACGGCAAACCCGCCGCGCTCAATGAAAATTTCACCGTGGCCGGAAGGGAGGCGGAACTTAAAATTGCCGCCTCAAAATCTCCGTCCAGCAAGGATAAATCGACAAAGAACGACCTTCTCTTGGAAATAAAATAATTCGACGACAAAAATCATGAGCTCAAAAAAATTCATAACCGCTTCAATGGCGGCGTTCGCGGCGTCCGCATCGTTTGCCCTAAATTATTTCTGCGGACAGCCCGACAATTCGCAGCGCGAATACAAATGGAGCACGTGCAACTGGGGCAGCGAAGTCCAGTTCGCCTCGGCCGACCTCCCCAACAAACCGGGAACCAACGACAATGTGCATGCGCGTCCGGGCGGATATACGCTTGAGGTTGATGTCGACGCGAACGTCCTTTCCCTTTCGGTGGGCAACAACTCCGAAATATTCTCAAACGGGCGCAAAATCAAGGCGAAGCAGCATCTCGGAGTAGGAATCGCGCTTTCGAACAATTCCCAGACGCTGATGGATTTTAGAAATTCTAAAGTCGAGGCCAATTCCATAAATTACACTTATTGGTCGCAGGCCAAGCAGGCCGGACTGGGAATATTCCGCCTTGAAGATTCCGTTTGCACCATAAAGAACAATGTCATATCGAACATTCCGGTAAACTTTTCCATAACGGATATTGAGGGGCGTCCCGGCTGCGCGATCACGCTTGTCGGCAAGTCGGTTCTCGACATCGGCGGAAGAATTATGATGGACCCCATCATTTCGGAACAGCCCGACACCTGGACGTTCCGGATAAATCTTGAGGAGAAGAACGGCGCGCTCCCGCTGTTGCGCGTCTATAAGAGGTCCGATATGACAATCGCCGACATAAACGTCACGCTGGGCGATTCCATACCGAAGGGAAAATATACGCTCATAGATTTTCAAGACAAAAAGACCAGCGTAAAGAACGCGCGCTCCATTCGCGTAAACGGCGGCGAGTACAAGCTTGGCGACCCGATAAGAATCGGCTCGCGCGAGGGCAAATTGGTCCTTGCCAAGCCCACAAATTCCACGGCCAAAGACAGGCAGACGGCGAACGACCTCGTGCTTGAAGTAAAATAATCCGCCGCGGCCTTTTTGCGCGGCCGCCCGCATTTCCAATCGGGCGGCATTGCCGTTGTCCGGACGAAGCGCGGCGTTTTGATTGGAATTTTGATTGGAATCTCGGCGCGTTAAGCGGGCGAAGGATTTTTGAAAGATTCTTCCTCGCGTTCTTGCCGTCCGTCCGCCGATTTCAAGTTTGTTGTCAATCATCGGGAAGGGTTGCGGCAAAGCTTTTATTCCGCCGCATGCGGGATATTGAACGTCACTTTGCGCGGGTGAGGGAAGTTTGAAAGAATCGTCCCCTCCTCGCGTTCCCGCCAAATATCGGCGCGCGCTTTGCATATCAAACGCGCGCTTTGCTCTGCGCGCGGAACGTCCGGCGCGGCGAGAAGTTTCTTTGTGGGAGTGCGCGGAGCCAGCAACTTAGTTTTGCGCAAACGGTACAAATTCGCTCGGCTTTTTTCGGACTGCGAATGGCAGTCAAAATTTGGAACGGAAGATTAGATCGGGAGATTGCCTCTTTGTTTCTTAAAACAGAACATGTATTCCGTGCCGCCCGTCCGCCAATTTCAAGTTTGCTTTCAAGTGTCGGGAACGATTGCTACAAAGCTTTTATTCCGCCGCATGCGGGATATTGAACGCCCCTTTGCGCGGGTGTGGGAAGTTTGAAAGAATCGTCCCTTTCCTCGCGTTCCCGCCAAATATCGGTGCGCGCTTTGCGTATCAAAAGCGCGCCTTGCTCTGCGCGCGGAACGTCCGGCGCGGCGGGAAGTTTCTTCATGAGAGCGCGCGGAGCCCGACTTGGCTTTACGCTTTTTCTAAAATAGATTTTTTAAACGCCCGCTGTTTCCCTCTCCCTTGCTTTTGCGATGCATTCGGAGAGTAATGGGAGGATTCTTCGTTTTTGCGCCTTGTTAAGCGTTTTTTGCAAATCGAAAAACGCTTGCCCGCAAAAGCCTTGCAAGGGCCGAAGCCGGGCGGAGCGCAAATTTCTTCGGCGCAATATGCCCAATTTTTCCGCGTAAGGGAAAAGCGTTTTTTCTCTTCCCCGACATTCGGAGCTTATGGGGCGAAGGGGTAAAAATCCGGCGAATATGCGTCCGACTCCGAATGTTGGAATAATGCGCGCAACTATCGGACGGCGGTCAATTCAAAGTTGTGGACGGCGGGTTTTGCCGCGGAGTAAACGGCTTCAAAGGCCTCGTCGCGCGCGCGCATAATTTCCGCCTCGCGGGGTTTGTTTTTCATGTATCGCGCGGCCCATTTGATTTGGTTTTCGTTTTTTAGCTCCTTTGCGTCTATGCGCCTTTGCGTTTCGTCCAAATACGCCTGCGTGCTGTCAAAGCGTTTCTTTAGAACCCAAATTTCAAAACCAACTATGTCCCGGTGTTCGGCGGCCTTCGCTCGCCACGCCTTCGACAGCTTCTCAACCCCTTTGGCCTGCCCGTATTGCGGCGTATTTTTGCACAGGGCCAAATTCACTCCGGAGGCCAGCTGCGATGCGGAAAATTCCCCGATTGAAACGCCGTCTATTTTCAGCGAATACTTGCCGGAGTTGAGATTGCCGACTTGCAATATTTCCCTGTTGAACGCCGGTAAAAATCCCAATACCTTGTCGGCCTCGTCCTTCTGTGCGGAGGTGGGAAACGGAAGGGCTCCCTCGACGGCGGAAAAGGTTATCCTGCCGGGGGCGATGCGCAGGTTCGAGACTTCCGCGTTTTCGCAATCCGCCGTATTTTTAGCCGCGTCGATGCGGATTTCCGAAACCAGCCCTGATTCCCTCCAATCCGAAACGACTTTTGCCATCATGACGAATCCGCCCAAGTCGCGCGGGTGCACGCGGTCGAAGTCTATGAAGCTGCGCGTCGGGTCGGACTGCTGGTATCGCCCGTTCATCTCGGTCATGTACGACCAGATGTCGACGACTTCGGCCCCGTATTTTTTCGCCGCGGCCTTGTTGGCCTCCGCCGCCCAGCCGAGCGCGTCGTTGCAGCCCAGGAGGTTTTCCCGCTTGCTCTGCACGGTTTGGTCGAAAATCGACGGCGTGAACACGACGACCCTTTTGCAGTTTTCGGTTAGCGACGCCAAAACTTTGTCGAAAACGGCGGGATAGTTTTTGTGGAAACTCTCTATTCGCGCGAGGGCCTTCGGCGTTCCGCGCACTCCTTCGGCGTACATGCCGCGCGGAGCGTCGTTCATTCCTATCATGATGATGCACGTATCCGGGACGTAGCGTTCATAGACGTCCCACTTCAGCCTGTTCCAGACGCCGCCGACCCCCTGCCCGCTCATTCCCGCGTTGCAGAAGAAAATTTTTGCATGCGGATAGCGCGTGGCGTAAAAGAGCAGTATGTTTTCGGTGTAGAATCCGCCGTGGGCTATGCTGTCGCCGATCATGCATATTTTTTCGCCCGCCTTGAAATAGTTTGGGCTGCGGACCGGCGCTGCGCCGGCCGACGCGATGCAAAATGCCGCCAAAACCGCGGCGGACAGGACGATTCTTTTCATATTGTCTTACCTCCCCTTTGGATTTTTTTCGGGCGGATTTTGCAGGGCGGCAGTTCGGGATATGCCGCCCTTCCTTCGCCCAATCGCCGCCCGGCGATCGGCACGCGAAAGTTTGCGCGAAAATTCCGTTTAAGAAAATTGCGTTTAAAAAAATTCGTTTGGCGCAAGAAAGCGTGCGCGGTTCTTTCTTTCTATTCGCGCGCCGTCCGCTCGAATAAACGGAAGGGGTTGCCCGCAACCGCAGTCGCAACCGCGACCGCAACCGCGCGCCAAGTCGTCCGGCAGACTCACGCGGCAGGCACAAGCTCAAACTTGTGCTCGACGGGTTTTGCCGCGTCGTACGCCTGTCTGATGGTCTGCTGGACGCCTTCGAGAAGCTCGGCTTCGCGCGGCTTGTTGATTGGATAGGCCTTCGCCCATGCGGTGTCGCCGCCGGGCTTTATTTTTCCTTCCTTCAGCTGTTGCTCAAGCGACCGGCACCGCTCCTCCACCGTTTTTAAATGCGATATTTTCAGCCAGATTTCCGCGCCGACTATCGCGCGGCAGGTTTGCGTCTGACCCTTGAATTTTCTGCACAGCTTTGCGACTTCCTCCGCCTGCCGATACTGCGGAGTGTCTTTGTTGGAGGCCAAATTTACCCCCTTTTCAAGCTGCGCGGAGGAATAGCGGCCGACCTTCCTGCCGTCGATTTTCAAGTCGTAGTCGCCGGTTTTCAGCCCGGAGACTTTCAGAATCTGCCTGTTGTATGTGTCCGTGAAATTCAGCACCTTGTCCGCCTCGATTTTTTCGGCGGTCATGGGGAACGGGAGGGCGTTCTCAAGGGCGGTAAACGACAGTCCGTTTGCGGCGGCTTTTACGTCGGAAACTTTTGCGTTGATTGTGCCGGCGGAACTTTTGCTGCCGGCGTCGATTTGGATTTGGGAGACGAACGGAGATTCGTCCATGTCTATGGCGACTTTTGCCATCATGACGAATCCGCCCAAGTCGCGCGGGTGCACGCGGTCGAAGTCTATGAAGCTGCGCGTCGGGTCGGACTGCTGGTATCGCCCGTTCATCTCGGTCATGTACGACCAGATGTCGACGACTTCGGCCCCGTATTTTTTCGCTACAGCCTTGTCGACTTCCGCCGCCCAGCCGAGCGCGTCGTTGCAGCCCAGGAGGTTTTCCCGCTTGCTCTGCACGGTTTGGTCGAAAATCGACGGCGTGAACACGACGACTTTCTTCGTGCGCTCCGTGAGGGCTTTTACAACCTTGTCCATATCGCGCGAGTACCTCTCGTGAAAGCCCTTTACGCGGCCGGGGAAACTTTCGTGGTTGCGCCATTTTTCGGCGTAGGCCCCGCGCGGAACGTCGTTCATTCCTATCATGATTACACTCACGTCGGGCTTGTTGTTGAATACGTCCCATTCGAGGCGCTTCAAAACTCCGCCGACCCCCTCTCCGCTCATGCCGGCATTGTAGATTTGCATGCGGGCGTCCGGGTAGCGGGTGGCGTAGAATAGGAGCAGATTTTCTATGTAAAAGGCGCCGTGCGTAATGCTGTCGCCTATAAAGCACACGCGGTCGCCGTCCTTAAAGAGTTTGGGCGACTGTTCCGGCGCGGATTTTTGGCCGGCAAAAAGTTGCGGGACGCCCAAGAGCGCCAGAACCAACAGAGAGGAAATAAATGTCTTCATTCGCTTAAGTGTTTGACGCGGGAATGATGGAAAAAAACAATGCGCGTTGCAACCGTAAAATTGGTCCGTAGAGCATTTGCCGCGCGAAACTTCGCAAAACGGTTTCGGGCCAGATGAAGTGCGCAAATTCGGAGAATGCGCTCAAAAAGTGCGCAAAATCTTATTGCATTTGGAAAAAAACCGATTTTAATATAAAAACAAGTATGGGCCTTACCTCTGAATGCAATCGGCCCATATCGGTATATAAACAAGCAAATTTGGCAAATATGAACTCCATGAAAACCGGATTTATAGCAGTTGCGGCATTCCTTTTGGCCGCCGTCCAAGCGGTTGCGGCCGACTATGTCATCACGTCGCTTCCGAATCCCGACAAAGAGGGATACTATTACGACTTCTACGGTTTCGGCCGCACCGACACATATACGAGCAATATAGCCATACCCCCGAATCCCACAACGGGCGACAATGTGACGATGTACGGCTTTTACGATTTAAAGACGAACGCCTCCGTTTCGGCAAATGTGTTTAATTTCTACTCAAGCGGCATATACGGGAACGGAACGTCCTGGTATGCCAAGACGAAAATTACCGCGAAGGAATTTAACATATATTATAAGAGCAAAGACGCCGAGGACTACTCTAATGCGGCTCCGGTGGACTTCGTAAACGTGTTTCAGACTTACGACAATCCCGTGGAGCTTGCGGTCGGGAGCATGACCTTAAAGGCCCTCAATGTTGGCGAAAACTATGTGAACGGAAACGCCGAAATAGTGTTTTCCAAGTTTGACGACGAAATCGGGGGGGCGGCGACTATTTCCACCTTGAGGTTCAGACACTCAAAGACGGAGGGGCAGGTCAGCAACACCACTCTGACGATAAACGAAAAATTTTCGCTGACCGTGGGAAGTTTTTACGCAGACGACACAGGGGTATCCGACGGAAATACCTCCCTGGTTCACATCAACGGCGGCGTATTGAACTTGGGGTCCTTTACGCACCGCAATGTGAAGGACGTATTCACGATAAAGCACTCCTCCGGAACGCTTGCGGCTACCGCAAATTTGACGATAGACGCGGTTTCGGGCGGATCGCTGACCTATGCCCTGGGCGAAAATTCCGTTTTTGACACAAACGGCAATACGATTGCAATCGGATCCGGCGTGACGGTCGCCGCGGCGGACGGCGCTGCGGGCGGATTTACGGTGAAAGGAGGGGGCGCGCTCTCGATAGCCGCGGACGTGTCGGCCGTTACCGGAAATGTGTCTGTTGAGGACGGCAGCAGCTTGAGCCTCTCCGGCGGTTGGATTTCCAACGCGCAGTCGCTGACTGTCGGCGCCGGCAGTTCCGTAAGCTCTTCGACGGACATTCTCTTGAACGCCGACGCCCTCATGGTTATAGGCGTTGCGGGAGGAGACTCTTACGGAAAAATCTCCGGAGAATTGGTTGGAGACAGCTTCGGAAAACTTTATTTTCAAGTCGATTCTTCGGCCGACGGGGTGTTCTCGATAAACTTGTCCGACATAATACAGTCGGAGTCCGATATAGACTGGAGCAAGTTCGAATTTGAATCCAACGTCCAGTTTGGCGTAGATAACGGAGTTATTTCGTTCAATGTTCCGGAGCCGGCCGAATGGGCGGCTTTAATGGGATTTTTATCGCTTGCGGCCGCGTTTGTCCGCCGCCGCAAGTAGGCCGGGCGGCGGCGCGCTTGAGCCGCAAGGTCGCGCCGCCGGAAAATGTTTTTTATGCTGGAAGTTGGCGCGGGTTGAAGGGCGTTTCATTTTTCGGCGCGAAATATTTTTACCCGTATTCTTGCGCTTCCGCATTCTTTGAAGTTTAAATTAGCCGCCGTTTTCGGCGGCTTTTTTTGGGGGAATAAGGACTGCGGCATTGCATTAATCGCCCGCGCGCAATGTGTAGTTTGTTTGCCGGCAAGGTTATGCCTTCGCGTTTGGAAGCGCCCTTGATGTATCGTGAAGTTTGATTTTGGAAAAACGAAGTAGGATTTGAAAAAGCTTCTTGGGAATGGTGTTGCAAGGGCAGTTCAGGGAGGTTGCAAGGAGCATACAGCTTATGTTAAACTTGGAATAGAGCGAAAACTTTTCCTAATCTTACTTCATCTGGCGGCATTGGCACAAAAATTTTCCAAACTCAAATCCGGCCGACAACTTTCGCCTCAAAGCCTTTAAATTCCCGTAATTTCCCATTATTTCCCTCAATTTCCCGTTTCCAATCTCATCTTTCAAACGTCATTGATTGGGCAAACGTTTTGCGGCGGAATTTGTTGCGAAAAGCGCAAAAAAATTATTGCGCGATATTGCGCAAGATGCAAATCGGCGAATTTAACAGCCGTTTTTCGGAAAGAGCGTTTTTTCCCGCACAAAGATTGGGCCGAAGGGCCCGGTGGATTTTTGCTTTCTCCCGCCTTTTGCCCGTCCCGCCCTTTGCTCGCGCAATATTTTTCGCAGTTTTGCGGCGCACCCGTCATTTATTGGAAGGATTTGCCGCGTCAATTGCGCAATATCGCGCGCGCTGTCGCGCTTGGGCAAAAGAGGTTTCTTCCGAGTCCGATTTTACCTTGCAGAACGGCGTTTGCATCGCCGCCGCGGCCGCTTAAACATATTTTAGAAGAATGCCGCTTTAATGCTGGCGCTTTTTCGCCTTTGTGAGTTTCTGAGCTATCGAAAAGCGCGCTATGGATTCCAGACGCTCGATTTCCGCGTCGTCGGCGTGGGGCTGGCGGCGTATTTTGTCCAGCTCTTTGAGCGCTTCGATTCGCGTTTTTTCAGCTTGTTCTTCGTCTATTTCCTCGACGTTTATGGCCGCTTCGGTCAGCACCGAGACGACGTCGCCCATGCAGCGCGCGTACCCTTCGTCTATTGCAAGACTGTTTGCGCTTTCTCCTATCTGGGCGACGAGCGAACCGGCGTTCAATATCGTCAAAATGGGAACGTGCCCCGGCAATATCTGGATTTCTCCGGAGGCTGCGGGCAGTGTCAGGGCGTCCACATTGTCGCTCTTCCAAGCGATTCCCGCGGGGGTCACTATTTCCACCGTCAAGGCCATCAATGTCCAGCTTTCGTCTTTTCGTGGCTTTCGAGCACCTCTTCTATGGCGCCCTTGTTGTAGAAGTCGTTTTCGTCGACGTGGTCCAACTCGCCGTCGAGAATCATCTTGAAGCCGCGCACGGTTTCGGACACGGGAACGTACACGCCGGGAACTCCGGAGAACACCTCCGATACGTGCATGGGAGCCGACAGATACTTCTGGACTTTTCTGGCGCGCGAGACCGTCAGCTTGTCTTCGTCGGAGAGCTCGTCTATGCCGAGAATTGCGATTATGTCCTGCAAGTCCTTGTACTTTTGAAGGACCTCCTGAACGCCGCGCGCGACTTTGAAGTGCTCCTGCCCCACGATGTCCGGCGAGAGGGCGTTGGAAGTCGAAGCCAGCGGGTCGAGGGCGGGGTATATGCCCAATGCGGCTATGGAGCGGTCGAGAACTATGGTCGAGTCCAAATGGGCGAAGGTGTTTGCGGGCGCGGGGTCGGTGAGGTCGTCCGCCGGAACGTACACCGCCTGGAAGGAGGTGATGGAGCCCTTTTTGGTAGAGGTTATTCTCTCTTGAAGTTCGCCCATTTCCTGCGCGAGGGTCGGCTGGTAGCCCACGGCCGACGGAGAGCGTCCGAGCAATGCGCTGACTTCGCTGCCGGCCTGCGAAAAGCGGAATATGTTGTCGATGAACAAAAGCACGTCCTGCCCTTCGACGTCGCGGAAGTGCTCCGCCATAGTCAGCGCGGTGAGGGCCACGCGCATGCGCGCCCCCGGAGGTTCGTTCATCTGCCCGTAAACGAGCGCGACTTTGGATTTTTCGGGTTCGTTCACGTTTATTACCCCCGATTCCGCCATCTCTTTGTAGAGGTCGTTGCCCTCGCGCGAGCGTTCCCCGACGCCCGCAAATACGGAAAATCCCCCGTGCGCCTTCGCAATGTTGTGAATCAGCTCCATTATGACCACCGTCTTGCCGACGCCCGCTCCCCCGAATGCGCCGACTTTCCCGCCTTTCAAAAACGGGCAAATCAGGTCGATGGGCTTTATTCCCGTTTCGAGTATTTCCGTCTGCGTGCTCTGCTCCAGCAGGGTGGGCGCGGGGCGGTGAATCGGCATTCTCTGCCGGCATTCGACGGGCCCTTTTTCGTCCACGGGATCGCCGGTGACGTTGAATATTCTGCCGAGAGTGCAGGCTCCCGTGGGAACTTTTATCGGCGCGCCGGTGTCCTCGACTTGGCTTCCGCGCATCAGGCCCTCCGTGGAGGTCATGGCGACCGTCCTGACAAGGCCGTCTCCCAAATGCTGCTGGACTTCAAGCGTGATTTCGGATTCCCCGCCGTTTGTCGCCGCCTTCAGCGCGTTGTATATCGCGGGAATTTCCGCCTTGTCGAATTTTACGTCGACTACGGCTCCTATAATTTGCGTCACTGTTCCTCTTGTCATATTTGTCGCCTTTTAAAGTTGTTCGTCCGAGACTGCCGCGGCTGCGGCAAGCTCCTGTATCTCCGTGGTGATTGCGGCTTGGCGGGCTTTGTTGTAGTCGAGCGTCAGGCTGTCGACCAGGGCGTCGGCATTGTCGCTTGCCGCCTTCATCGCCACGCGCCGCGCCGACTGTTCACTGGCCTTTGCGTCCAGCGCGAGCTGGTGCAGCGCCTGGGTGAAGTAGTAGGCCGGCAGCTTTGAAAATATTTCCGCCGCGCTCGGCTCGAAATTTATCCGGCGCGACTCCTCCGGCCGCGGCTCCGTCTTGAGCTTGTACATTTTGCGCATGCGGTCTATAAACCAGTCGAGATTGTCCACGGGCGCGAGTTTCACAAGAGTGGGCTCCTGTTTGAGCGTGTTGATGTACATTGAATAGAGCACCTCAATGCTTCCGACTTTGCCCTCCGCGGCGAGCTTTGAGGCAAATTTGGCAATTCTTCGCGTCTCGGAAAATTCGACTTTGTCGGAAATTCTCATCGCGTTGACGACACTCCTGCCGGAGCGCGCCAAAAATCTCTCCGCGCGCTTTCCGACCGCTATGAAGTCGCACTCGTCGCCCAATTCGGATATTTTTTTGAACAGGTTGGAGTTCAGCGGCCCGCACAGCCCCTTGTCTGTGGATATGACTATTATGAGCCGCCGCCCGCAATTCGGATTTGAAAAGTAGCGCGAGGCGTCCATGCGGCCTCCCTTTGCGACGCATTCGGCGGCCATGTCCGTTATGTCCATCAGCAGCGCGGCGTAGGGGTGGCCGGCCTCAGCGTTTTGCTGGGCGCGCTTCATCTTCGACGATGCCACAAGCTCCATCGCGTGCGTAATCTGCCCCGTGCTTTTTATGGCCTTTATACGGTTGCGTATCTCGCGCATTCCCTTCATCTGGCGCGTCCTTTCGTTATGCGAATGTCTTGCGCCATTTTGCGCACGCGCCGCCGAGCGCGGCTTCGAGTTCGCCGTCAAATTCGCGCTTTTGGGAAAGGGCTTCCAGCACGTCCGCCGCCGACTGGGCGAGATATTCGCGCAGCTTTTGCGCGGCCTCGCCGACCCTGCCTATCTCAATGTCGTTGAAAACCCCGCTCTTCAGCGCCCACAGCGTCGCAACCTCCTGCGGAACGTCCATCGGGGCGTTGTTGGACTGCTTCATGAGCTCCACTATCCTGTCTCCGTGGTCGAGCATGGCTTTTGTGCGGGCGTCGAGGTCGGAGCCGAACTGCGCGAACGCCGCCATTTCCTTGTATTGCGCATACTCGCCCTTCAGCTTGCCGGCAACTTGCTTGAATGCCTTTATCTGCGCCGACGACCCCACGCGCGACACTGATATGCCGACCGAAATCGCCGGGCGAACGCCCTGGTTGAAAAGGTCGGTGTCCAAAAATATTTGTCCGTCCGTTATGGAAATGACGTTTGTGGGTATGTATGCGCTGACGTCGCCGGCCTGCGTCTCGATTATGGGCAGCGCGGTGAGGGAGCCGCCCCCGTTGTCCGCATTCAGGCGCGCGGAGCGCTCCAGCAGGCGCGAGTGCAGGTAAAATACGTCGCCCGGATAGGCCTCGCGCCCGGAGGGGCGCTTCAGCAAAAGGGAAACTTGGCGGTATGCCGCCGCGTGTTTGGAAAGGTCGTCGTAAACGATGAGCGCGTCCATTCCGTTTTGCATGAACCACTCGCCCATCGCGCAGCCCGAATAGGGCGATATGTACAAGTTCGCCGCGTTCTCCGCGGCTCCGGCGGCGACTATAATCGTGTATTCCATCGCCCCGTGCGCCTCCAAAAGCTGTATCGTGCGGGCTATGTTGGAGTTCTTCTGCCCGATCGCCACATATATAGAATACACCGGCCTAAACGACGGATCCCCCGAAGCCTCCCCCGCCCTGTTCAGGCGCGCCTGATTGATGATTGTGTCGAGAGCAATCGAGGTCTTTCCGGTCTGGCGGTCTCCGATTATCAGTTCGCGCTGCCCGCGCCCGATGGGAATCATCGCGTCGATTTCCAACAGTCCCGTTTGCAGCGGCTGGTTTACCGACTGGCGCGGCAGTATGCCCGGCGCGATCTTTTCCACCGGATAATGCTCCTTTGCCGCGATTTCCCCCTTGCCGTCGAGCGGCCTGCCGAGCACGTCCACCACGCGGCCGAGCAGCTCCATTCCCACGGGAACGCTCAAAAGTTTTCCGGTTGTGCGCCCCCGGTCGCCTTCCTTTATCCGGCTGACGTCGCCTAAAAGCACGCAGCCGACCTCGTTTTCGCAGAGGTTGAGCGCTATGCCGAACACCCCGTTGTCGAAAGCTATCATCTCGTTGTACATCGCGCGGCTGAGTCCGTTCAGATGCGCGACGCCGTCGGCCAGCGAGATGATTTCCCCGACGTTCTCGCGCCTGTTGAGACTCTCTATCTTCTCTATCTCGGCATTGATTTCTTTGAGTATCTCGTTCATCTGTTCCCTGTTTTTAAATTTCACCTTAGCGCGTTCTCAATGGCCTGGCGCGCGCTGCGCTCTATGATTGTGTCGGCTATCGTCAAGCGGACCCCGCCGAGCAGCGACGCATTCTTGCGAACTTCCATGCGCCCCGGCTTTCCCCCGCGCTCCCTCTCGACAATTTTGCGAAGCAAGTCGAGCGCGCGCTCCGTGGCCTCGCCCGACAACTCCGCCACTATGCGCTCCTTTTCAAGCAGGGGAATCAGCTGTCTGCGGTACGCGCGCAGAGCCGCCGCCTTCTTTTCGTCCGAACAGTCCAAGCCGCCTATGTAGGCGCATATCGCCGCGGCGCGCTCGGCGCTTGGAATCCCGTTATCGTCGAGCGTCAGCCTTACAAAACACTTCGTGCGCGCTTTGGAATCCACTTCGTTCGCCTCCCTAATTCTCGCGCGAAAGTTTTTCCGCGGCGATTTCCGCCAATTTTGCGCGCTGTTCGTCCGTCAAAACTTCCGACACGGCCGCTTCCGCCGCTCTGGCGACCAATCCGGACAGCTCCTCCTTCAATTCCCGCTTCATTTGGGCCTTGTCGAGCGCGATTTGCCTCTCGGCGTTCTCCCGCATTTGCGCGGCCTTGCGCGCGGCCTCGGCCGCGGCGTCCTCGACGGTCTTTTTCGCGCTGTCGCGCGCCCTTTCAAGTATTTGGGAGGCTTCAAGGGCCGTCTTTTGCAGTTGCGCCTTCGCCTCGCTCTCGGCGTCCGCAAGCCTTGCGCGCGCGGCTTCGGCGTCCTTCAAACCCTGCTCTATTTCGGCCGCGCGCTTCTGCGAGACGGCTATTACGGGCTTGAATACAAAATAGTACAACGCCGCCGCGACTATCGCAAACGACACCCCCTGACTTATCAGAAGCCGCCACTCAACGCCAAATTGCGTCAAAAATTCCAGCGGATTTCCCGCCGCAATCGTCGCATAATTCATGGCTTACTTTCCCAGGAACAGCGCATAGAAGGCGACCGCTTCCGCCAGCGCCATTCCCAAGATTCCGAGCACCATTATCTTGCCGAATGCCCCCGGATTGCGCCCCGTCGCCTCAACCGCTTTCGCGCCGACGAATGCCACGCCCAATGCAGCGCCCAGACAGCCGAGTCCGCCCTGTATGCTGCCGCTCATTGATGTCAATTGATTTGCCGCGTCTGCGAGTATCTCTATCATTTTTGTTCTCCTGTTTTATTTGGTTATCTTAAAGTTATTCGTTTTCATGGTTCGTCAGCAGCCCTATGTAAACCGCAGTCAAAAGCGTGAACAAGAACGCCTGTATCAAACCTATCAAAAGCTCCAGCAGATAGAACGGAAGCGGAATTATCCAGGAAAACCAGCGCGGAAGTTCCAATGCCATTTCATGCATGTTTTCAAGGAGCGCCTCGCCTCCGAAATTGTTTCCGTAAAGTCGGAATGAAAGCGACAACAACCTCATTATGATTGATATGACGTCTATGCACCCGACCGCGAAAAATATTACAAACAGAAACAAATACAACACGTATGGCGTCTCGGATTTGTCCGCCTTGTTTCCGAATGTGTCATGCAGAAACGCTTTGATTCCCGCGTACTTGAGCACGAATATTATCCACGCGACGAACGAGATTATCGCCAGCGCGAGCGTCGTGTTCAAATCGGTGTTCGCCGGGCGCAGGAACGGAACGAAGTGGGCGGCTCCGCCCGCAGTTTCGGCGGCGCGCTCCTGGCCGATTGAGCCGACCCCCGGCAGCAAGCCGCTCCAATTCATTATTAAAATATAGGCGAAGAATCCCAACAACAACGGAAAACACGCCTTAAACGCCCGCTTTCCCATGAGGGGTTCCAGTATTCCCGAAAGCGAGTTTATCATGCTCTCTATTGCCAGCTGCCCCCTGCCCGGCACGAGCCGCGCGCCCCCGCGCAAGAGGACAAACCTAAAAAACAGGATTATTACCGCCGTAAAAATCCAAGTCGTCAACATTGAATTAGTGACGGGAAACCCTCCGAGGTTGAAGAGCTCTTCAGCCTTTACTTCCGCCGCCGATGCCGCGTTTGAGAACGTCCATAGCCCCAATCCTACGGCCAATATGGTTGTCCGTTTCAGCGTTATCATTTACCCCTTATCTCAGGCATTCTTTTGCCGGCAATCGAAATTTGTCAAGAAAATTGCCGATATTTTTTTGCTTTTTTCGTGGCGTTTTTATGCGCTTCGGCAATGGCGTTGATTTCCATTTCTTGCGCCGTCCGATGCAATTGCCTTTGCAAATTTGCCGGTATTGTGCGCATCTCGCGAAGAGTTCGTAAAAAGCCGAAAAAAGGGCGGTTTCCGCATGTTTGCGGGCTGAAAAATGCGTTTATTGTCAGCAACATGCGGAGTTTTGTAAATTTGCGAAAAACGGGGCTAATCGGATTGACTTTTCCGTGGGGTGGGCAAAACAAGCGCGCAGATACGGTGGGCGAATTTGCGAAAGCGATTGCGTCATGTCTTGCAAGGAGGCGTTCGTCCGCATTTTCCAATCGATATTTCTTGGAAAAAATCGGCGATGCGCGAAAGAAAATCGGCGGCGTGCAGACGTTTCCTGAATTTGCGCAAAGCAAGGTAAATCGGCTTGGCCAGGCTTAGTTTTGGAGACAAAGGCGGGAGTGCGGGCGGGCTTTGGGAATAGCGCGGGCGACCAATCCGGAGATAGGATTAAAAAATTGAAATGGCGATGACGCACATACTAATTAGAACGTCAACTCAAATAAAGGATCAAAATAAATAAAGTATCAAAATAAAGTGGCAAAATCGGCGCGGCCAATCGGCGTTGGAGGGTGTAAATGTAATTTTTATTTTGTTGTTATATAATTACTTATTCATATTTTAAAAGCGTTTTCACGAGTTGCCCACGCTGCGTTTGCGCAGCCTAATCTAAGCGCAGTCTAATCGGCTGCGGATTTGGTCGGTGCGCATTTGGAATTTCATTTTCGGTTAATCCCTCCGCCTGAATTTGCGGGATTGCGAAATTTATTGTCGGACGTTGCAACTTCTAAAACCGCAAAAGCGGCGCATTCTCGGTTTGTTGAATGGAAATCCTCCGCATTTTTTATCGGCGAACTATATTAATCGGCGGGCTATATAAGCTCTTCGGATTTTTTATACCCTATTGCGCTTTTTTTCGTTTCCCATAAAATCCTTTTTTCGTTTGCGCGTTTTGTTGCCGTCCGCCTGCCCGCCTGCTTAGCCCGTTTTTCTATGGGCATTTTCCCAAGATTCGCCGATTTTTCTTGCACGCGGGCCGAAGAATAAAATCATTCCGCTGTTATGCCAAATACGGGCGGCGAAAATGATTTTGACGTGATAGTTTGCGGCGCGGGCCATGCGGGCTGCGAAGCCGCGCTGGCATGCGCCCGCATGGGGGTGCGGACTTTGCTGTTGAGCGGAAATTTGGACACAATCGCCCAAATGAGCTGCAATCCGGCAATCGGCGGCCTCGCAAAGGGGCACATCGTGCGCGAAATCGACGCTCTGGGCGGGGAAATGGCCGTCAATGCCGACGCCACCGCACTGCAATTTCGCCTGCTGAACGCCTCCAAAGGCCCAGCCGTCCAAGCTCCGCGAGCCCAATGCGACAAAAAGGCCTACCAGTTCCGCATGAAGCGCGCGGTCGAAATTCAGCCGAATTTGAGGCTCTTTCAGGCGGAGGTTGTCGGGCTGATAGTCGAGCGCGGGCGGATTCGCGGCGTCCGGACGAATCTCGGCGCCGATTTTGCGGCGGCCGCCGTAATTCTTACTGCGGGGACGTTTCTTAGGGGGGCGCTGCATGTCGGCTCCTCGACGAACGAGGGCGGAAGAATGGGGGATTTTTCGTCTAAGCTTCTGTCCGGAAGCCTGGCGGAAAACGGCATACGGCTTTACCGCCTCAAGACGGGAACCCCCGCGAGGGTTTTGGGAAGCTCGATAGACTTTTCAAAGTGCGTCGAACAGCCCGGAGACTCCTCCGCCGTGCTCTTCGGCTTTTACGACACCCGCGATGCCGCCGACATTCCCCAGGGAGCGATGTTCCACGTGGAACATCTCAAAGCGGGCGGCCCGCTCCCGGACTTTTCCTCCCTGCCTTCCGACGTCGCGCGCCTTGCCCCGTCGCTTTGTTTTGCGAATTTCGAGGGCTTCGGCCTGAACCAGCTGAGCTGTTATGAGACTTCCACTTCCGAAAAGACCGCCGAGATTATCCGCGCAAATCTTTCCAGAAGCGCAATGTACGGCGGGAAAATCGAGGGCATTGGCCCGCGCTACTGCCCCAGCATCGAGGATAAAATCGTGCGGTTTGCCTCTCATGCGACCCACAGGCTCTTTCTCGAGCCGGAAGGGCGCGACACCGACGAATGGTACATAAACGGCCTTTCGACCTCCATGCCCTTCGACGTCCAGCTGGAAATTATCCGCAGCGTCCCCGGCCTTGAGCGCGCCTTGCCCGTGCGCCCGGCCTATGCGGTGGAGTACGATGCGGCCTGCCCGACGCAGCTTGAGCGCACGCTCGAAAGTTCGGTTGTCGCGGGCCTGTATTGCGCCGGGCAAATAAACGGAACAAGCGGATATGAGGAGGCCGCCGGGCAGGGATTGGTTGCGGGCGTCAATGCGGCGGCGTCGCTATTGGGGCTTGAGCCGCTGATTTTGGGCCGCCACGAAAGCTATATCGGCGTGCTCATTGACGATCTCGTCACAAAGGGCGCCCCTGAGCCGTACAGAATGTTTACAAGCAGGGCCGAATATAGGCTTTTGCTCAACCACAATAGCGCGGAAATTCGCCTGCTAAAATACGCCGCGCGCTACGGCTTGGTTTCCGCCTCCAGACTTGCGAAGATGCGAAAGAAGGCGGAGGATGTCGCCTACTGGACGGCCGCATTTGAAAAGAGCGGCAAGGCTGACATGCTGCGCCGCTCAGATTCTTCCGCCGCCCTGCCCGACACCTTTCTTGAACTTTCGGATTCCGCGCGTTCGGAAGTCCTCTATCGCACCCTTTACAAGGGGTATCTCGAAAGGGATTTGCGGCAGATAGAGAAGATGGGGACGTTTGAGCAAACGCCGATTCCCGCCGGAGTGGATTTTTCGGCCGTCAAAGGGTTGAGGCTGGAAGCCGCTCAAAAGCTGGCGCGTTTGCGCCCGGCCACCGTCGGCCAAGCATTGAGAATTTCGGGAGTTTCGCCCGCCGATGCCAATGTCCTAATGGTTTATCTCAAGGCTCTTAGGCCATAGCCGCCTCCGCCCTCTCTCCGTCCTTCAGTTCGTCTGGCTGCGTTTCGTGCGGTTTTTTTCTTCGGGTGCAAGGCTTCTTGCGACGCATTATGGAAAGAATTTTGCGGTTAAATTCGCGCACAAAATTTGTCTTTGGGGCGCGTTTTTGGGCAAAATATGAAAATGTGCGCATGCCCGCAAACTCTTGCGTCGAGAGAGCGCGGCGGAATAATTTTTGCATTTTTTT
>QALA01000084.1 GCA_003343565.1 Verrucomicrobiota bacterium | reverse complement strand
TACAGCCACACCCCCGACAGCATCAGCAATAGCGCGATGTAAAATTCCGGGGACAACTTTCCGAACGGAACCTTTTTTTCAAAGCGCCCCTCCAACCGGAACTTGTACCACGAATACGCGCGGTAGAAATACTCCTCCACGGCGAGGTTGAAGAATATCAGCGTAAACGACACAATCCAAACCCCTCCGTAGCTGGCCGACTGTATGACCGGAACCCTGAGCCATTGCGAATCTCCGAGCAGCAGCCACGGGAATCCCGAAAACATGTGCGCGCGCGCCCATTCCAAAAGCACCCATATTCCCGCAAGTCCGAAAAGTTTTGCCAGCCGCCGAAATATTCCGTCCCCAAGCGACGGCAGAAAAAACGGCGCCAGCGCAAACCAGGGAAATATGAACAGCGCGGATATCGCAAGCGGAAGCAGCAATAGCGCAATCCAGCCGGCCGGCGGATAGACGTGCCTAAGCCACACCAAAATCGCAATCCACGCCGCGTAGGAAAACGCGAAACAGCTCAGCAGATATGTGCGCCGCGCCGCGCGCCTTTCGGCCTTCGCGCGCTTGCCGTTCCCGCCGGCGCTTTCGGAGCGCGCATATTCCGGCCGCGTTTCAAATCCGGAGCACAAGCCGAGTGCGCGCGCGGCCCAGAGCGCGGGCACGGCGAACACGTAGGCCAGCTCCGCCGCCCCGAACGGCTCGAACGCCGCAACATACATGGCGAACGAAAGCCCTATGGCGGCGGCACAGAGGACGCGTCTGCACAATCTGCCGCGGGGCGTTCCCATCAGTTTTCGATTAGGCGCCAGCCTTCCTCAAGAATCAGCTTTTCGGCCTTCTTGAATTTCATCTGGCGAACCTCTCCGTTCTTGGAAATCGAAACCGTCTCGTTCCTTCCGATTTTCGGAAGTTCGATTTTCGGTTTGGGCAGGCGCATTTCCCGCCTTTCCGGAGGCTCGGCCGCCTGCGCGACGCCCGACGGGGCGGAGTCGGCCGCGCTTATGTGGCGGGCAGAACGCTGCATCTTCTCTATCATCGACTGGAGCACCTCTATGCTGGACGCGCTTCTGAATATGCCCAGGCACACGTCGTTGCGGACTTTGCTCATCAGCGATTCAAAGTATTTGTACGCTTCGCTCTTGTATTCGTACAGCGGGTCTTTTTGCGCGTATCCGCGCAGGCCTATGCTGCGGCGCAGGTCCTCCATTTCCGTAAGGTGGTCCTGCCAATTCTTGTCGAGCGCGCGAAGGACGACAAACCGCTCTATGGCCTCCAGCGCGTCCGGCAGTTCGACCTCCTCGCGTATCTTGTAGAGCGAGGCGATTTTCTCCATGATTATTTCCCGCATTTCCTCCGGCGACTTGTCCATGAGCTCTTCGTGCTGGAGCGGAATCGGGAAGCGGCTCGTCACCCAGCTGCAAAGCGTCTTGAGATTTTGCTCCCGGCCGTCGGCGTCGCCGTTTGCGAGCACGCCGATGCGCTCGTCGAGCTCGTCTTTGATGAAATCGAACACCATCTCGCGCGGCTTTTCGGCGTTGAGTATTTCGTTGCGCAGCCCGTAGATTATCTCGCGCTGTTTGTTGAGCACGTCGTCGAATTGCAGCAGCCGCTTGCGGTAGGAGTAATTCTGCGACTCCACCGTCTTTTGCGCGCGCTCGATCGAGCGGTTGAGCAGCGGGTGGTCGAGCGGCTGGCCCTCCTGAAATGTCTTGTCGAGAAGCTTTGCCACGGGGCTTCTGCCGAATATTCTCAAGAGGTCGTCCTCCAGCGACAGCAGAAAGCGCGACATTCCCCTGTCGCCCTGGCGCGCGCACCTGCCCCTGAGCTGCCTGTCTATGCGGCGGGATTCGTGGCGCTCCGTGCCGAGCACGTACAGCCCTCCGAGCTCCTCGACCTCCGGCGTGATTTTTATGTCCGTTCCGCGCCCCGCCATGTTGGTGGCTATCGTGACGGCTCCGCGCTCGCCGGCGCGGGCGACAATTTCTGCCTCCTTCTCGTGGTTTTTTGCGTTGAGGACGTTGTGCGGAATGCCCGTCCTTCTAAGCACGCGGCTGAGAAGTTCGCTGGCCTCCACCGACGCCGTTCCCACGAGAACCGGCTGCCCCTTCGCGTGCGCCTTCCGAATCTCGTCGACCGCCGCGTTGTATTTCTCGCGCCGCGTCTTGAAGATTACGTCGTTGAAGTCTTCGCGCCGGCACGGCTTGTTCGTGGGAATGGCCATGACGTTCAGCGCGTATATGTCGTGAAATTCCTGCGCTTCGGTCTCGGCCGTTCCAGTCATGCCGGCCAGCTTCTCGTACAGGCGGAAGTAGTTTTGTATGGTTATGGTCGCGTAGGTCTTGGTTTCCTTCTCGATTTCGACCCCCTCTTTCGCCTCGACCGCCTGGTGCAATCCCTCGCTCCAGCGGCGACCGTACATTATGCGCCCCGTGTTCTGGTCCACAATGTGCACCTTCCCGTCCTGAACGACGTACTCGATGTCCTTTTCATAGATGGAGTAGGCGCGCAACAGCTGGCTGATGCAGTGGATTTCCTCGCTGACGGCTATAAATTTGTTCTCGGCGGAAATCTTCGCCTCCTGATTCTGCTGGGGCGTCAGGGACTTGTCGGAGTCGATTTCCATGAATATGGTCGGCAAGTCCGGCAGCACAAAGGCGTTCGGATCCTCCGGGTGTATGGCGTTGCGCCCGTTCTCGGTCAGGTCGCTGGTGTGCTGCTTTTCGTCTATTACGAAGTAAAGCTGCTCCTTGAATTTGAAGCTGTCGTTCTTGCGGAAGTCGGCGGCCATTTCCATGTCGAGCTTGTCGAGCTTCTTGTTGAGTGCCGGATCTTCCATCAGCTGCCGCAAAATGCGGTTCTTAGGCGCGCCGAGCTTTACCTGCCACATCTTCACGATTACTTCTTCGGTCAGCTCCTCGCCGTTGTCCCTGGCGCGCTTCACGTCGCCGATCAGCCTGTTGCACAGCGACTCCTGAAGGCGTACGACCTTCTCAACCGCGGGTTTAAATTTCGTAAACGGAAGTTCGTGGTCCTCCTCGACCGGTCCCGATATTATCAGCGGAGTGCGCGCCTCGTCTATCAGAATGGAGTCGACCTCGTCGACTATGCAGAAGTAGTGGCCGCGCTGCACTTGCGCCGCCGCGCTGCCGGCCATGCCGTTGTCGCGCAGGTAGTCGAAGCCGAATTCGCTGGCGGTTCCGTAGGTGATGTCGGCCTTGTAGGCTTCGGCCTTTTCGGCCATGTCCTGCATGTTGTAAATCCACGATACGCTCAAGCCCAGAAAATTGTAGAGGTATCCCATCCATTCCGAGTCTCTCTTGGCGAGGTATTCGTTGACCGTCACAAGGTGGCAGCCCTTGCCCGTGAGGGCGTTCAGATAAAGCGGAAGCGTGGCCACGAGAGTTTTGCCCTCGCCAGTCGCCATTTCCGCTATCATGTTTGCGTGGAGGGCCATGCCGCCTATGAGCTGGACGTCGTAATGCACCATTTCCCACGTCAGTTCGTGCCCGCACACGGTGATTTTCTTCCCACACAGGCGCCGCGCCGCGTTCTTTACGGCGGCGAACGCCTCCGGAAGCAGCTGTTCGAGGGTCTCGCCGTTTTTGTAGCGGGCTTTGAACTCGTCCGTCTTCGCCCTGAGTTCGTCGTCGCCGAGCGACTGGTACTCGCGCTCGATGGCGTTTATTTTCGCTATTACCGGACGGCACTTCTTGTAAAATTTCTTGTAGTGGCTTCCGGCGAAAAGTTTGAGAATTTTTGCTATCATTTTTTTGTCTTGTTCGCGTTTTTCGCGCCTTCGGGCGATGGGAAATTTCCCGCCCCTGCGGGCTCGGATTTGCAGAATCGCCGCGCGCATTAGTCCTTTGTGCGGCATTACTCGGCGCGTTGGCGCATTGTTTTGCAATTTGTGCGCGCGCCGCAACTTCGGGTCAGGATTGAACGCCGTCCGTCGGCCCGCGTATCGGGGGCAGGGCGCGCTCCAAAGCGGCGGCCGAACGATTCGAAGAGCCGCTATGAAGGGAAATTCGCGCCGTCCGCAACGCGCAGGCGCGCGCGTCGGAAAAATCTGCGCACGCAAACGGAGAAAGCAAAATGTCTTCGCTGCCGGAAAACCCCGAAAGAATGTCCCTCGGACATTGCGATACCAATGTGGGAAGCCCTCCCGACGTGGGAAGCCCCCCCGCCGGGCGCGTTCCGGTATTTGCCGCGGTGTGGCTGTGCGTCTTTAGCGCCTTTACGGCGAAATTTCTGAGGGCTTGCGCGCATATTTTTGCCGCCGATTCCGCCGACCGCGCGTCCGCCGCGGCCATTGCCGACCCAGCCGCGCACAACGCCTGCGCGCACACCGCCATGAGTCCGCAGGCTATCGACAGGTTTCGGGTCAGTTTGAACATATGCCAGTCTAAAAAATAGAATTTCCCGATCAATGCAACACTTATGAAAACCCCGTTTTGCGGCTCCTATTTCGTGGCGCCCCAGCGCGATGTGAACGGATAGAATATTATCAGGCTCTTGCCGACGACCGCGCGGTCGGGCACTTCGCCCCAATAGCGGCTGTCCAGACTGTTTTTTGAGTTGTCGCCCATCGCGTAATAGTGCTTTGGGGATACCTTTACGGTCGCGCCGTCGGCCAGCGCGCCGTCGGCTTGGTATCCGCAGTAGTCCCCGTATTTCGCGGCGTTTTTGGCGAACGCGTGGCTGCCCTGCGCCGGATTTCCGTTGCGGTAGAGCGTCGATTCCCGCACTTGGAGCGTGTCGCCCCCCTCGCCGACCAGCCGCTTGATGTAGTATTTGTCGTCCGGAACGCCCCCGTTGCGGCGCGTCATGCCTTCGCAGTACTTCGTAAGGAACACGATTGGCTCGCCGACTTTGGGCTTTCTGAAATTGTATGTAAACCTGTCGACAAAAAGCATGTCTCCGCCGAGAATGTCGAAGTTCAGGATTCTGTCCCCGCGCTTAATGTCGGCGAGCTTCATGTAGAGCTTGCCGCCGCGCTCGGTGAACTTTCCCGCCGCTGCCGCCGCGTTGAGATATTTTATAATGTCTTCCTGATCCCCGCTTTCGGTTCCGCTTCCCTTCGCGCCCGCAACGGGATAGGCCTGCATTATCACCCCGTCGAGATTGAAGTCCGCCGGCACCGCGACGGACACTTTCTTTCCCCCGGCCAAAAATTCGTATTCGCGCTCGACGCTCGGCCAAAAGCCGAATTTTTTGGTCTTTTTAAATTCAAATCCGAACGCGCCGCCCTTTTGCTGCATGACTGCGGGGCTGTTGATTTCCAGCAATAGTTCGCCGTCGGCAGGGGAGGCCAGATTGTAATTCCACGCGCCGAGCCTTATCGAGCGCCATATCTTCTCCGGAAGCGCGGGAGAGTTCTCGCCGGCCTTGTAAACCCTCGACGTCATTCCGTAGAAGCTCGGATACATCGAGTTTGTCGGAATCTTGAACGGCTGAAGAAAAAAGCTGCGTATGCCTATGGCGAGTATTCCGGCGACAATGATGGTGTCGACATAGTCCGATATCGACGAGAGCGGATAAATCATGCCGCCGTACTTGCGCATCAGGGATTCCAGTTTTTCCTCGCCCTTTTTAAATTCGTGCGATTCGGCCTTGCCGTCGAGAATGAGCTCCTCCATCTCGTTGAGGAGCGAAAACATCAGCGCGCTGTCGCCCTCCGGCATTGCGTCGCGGCGGTAGTTGTACACCTTTTCGGCCTGCGAAAGAAATTCCTTTGCCGCCTTTTTGCCCTTTTTGGAAAATAGTCCGAACATGGTTGCGTCTGCCTTGGTTTGTTTGCGCGCTTTTTTTATTTATGCGCCCGATTTTAGAACGTCGACGAAAGCCTCCTGCGGTATCGACACTTTTCCTATTTGCTTCATGCGCTTTTTGCCCTCCTTCTGCTTTTCCAGAAGCTTGCGCTTTCTGGTGATGTCGCCGCCGTAGCACTTTGCGGTGACGTCCTTGCGGAACGAGCCTATTGTTTCGCGCGCGATGATTTTGCCGCCTATGGCCGCCTGTATCGCCACTTTGAACATCTGGCGCGGCAGTATGTTCTTGAGCTTCTCGCAGAGGGCGCGCCCCTTGGATTCCGCTCTGTCCTCGTGGACGATGGAGCTGAACGCGTCGATTTGCTCGCCGTTTACCAGTATGTCCAGGCGGACGAGCTTGCCCTTTTCGTATCCGCACATTTCGTAGTCGAGGCTGCCGTAGCCGCGGGTTATGCTCTTCAGCCTGTCGTTGAAATCCACGAGTATCTCGTTAAGCGGAAGCGTGCAGGTCAGCATTACGCGGCGGTCGTCGATATTTTCGGTGCGCTCGCAGTAGCCGCGCTTTTCGGCGATCAGGGCGAGCATGTCGCCGATGGAATCGGTCGGTATGAGAATGTTGGCCCTGATTTTCGGCTCGTAAATGGCGCTTATCAGCGACGGGTCGGGAAGGCGGCAGGGATTGTCTATTTCAATATGCGAGCCGTCCGTCAGGTCGAGTTTGTAAACGACGCTGGGATATGTCGAAATTATGTCCAACCCGTATTCGCGCCTGAGCCTTTCCTGAACGATCTCCATGTGCAGCAGGCCGAGGAATCCGCACCGGTAGCCGAAGCCGAGCGCGGCGGAACTTTCCGGCTGGAACGCCAGCGCGGAGTCGTTCAGCTGGAGCTTGGCAATCGACGCCTTCAGCTTCTCGTATTCGGAGGTGTCCACCGGATATATTCCGGAAAACACCATGGGCTTTACTTCCTTGTAGCCGGGCAGCATCTCTTCCGCGGGCGAGGCGGCGAGGGTGATTGTGTCGCCTATCCGTATGTCGGAAATCTCCTTCACGTTTCCGACGACGTACCCCGTGCAGCCGGCCTCCAGCGACTTTTCGGGACGCATCGTCGGCCTGAACGCCCCGACCTCCTTGACCGCGGCGCGCCTGTTGCCGCTCATGAAAATTATTTCGTCGCCCGGCTTGATTGCGCCGGAAAATACGCGCACGTAGCATATGACTCCCTTGTAGGCGTCGAACACGCAGTCGAAAATCAGCGCGCGCGCGGCGGGGTAGTCGGCGAGTCTCGGCGGGGGGATTCTCTCGACGACGGCATTGAGTATTTCCCCTATGCCCAGTCCGGATTTTCCGCTGGCCAGTATTGCGTCGTCCGCGGGGATTGCGAGTATGTCCTCGACCTGCTTTTTGCAGACTTCCGGCTGGGCGGAGGGCAGGTCGACCTTGTTTATGATGGGAATGATCTCCAGCCCCTGTCCGACTGCGAGCATGGCGTTTGCCACCGTCTGCGCCTCGACTCCCTGCGCCGCGTCTATCAGCAAAAGCGCCCCCTCGCACGCCGCCAGCGAGCGCGAAACTTCGTAGGAGAAATCGACGTGCCCGGGAGTGTCTATGAGGTTGAGCAGATATTCCGCTCCGTTGTGGCGGTAGCGCATGGAAACGGGGTGGCATTTGATGGTTATGCCGCGCTCCCGCTCCAGATCCATGGAGTCGAGCAGCTGGTCCTGCATCTCGCGCTTTTCGACGGTGTTTGTGGCCTCAAGCAGCCTGTCCGACAAAGTGGTTTTGCCGTGGTCGACGTGCGCTATGATGCAGAAATTTCTAATCTTGTCCAGATCTTCCATCTATCCCTTTTTTAATCTTTCATAATCCCATTCGCGCCCTCGCATTTCAAGACAAAAAAACGCCGCCCGAAGGCTCTTTTCGGCTTAGAAATTGTCGCCGGAGGAGGGAAAGTTTGAGCCTTTGATGCGCCGCGGCTACAATGGCGCGAAGGCGAAGTTTGGCGTCGGCTCAAAAACGTAAGCGGCGTTGAACGCCGCGCTTTCGGCTGCGCGCGCATTCGCACGGCATTCGGGCATGGGGGATTTTAGTTATGGAAACGCCGCGATTGCGGCGGCAGGTATGGAGGAAGGGGATATGGAGGGGGGGAGGGAATATATTGGCGAAGTTGTCCCGAACGCAGGCGATGTACCGCTTTTGCAAGCGTGCGGCCAGTTCGCGAAGTTATATCTTTTTGTCCGTCCGCAAGGAGGCCTCTCCCCCGGCGATAAATTCGCAGCCATTGGCGGTGCGAAGCGCGAGTTTTCCCGACGCGTCCACCCCGCATGCGATTCCCTCCAGCGTCCTGTTTCCGACGGATACGCAGACGGGTTTGCCGCGCAGAAAATCAACTTTGGCAAAGAGTTTCGGGAGGTCGGCGGCGGGATTTTCCGTCTCCTCTGCGGCTTTGACGGCGGCCTTGACTATTTGCGCGGCGGCCTCGCAGGCGGTAAATTCGCGGCGGGCGGAGACGCTCTTTAAATCGGCGCATATTTCCGATATTTCGCCGGGCAGGGGGGAATCCAATTTGGAGAAGTCGAAATTCATGCCGACTCCCAGTATCGCCCAATGCGGCTGCCTTCCGCCGCGCGAAGGCCTGAATTCGGACAGTATTCCGCAGATTTTTTTCCCGTCTCGCGAATAGATGTCGTTCGGCCATTTGACGAACGTATCCGAAAGAAACTCGGCGCGAAGCCCCATGCACAAAAGCGTCCCGGCGCGCACCGTAAACGATTCCGCAGCCCTTGCCTGCCTTGAAATGGGCACCGCGACCGATATGCATATCGACGCCCCCTTGCGCGATACCCACTTTCGCGAAAATCTGCCGCGACCGGCCGTCTGATTTTCCGCGACCACTGCGAACGACCCCGCAACTTTGCTTCCGGCAAGCCTTTCTTCAAGCAATGAAAGCGCGAGCGCGTTCGTGCTCTCCGCGCTCTCGAAGAAATCGACCGTCGCCCCGACCGAGTGCGCCGCCAAATATTCTCCGAGCTTTTCAAGTCCGTTGGAATCCATATCTGCGCCAAGTGTCTTTCGGCGCTTTTTTACAGTCAATAAAAATACCCGATTTTTTCGCGCGGCTATTTTTTCGCCTCTTTGGCGCGCTCTCCGAAGTTCGCGCGCCGCATTTTTTTCGATTTTTTGAAACGGCGGCGGTTTCTCTTTTTTCTTTCGGCGTTTTTTTTAGTTTTGTTCGCTGTCCTGCGAAAAATTTTTTCCGCAACGGTTTTTGCCGGGAAAACGGGGAGAAAAAAACAGGGTGTTCCCGCTTTCTTAAAGGGCAATACTTAAAAAAGGCTGCGCGCATGCCGCACGCCGGCGGAGGCAATGGCGCGCGTGCGGCGCAGAGTGTGCCCCCAAAGCGGCCGAGGGCGGAGGATTGGGGTAATTTGAGAGGTAAAGTTCTTTTTGCGCTTGTAAGTTTCGGGCTTATAATTTAATGCAATTAAACAGGACGGCGGGGGTTGTCTTCCTGCATCAAAACGCCGTTCGGTATGATTATGAAAAAATTGTTGTGCACGTTGACCTTCTCCGTTCTCGCCGCCGCATTGTCGGCCGCGGAGGACGGCTTCATTATTTGGCTGACGCATTCGTCGAACGATGCGGACGCCCTGACCGTAAATTGGATATGCGATAGCTCCGGAGACTCTTCGGCCAGTTTCGGAACCGACAAGGACAATTTAAAGGAGTTCAAGGCCGAGTCGTCGGGAAATTTGCACCGCGTCCGCGTGCCGATACCGAAGCGGGATTGCAACTATTTTTACAAGGTAAACACCGGCGGCAAATCGTCGGAATTGTGCTCCTTTAAAGGTTATCCGTCGAAGGGCGGGGAGTTTCGCGCGGCGGTGGTCGGCAATTTGGCCGGGGCGGGCAGACTGTTGGAAAAGGTGGCGAAATATTCCGATCCTCACGTGATTTTTACCTGCGGCGACAACGTTGCGTGCCTGTATACGAAAGACAGGCCGTACGCGCCCGGAGATATCGGCGTTTATCGCCAAATGGCGGCGCAGGGGCAGGGCGCGTTGCGCTCGACAATATTCATGCCCATACTCGGCAACCACGACAAGCAGATGACTCCGCGCGGGAAGAAGCGCCCGCCCAAGGAAAATCCGGTGTACGATGTGGAGGCGAAGTCGTATTGCAAATTTTTTGTCCTGCCCGACAAGACGTGGGCGTGGCAGTTTGCGCTTCCGGATTTCGGCCTTCGGGTATTCGCCCTCGACTCCAACCATATAGTAGACATGGGAACAGGTTGGCAGTCGTGCCGCGAGATAGGCGAAGATTCCGAGCAGTTCGACTGGTACCGCAAGAGCCTTTCGGCGGCCGGCGAGAAGTTTCTCGTGACGCTTTACAACGAGAGCAATCCCGCCATGCGGCGCACCGACAAGGGAATATGGGAGCGCGAGTTCGCAAAGGGAAGCCTTTGCATTAGCGGTTTCGGATACTACATGGAGTTCGCCAAGACGGAATCCGGAACCCCGTATATAAATACTTCGCTGCGCGCGGGAGACCACTACAAGGACAAGAAGTACGCAATATATTCCGAACCGCTTGCGGGATTTGCCCTGCTGAAAGTGTCGCCGGACGGAAATTTGACCGCGTCACTGCTTTCTCTCAAAGACGGAAGCGTCCTGTATTCTTCCGATATAAAGTCGAGAAATCCGTAGTTGGATAAAATAAACCCGCACTTTGAATAAACCCGCACTTTGCGCGGCTTGGCAAATCTCCGGTTTGACTTTGGCGCGCGCGGCGGGGGGCGCAGGCAATTTGCGGCTGACGCCTTTCGGCTTTTATTTTCGGCGAGCGCGCAAAATATTTTTTAGTTTTCGGGCATCGCGGCAGCGGCGGTGGGGCGCAGGCAAAATAGGTTGCGTTTTGTCCATTTTGCAGTCGCGCAATTTTTTTTGTGAAAGTGTGCGGAATTTCTTGTTTTGGCGTCGGCGGTGGGGCGTTTGCTTTGTGTCGCAATGTGTTTCTTGCGAGTGATTCTTTTCGGCTTTTATTTTTGTCTCTTGTCGCGCGTGCAAAATATTTTTTTGCTTTCAAAGGTTGCGGCGGCGTTTGTCGCGGGAGGTTTTTTTGCAAAAAAAATATTTGGGCTTATCCAATCAATTCCTCTTCGCAACGCCGCCGTTCGTCGCCTTTGTCGGATAATGCGGCGTTTCGGCAATGCGGCAATACGGCAATGCGGTGTTGCAGTGATATGGCGTTTCGATGAGGCGGTGGGGAGATATGCGGGAAATTTATCCTTTGTAAAACGGCGCGCGTGCGGCGGGGGGAGGGGATAGAGTTTTTGCGGCGGTGGGTTCTCAATTTGCTTGAGCGCGGCGTCGGGGGAGGCTTTAATCGCGGATTTTAAAAATGTCCGGAAAGCAATACAGAGGCGCGGAGGCGTTCGGAGAGATTGAGGAGTTTCTCTATGCGCTGCGCAATGCAGGCTCCAAGTACTCGCTTGGCAGAATAGAAAAATTTGTGCGCGCTCTCGGAAATCCGCATTTGAAATACCCGTCGGTCCATGTGGCGGGGACGAACGGCAAGGGCTCGGTATGCGCCATGTGCGAGGCCGTATTCCGCGGGGCGGGCTTGCGGACGGGAATGTTTACGTCTCCGCACCTCGTGTACTTGGGCGAGCGCGTGCAAATTGACAGGCGGCCGATAGACAGGGGCGAACTCGCCCAGCGCGTCCTGCGTTTGCGCGAGTTGGCCGACGGCGTTTTCGACTCCTCCGACATGCGTTCATATCCGTCGTTTTTCGAGTTTATGACGGCTTTGGCGTTCGATTATTTTGCCGAAAAATCCGTCGATGTCGGCGTGTTTGAAGTCGGCTTGGGCGGAAGGCTGGATTCGACGAACATATTGCGCCCCGACGTCTGCGCAATAACCTCGATAGGGCTTGACCACACGGAGCTTTTGGGAAACTCGTTGGAGTCCGTCGCCGGCGAGAAGGCCGGCATTTTGAAGCCGGGCGTTCCGGCCGTATGCGGATTTCTTCCGGAGGCCGCCATGCGGGTTGTCGAGGCTCGCGCGCGGGAGGTGTCCGCGCCCCTTTACAGGGCGGAGGATTTTTTCCCTTCGGAGGCCGATTTGCCGCGCGCGTCTCTAAGCGGCGTTTTTCAGCGAAGGAACGCGGCGGTTGCCCTTCTCATTGCGCGCGTATTGCGCGAGACTTCGGGGCGAAAGATTTTTGCGCGGCTGGACGAAGATTCCGCGCGCGCGGCGCTCGCGGGGGTGTCGTGGCCGGCGCGCTGGGAGAGCGTGGGGTTGCCCAACGGCGCGCGCCTCATTTTGGATTCGTCGCACAATGCCGAAGGGGCGCGCGCGCTTGAGGAGAATTTGTCGGCCTTGTGCGCCGGCGGTTTGCGCCCGGTGATTGCGCTTGGAGTTTTGGGGCGCGAAAGGGCGGTTCCTCTCTTGGAGGTCGCGGCGAAGTATGCCAAGCAGCTGGTGTTTTTCGTGCCGAATCAGCCGCGCGCGCTGTCGTTTGAGGAGCTTGAAAGCTGCATGCCGGCGCGGGCGGAGGGAGTTGCCGTGTCGCGTTCGTCGGTGGAGGATTTTTACGCGCGCGGCGGATATGCCAAACTTGTCGGTCCGGGGGATACCGTCGTCTCCACGGGGTCGATATATTTGGCGGGCGAAGTGTTGGCGGCTTTGGGCGGGGTGCGCGCCGACTCTCTTCAGGACAGGCCGTAAGCGTGCCGGGCCGCGCGATGCGGCGCGCTTGCGGACGGCTTTTCTTTCGTCCAAAATTAAAAGGCATGGACAGTCCCGAAGCGAATCCAAACCGATGCAAAAATTCCCCCCTTGCGCGAAGTCCCTTAAGGCGGAACCGTCATATTGCGGATTTTTTTGCGGAAGCCGCCGTCGGCTTTGATAAGGACGCCTAAGGCGATACCGTTATCCGATAGACTCCTGCGGGCAGCCTTTTCGTCTGTTCGGATCTGACGAATTCCGACGCTATTTGCGCGTCGAGTTTCGTATCTCCGCTCGACACCGTCGTCACCGGCATTCGCCACGAGCCGTCGGGATAGATTGAGAAGGCGAACGTGTATATTGCCGGAATTGCGGAGGCTCCCTCTATGCGAAATTCGGCGGCCGTCTCGCCGGTGTCCAAGTTTACGGCTTTCACGTTGGGGATTGCGGCGGGCTTTGACGGGCTTGAAGAGGCTTTCGCGGGCGGAATTCCCGCGGACGAAAACGCGCGTATCAGCGAGGAGAGCATGAGATTGTTCTTGTCGGATTCAAGAGCTTTATCCTCCTCCAATTCCGCAAATTTTATGTCGGACAGTCCTGCTGCGAACTGTCCGCTCTTTATTTCGGAAATTTCCCAGCCGTCCGGCGCGGGAATGTCCAGCGAGACTTTGCGGTAGTTTCTGTCCGTAGGAAGAAAGAGCGCGGTGTGGTCGGCCAGCTCCTCCATTCCTATTTCCCCGCCGCCAAACGGATTTGAGGGCCTTTGAAGAAAGGCGGACGGAGCGGGAGGCGGCGCGGGAAGCGTTTTCGTATCCGCCTTTGGAAAGCAGAGCAAGAACAGCAGCGTCAATGAGGACGCCGCGGCGGCGGAGATAAAAAAGTCGCGCCCGCGCCCGCGTTCGCGCGCGGGCGGTTTTTCCGTCCGGGGCGCGTTTGCGCCGGCGAGTTCCCGCGCCTTTTCGTCAGTTATTCTCCTCATTTGATTTCGATTCCCGCGCGGCGATGTGCACGCGCGAGTATCCGCCCTCTTTCGCCAGGCGGCATATGCGCAGCAGGGTCTGCGAGCTTACGGACTTGTCCGCCTTGACCAGAAGCGTCCCCCGCGAGTCTTCCGATTTTCCTTTTTTGTCCGCGAGCATTCGCTTTTCAAACGCCTGCGGCGTGTATATGGTTCCGTTGTAAATTAGCATCGTGTCGCTCTTGGCGTTCAGCACGGCGAGGTCCGCGTCGGTCAGGGCGAGTTCGCCGCCGAGCGGCTCTCCTGCGAGTTCCGGCAGATCTATGCTTATTCCCGGAGCGGCCGCAAAGCGCGAGCCCGACAGCGTGAGCATCAGCGCAATCAGCAGAACGTCGAAGAGCGCGACCGCGTCTATAAAGCTTTCCTGCGCATTTAGGCGCGAGGTGAGATTGACGAGCTTCATGGGTCTATTTCTCCCCTTCGGGGCTCATGTGAAGATTCTCGTTGTCCGGCATTCCGCGCAATATGAAAAGCATGGTCTCGTTTGCCGCCCATTCTATGTCGTGCGCGAGCGCGCGGACCCTGCCGTTCAGGAAACTGTATCCGAGCCAGCCGAGTATGCATATAAACAGGCCGGTCGCCGTGGACAGCAGCGCCGCGTATATCTGACCGGAAAACTCCGACGCCGACACGTACGAGCCGCTTTGTCCCATCGCGTAAAACATTTCCAAAAGCGCCACGACCGTTCCCATCAGCCCCAGCAGCGGCGCAATCTTCGCCACCAGCGCGACGCTCGCCACGCGCCGCTCTATCAGGGAAAATTCGTTCACCGCCGCCGCGTTTACCGCCTGCGACATCGCCTCCGCGCTTTCGTCCGCCGAAAGCAGCGCGGCCTTGACCACGCGCGGCACGGGGCCGACGGTTTCGTCGCACAGCGTCAGCGCTTCAAGCACGCGCTTCTTCTTGAGTATGCTCTTTATTCCCGATACGAACTCCTCCGCGCGTATCTGCCCCTTGTGAAGGTACAGCAGGCGTTCTGTGAATATCAAGACCCCGACGAATCCGAGTGCGGCCAGGGGAATCATCATGGGGCCGCCCAGTTGGAATACGTTTAAAATATTTTCAAACATGGCGTATCATTCCTTCTTTTTTGCGCCGAGCTTCTGCCTTGCTATTTTTGCCGGAGGCAGGTTGCGGCTCGCGATGAGTTCGTATGCCGAACGCGCGTCGCGCATGCGGCCGGCGCTTTCGAGCGAACGCGCCATGTCGAACAGGGACCTCCCTATCCAATAGCGCGCCGCAGCGGAAATTTCCGGTTTTCCCAGCAGCTCCTGCGAGGTTATCCAGCGCACTTCGTCGGCCTCCGAAGCCTCTCCGGAGGAGGCGAGCGCGAAGGCCCATTTGAAGGCGGCCTCCGCCCGCGCGGCCTCGTCCAAAGACGGAAGGGCGTAGAGGCGTTCGAAGATTGCCGCCGCGTCTTTTGCGCGCGCGGGCACCGCCAGCGTGCTGTCGCCCAATCCCATCCACGCCAGATATATTTCAGGGTGGCTTGAGTATGTGTTTATTATGTCGTTGTACATGGTGCGCGCGTCGGCAAAGGCGTTCATCATTCTCAGGATTTCCGCCTGCGAGAGCTTTGCGTAAAAGTTGCGCGGGTTGTCCGGAAACTCCCTGCAAAGCCTGTCCAAAAGCGAGAGCGCGGTGCGGTAGTTGGAGTCCATTCCCATGCGGCGCGAATACTCCGCGGCGTCGAACAGGGCGGGGTAGAGGTACTTGCCTTTGGGGAATTTCTCCGCAAGTTTCAGGCAGAGAGAGCGCGCCGCGTTGAAGCGCTCCAACTGCGCCAAACCGGAGGCTTGATACAGATACGAAAGCTGCGCGGCGTCCGAGTCCGGAAACTGTTCGCGCAGGCGTTCGTAGGTTTTGAACGCCCCGTTTTCGCCCTCAAAATCCCCCAGCCGCTCCAGAGCCCTTCCGGACATCAGCATCGCGTTTGCGCGGATTTGCAGAATGTCGGGTGCGTTTGAAACGCCCTCGCCGGCGGCGGCAATTTCGCCCTCAAGCTGGCGGCAGAGCTTTGCGACCCGCGCATTGTCCCCGTTTTCCTCGGTTATCCGCGCCCTCAGCCACAACATCTTTATGCGGAGGGAAGGCGACATGTCGGCGTTGTTCTCCAAAACTTTTTCTATGCTTTCAAGCGTCTTTGCGTCGCCGGAATTTTTGCGGTATTGGGTGAGGATTCTCCATGCGGAGTTCCACAGCGCGCCCTCGTCGATTTTGTCTTCGCTTTGCAGGCGCGACAGCAGCGCGATTGCGTCGGAGACGCGATTTTGCATGAGAAGGGCCTCTATTGCGTGGTCGGTCAATGTCGCGCGGTTTTCGGAGTCCGAGTCTATGAGCTCGTCGTATATTTTGCCCGCGCCGGCGTAGTCCTGGTTCAGGAAGTAGCAGTCGGCTGCGAGCATTTTGATTCTTGCGGCTTTTTTGGGATCTTTTTCCAATGCCGCCAGCGATTCGAGATAGGAGGCCGCCAGCCTGTACTGCGGCGCCCTTGCGGCCTCCCCGTTGAATGCGATCCATGCCAGAATTCTGAGCGCGTACTGTTTGTGCGGCGAGGCGGGGTAGTCGTCCAATATTCTTTTGGCGCATTCTTGGGCGGTTTTGTAGTCGCGCGTTTTCAGGGCGTTTTTGGATATTTCCAGAAGTATTCTGTCGCGTATGGCCGGAGCTCCGCTTTTTGCGAGGTTTTCCAAAAACTCGGACTGCGCCGCGGGAGATTCCTTCGAGTCGCGCACGTAGAGGGCGAGCGCGAAATCCACAACGCTTGCCGACGCGCTGGCAGACATTATGTCTTTGAGGGCCGAGATGCGCTTTTCCAGATTCGGATTTATGGCCGCTCCGATCAGCCTCAGTTCGTCTTTGTCCACGGAGTCGGCCAATTCTATTTCCAGCTGGGCGTTTATGACTTCGAGCGCGCGCTCCACCTTGCCCATTTTGAACAGGAGCCCCGCATACTGCTTTGCGAACTGGAATCCGGCCGGAGTTCCGAGGTAGAGGGAGACTTTTTCCCCAAGCTCCTTTTCGAGTTTTTCGTCCTGTTCGGGCGTATTTTGCAGCGAAATTTTGCAGGAGTTTATCGCAATTTCGGCGTCGATTGCGAAGAATCCGCCGCCGGAATATTTTTTTGCCCTCTCGAAATCGCTTATGGCCGCGGAATAATCCCCCTTTGAAAACGCGATGTATCCCTTGGCCATTGCCAGCCACGAGTTGAATTCCGCGTCCGCCGGATTCTCCGAAAGCGACGAAACGATTCTTTCGGCGTCGGCGCGCCTGCCAAGGCCGGTCAGAACGAGGGCCTCGCGCGCGAGGTCCGAATTCGTCTTTTCTGCGGCGGAGGCGAGGTGTCTTTCCGCGTCCGCAAATTTTCCCTGCGAGATGTACGCGTCAATCAGCGTCCGCCGGGCCTCGGACTTTAGCTGAGCGTCCGCGTTGGGATTCTCAAAGACCTTTTGCGCCATTGCCTCCGCAAGCGACGGCATTCCCGACGTCAGCGCGTCCGCCGCCGATTTGGACAGCGTTGGCAGGACGTTTTTGCCCATTTCCGCATGCTTGCCCGCCGCCGTTTCGCGGGGGACGGGGGCGGAGCCGGTCGAATCGGCCGAAAGAGGCTGCGGCTGCGCGAAAACCGCACATGCCAAAAGTGCGGCCGCCGCTCGTGCCGCACCGGTTTTTCCGAGTGTTGACATCGTTTTTAAGAATCGCACATTTATCCGATTTTTCAAGTTAAAAGCTCTGCCCGCGTCCGACGGCGCGCGAGTTTGGCGCGAAGGGAGGCGTATTTTTTTTGGGTTTGACACGGCGCGCCGGCCGGTTAATTTTTTTAATTATTCATCGGAAAAACGAAAGGGTTGCAATGGGGAAGAAATCTTTTAAGACCGGCCGCCGCGGATTTTTGGGGGCGGCCGCAGCGTCTGTTTTCACGGGGTATTCAATGATAGTCAAAGCTCCGCAGGTTCTGGCGGAGGAGACTGTGAAAAAACTTTCCGCGGCTTCCGGGGCGGCTTCGGAAACGGCTTCCGGGCCGGGGGAATCCAAGCCGCAAATCCCGTTCTTCACTCCGCCGATGGCCTTCAAGTCGCTGGATTGCGACGTGCTTGTGGCCGGGGGCGGACTGTCGGGAATATGCGCGGCAATTTCGGCCGCACGCAAGGGAATGAAGGTCATACTCGTGCAGGACCGCTCGCGCTTGGGCGGAAACGCGAGCTCCGAGATAAGAATGCACCCGCTGGGAGTTCCCTCCAGAAAGGTCGGCTGGCGCGAAGGTGGGCTGATCGAGGAGCTTAAGCTGGAAAATGCCGCGCGCAATCCCCAGCTTTCGTGGGAGGTTTGGGATCTCATATTGTTCGACAAGTGCGTTTCGGAGCCGAACATCAGGCTGATATTGGACACGTCCGTATGCGGCGCGGAGTGCGAGGACTCCGAAATCAAGGCGGTCTACGCAAGGAGCGACGCAACGCAGACTGCGTATAAAATCGCCGCGAAAATCTATGTCGACGCCACCGGGGACGCCCGCTTGGGGATTGAGGCGGGCGCGGAGTATATGTCGGGGCGCGACGGCTCGAAGAAGTACGGCGAATCCCTCGCCGACTACGACGAGGTTGGCACGCGCCAGGGCTCGACGCTCATGATGACTTCAAGGTTGTACGACAGGCCCATGCCGTTTGTCGCGCCCAAGTGGGCCAAGAAAATAACTCCGGAGCAGCTGAAATACCGCCAGCCCGGCAAAAACGAGCTGGCCTACGGTTATTGGTGGATTGAGCTGGGGGGTGTTTACGACGCCATAAAGGACGCCGAGATGTTGCGCTTCGAGCTGCTCTCCATTGTCATGGGCGTGTGGGATTATGTGAAGAACAGCGGGAAGTATCCGGCCGCCGCCAACCGCGCGCTGGACTTTGTCGGCATGCTTCCCGGACGGCGCGAGACGTACAGGCTGGCGGGCGGCCATGTGCTGACCCAGCACGACATCGAGGGCGGCTGGAAGAAATTTTCGGACGCCGTCGCGGTCGGCGGGTGGACGATGGACGACCACCCCGCCAAAGGTTTTTACGCCTCCGAGCGCAAGCCCTGCCGCCAGTATCCTTCCGGCGATTTCTACAACATTCCGTTCGGTTCGCTGTACAGTAAAAATATAAAAAACCTCATGATGCCCGGACGCAACGCGAGCTGTTCGCATGTGGCCTTCACTTCGACGCGTGTGATGTGCACGTGCGCGGCAATGGGGCAGGCTGTCGGAACGGCGGCGGCGATGTGCGTGGAACTCGGCAAATTTCCGCCGGATATTCGGGCGGACGCGGAGCTTGTCAAAAAGCTTCAGCAGACTCTCCTGCGCGACGACCAGACCATCATAGGCCTCAAAAACGAGGACGAGGCGGATTTGGCGCGCGGCGCGCTGGTTTCGGCCTCAGGCTCCGCGGACGGCTCGCTTCCGCAGAACATCTTGAGCGGCGTGTGCATAGACGCGCGCGGGGAAAATAAAAACAGGTGGGTGGCGGACGCGAAGTCAAAACCGTGGATTCAGCTCGATTGGCCGTCTC
>QALA01000064.1 GCA_003343565.1 Verrucomicrobiota bacterium | reverse complement strand
TGACCTTCAGGTTATGAGCCTGACGAGCTACCATGCTGCTCCACCCTGCGTCAATTTAAAGTCTCGTATAAAAAGCGTTCCCGCGGCCGTGTCAATATTAAATCGTCATTTTTTTATTTTTTTAATTTGGGGAAGCGGTCCGCAAAAGAGGCGCGCGAAGCTTTTTACTTGCGGGGAAGTTCGCAATGTTTTCTAATGCCGCCTTATTTGCATAATCCGCACAAAGAAGATGGAAAAGAAAATCAGCGAGATTTTGGAGAGGCTTCAAGAGAGGCTTCCGCAGGCAAAGACAAAGGGTGAAATCGCGCAGATAGTCGCCGGCGTCACGGGGCCCAACGGAGAGCTGACCGCCCTGATGAAGCTCATACCGACGCTGGACAAGTCCGAACGTCCCGCGGCGGGAAAGCTGATAAACCAGGCAAAAGGCAAAATAGAGCCAATGATCGCCGCGGCGTACGGGCGCGCGGAAAGCGCGGAGATGGCGCGCGCGCTCGGCCCCAGGCCGGACATATCCATGCCGAATTTCGACGCTCCGCGCGGGACGGTCCACCCGCTTACGCTCACGATGCGCAAAATAGCGCAAATACTGTGCAAGGCCGGCTTCACCGTCGCCGAGGCCAGCGACATGGAGACGGAGTGGTTTTGTTTCGACGCCCTCAACACGCCCGCCGACCACCCCGCGCGCGACGCCCAAGACACGCTGTTCATGCCGCGCGGCGCAAGAGTCTCGAACGTCGCCAAACACGCCGACGAACTTTACCTGCTGCGCAGCCACACCTCAAGCGTCCAGATAAGGGCGATGCTGAAGGAGGGCGCGCCAATCAGGATAATCGCCCCCGGCAGGGCGTTCCGCCGCGACACCGTCGACGCCACGCACTCGGCGAATTTCCACCAAGTGGAGGGCCTGTGCGTCGACAGGAACGTGCGGCTTACGGACTTGAAGGCCACGCTTGACCACCTGTTTAAAAGCCTCTTTGGGAAATCGGCAAAAACGCGCCTGAGGCCGAGTTTCTTTCCGTTCACGGAACCGAGCTTCGAAGTGGATTTCATGAGCGCGGACATGGGCAGGCTCAGCAACCGCTGGATAGAGATAATGGGGTGCGGAATGGTCGATCCGAAGGTGCTTGAAAACGTCGGAATAAACCCGGACGAATATTCCGGATTCGCATTCGGAGTGGGGGTCGAGCGCGTGGCGATGCTGACCCATTCGATAGACGACATACGCCACTTCTACGCCAACGACGTCCGTTTCCTCAGGCAATTTTAACCGGGAAAAATCGGCAAAAGAACGGAGACTTTACAATGAAAATCAGTTTGCAATGGTTGAAAAAATACGTCGATTTGGACGGCATTTCGGTCGAGGAGATAGCGCAGGCGCTGCCGATGCTCGGCCTTGAGGTCGAGGAGGTCGAATCGACCGGAATGAAGCCGCTAAAGGGCGTGGTTGTCGGGGAGATTTTAAGCCGCCAGGCGCACCCGAATTCCGACCATCTCGGCGTCTGCGCGGTGAAGGTTTCGGAGGGCGGAGAGCCGCTACAAATAGTTTGCGGGGCGTCGAACTACAAGCCGGGCGACAGGGTTCCGGTGGCCCTCGAAGGCGCGGAACTTCCCGACGGCAAGGGCGGAACGTTCAAAATCAAGGCGTCGAAATTGCGCGGGGTGGACAGCTGCGCGATGATGTGCTCGGCGCGCGAGCTTGGGCTCGGCGACGACCACAGCGGACTGCTCATTCTCGATTCCCGCCCGGAAATAGGAACGCCGATAAACGAAGTGTTTTCGGATTCCGACACCGTATTCAACATTGAAATAACCGCAAACCGCGGCGACTGCCTCAGCCACATAGGGGTTGCGAGGGAACTGGCGGCAAAGTTCGGGCGGAAGCTCGTTTTGCCCGAACTGAAATGCTCGCCGAAGTACTCGGACGAACCCGGCGGGGGCGCGCTTAAATCTGTGGAGCTTCAAACTCCGAACTGCCCGCTGTACACGGCCGCGACCATAAGAGGCGTAAAAATCGGCGAAAGCCCGCAGTGGCTGAAGCGCGACCTCGAAGCGGCGGGCATGCGTCCGATAAACAACGTCGTGGACGTCACCAACTACGTCATGCTGGAATACGGCCAGCCGCTCCACGCCTTTGACGCGCGCGACTTGCGCGGCGGCAAAATAATAGTTCGCTCCGCCGGCGAAGGCGAAAAAATCACCACGCTCGACGGAAAGGAGCACGAACTTACGCCGGAAGCCGCCCTGATTTGCGACGCGGAGGGCGGCATCGCCATAGCCGGGGTCATGGGCGGCCTAAATTCCGAAGTCAAGCCCGACACCGCCGACATAGTTTTGGAGTCGGCCTACTTCAAGCCCGGCAACGTGCGCGCCACATCGCGCAGGCTCGCAATATTTACCGACGCGGCCTACCGCTATGCGCGCGACGTCGACCCGCAAGGGGTATTCGACGCGTCGAGGCGCGCCGCCGACCTGATTGTAGAAACGGCAGGGGGCAGAATAGAGGAGTGCGCATTGCTCGCCGGAAAGCCGCCGAGGGGCGAAAGGCCGATAGACATCACGCTCGGCTACATAATCGACAAAATCGGGTTCGCGGTGTCGGAGGACGACGCGGCCGACTGCTTTCGCAGGCTCGGATTTTCCGTGGAACAAACCGGCGCGGGCGCATGGAGGGTGACGGTTCCGTCGTTCCGCAGCGACGTAGACAGGCCCATCGACTTGGTCGAGGAATTTGTGAGGATATGGGGGACTCAAAAGCTTCCCGAATGCGGGCTCGAAAGCTCCGTCTCAACGCGCGACGACGATCCGCTTTTCACGTTCCAAAACGCCGCCGCCGACTTTCTGGCCGCGCGCGGGCTGAACGAATGCAAAAACTACACGCTCGTCGACGGCGCCCGCCAGGCCAAGACGGAGCAAAACTCCTCCGCGCTGCGGCTGGAAAACCCGCTCACGAGCGACCAGGACTGCCTGCGCGCCTCGCTTCTGGGCGGACTGCTGGACTGCGTGCGCCTGAACCTTTCCGCCGGAAACTATTTTCTCGGATTCTTTGAAAACGGCAAAATCTTCAAGGCCGACGCCGACGGAACAATTACCGAACTTGCCTCGTGCGCCTTCGTCCTCGTTCCTGACTGCGGGCAGCGCAAGTGGAAAACGAGGGACGCGGTCGACTTCAACTCGACGAAGGCGACGGCATTCGACGCGCTTTCAATACTCGGAATAAACGCCGAAAATCTCAATTTCAAGCCGCTTTCCGGCGGTTTCTGGGAAGAGGGATACGCCGCGCAGTTCGGCTCGGAAAACCGCGAGGGATTTCGCGCGCAAATCGGGGCTGTCGGCACGGGGCTGCTGCGGGAGCTCGGAATAGAAAAGCCGGTATGGGCGGCGGAAATAACCTTCAAGCCGGAGGTTCCGGCGCGCAAGAAGGGGGTTGCAAAATTCAGGCAGTTCAGCGCATTTCCGCCCGCGGTGCGCGACGTCGCGCTGATTGTGCCTGCCGACAAGCCTGCAGGAGAAGTGGCCGCGGAAGTCTCGAAAATCGCCAAGGCCAAACTCAAGGGGCTCGATTTCGAGGCAGAGCGCGTCGCTCTCTTCGACTGCTATCGCGGCAAGGGAATTCCCGACGATTCAAAAAGCCTCGCCTTTGAAATATCCATGCGCTCGAAAGACAGAACGCTCCAGACGGAGGAAGTCAACGCCGCCTTCGAGCAAATCTGCGCGGAACTCTCAAAGCGTTTCGCCATTCGCGGATAATCCGCGGGCGGGACCTCTCCAAAGGGCATGCACGACGAAAAGGAAATGACGTTCCTCGAACATCTCGAAGAGATGCGCGGGGTGATTTTGCGCTGCGTGGCCGCATTCACGGTGGCGTTTATATGCGTGCTCATCGGATTCCACTATTTCAACAACCTGATGATGTATCCGCTCAACTCCGCAAAGCGCATCATAGCGATGTGGGTTGAGCCGTCGCCGGACGACATAAAGGCGGAGGACCAAAAGCTCGGCCCGGTGTACTTGGTCGGACTCCAAAATGGCGCCGACGGAGAGGCCGCCAAACAGGGGCCGTTCTTCATAGTGCCCACTCAAAACGGCATAGTTCTTAAGCCCCAAAGCGGCGCCGGATCCGACTGGTACAACGCGATAAAGCTCCGCTCGATGAGCTTTACCACGCCGCTTGTAATATGGTTTTACGTCGGATTTCTGGGAGCGATAGGCTTCTCCATGCCGATAATGCTTTATTTTGTGGCGCGCTTCATCGCGCCCGGCCTGAAGCCGGAGGAGCTTAAGATGCTGCGGCCCGGCATGATAGCCGGCGTAATACTGTTCGCGATAGGAATATGTTTCGGCTTCATGTTCATACTGCCAATGGGCATAGCGTTCATGTCGTTCATGTCGCAGTCGATGAACTTGGAGATGTTTCCCGACGCGCAGAGCTATTACAGCATGGTGATTTTCGTCACCCTTGCAATCGGGCTTACGTTCCAGCTTCCGCTGTTGGAGGTCATACTTATATACCTCGGCGTTTTGAACGTGGAGTGGCTGAAGAAAAACAGAAAGATTGCGTTTTTTTGCATACTGCTCTTTGCCACGGTGGTGACGCCTCCCGACGTGCTCACGCAGGTGTCCATAACCGTTCCGCTGTACATAATGTACGAGGGCGCGCTGGTGATAGGCGCGCGCCTGCGCAAGAAAAAGCTTGAGAAGGAGAGGTTGGAGGAGATTCTCCAAGCCGAGGAGGACGAGCGCGAGCGCAAGGAATACGCCCAAATGGTGGCGCGCGAACGCCTGGAGGAAAAGAGGGAAGACGAATCTTACGAAAGCGGCGATTACGGCGACGTAAGCGGCGTGGAGAACATTGACATAGACAAGACCGTCTACGGCGACAGGGCGAACGACGAATACGACAACACCTACGACAACTACCCATACGACCCGTCCAACCTCGACGACCCCGACTACGATCCGGACAACGACCCATACGCCGTGGAGCCCTACATTAACTACGGCCGCGCCGCCCGCTACGCGCCGGACTTCGGGCCGGACTGGGAGTTGAACCGCGAGGACACTTCCTTCATGACTCCCGATTGGAGCCTCAATGCCGAAGAGCCGCAGCCGGACAACGAACGGGGCGCGGAAGAGCCGGAAACCGGCGGGGACTCCGGCGGCGGAAACCCCGGCGATAGAAATTCCGGCGGCGAAAATTCTGCCGGCGAAAGCTCCGGAGGCGAAGTCTCCGGCGGACAAAGTTCCGAATCCGGCGCGGAGAAATTCGATGCGCCAAAAGATTCCGGCAAAAATTCCGCGGAAGGCGGACGCCCCTCCGAATCCGACTCCGCGGCGGACGCGCGGGAAAAGACGGGCGCGGATTCCGGCGAAACAAACGCGGACGCTTCGCTGTCTGAAACCGGAAGCCGCACGGAGGCGGAAGCCGGAAAAAAGCCTTTTGACGCCTCGCGCGCAGACGGGGAATCGGCGGACAGCGGAAATCCCGAAAATCCGGCGCGATGACATTGGCGCAAACATGGAGTCCATTTGCCACATCACAAAACTCGCGGCGGCCGCGTGCGCTCTGACGCTGCTTGGCTGTTCGGAGCCCCCGAAAATCGAGCGGGGGCAGTTCCGCCTTCCAAAGGGCGCCGAGATTGCGGAATGCGAACCGGGCAAATACGGGGGAGTTTTCGTCCTGGCAACCTCGCAGGAGCCAAAGACGTTCAACCAGCTTATGGCCTCGGACGCGTATTCGTCGGAGGCAATCGGAATGCTGAGCGGCCAGCTCGTCACCTACGACCCGATAAAGGAGGAGGTCGTCCCCGCGCTCGCCGAGAGCTGGAAAGTCTCGCAGGACGGCCGAACGTACACATTCAAGCTCCGCGAAGGGCTAAAATTCAGCGACGGCCACCCGCTCACCGCCGACGACGTGATTTTCACGTTTGACACGATTTTCGCCCTGCAGCTTGACGAAAGCGGAAAGCCGCGCGTCGGCTCGGACGGGAAGCCGCTGCTGCGCTATCCGTCGCGCTACGCCGGCCAGTACACAATCGGGGGCGAGCCCATCAAATACAGAAAGACGGGCGAACTCACCGTCGAATTTACCACGAAAAAAGTGTACGCGCCGTTTCTTACGGACATAGGCTTCATAGGAATAATGCCCGCGCACAAGCTCAAAAAGAGCGCGGAGGACGGCACGTTCCAGCAGGCATGGAGCACGAAAACCGCACTGGACACGCCGTCGGAAATAGTTTCGTCCGGGCCGTTCGAGATACTGTCCTACAAGGCGGGCGAGCGGCTCGCGTTAAAGCCCAATCCGCACTATTGGCGCGCGGACAGAAACGGAAACCGCCTTCCGTACATAGACTTTCTGATATACAAATACGTCGCCGACGCGAACACGGCCACCATACTGTTTGCCACCGGCCAGTGCGACGCCTCCGCAATCGGCGCAAACGACTACGCCTGGGTGAAAAACTACGCCGAAACCTACGGCTTCAAAATCTACGAGCGCGGCCCCGACACGGGGATATACTTCATCTGGTTCAACCAGAATCCCGGCTCCTCCCCCGACGGCGTCCCGCACGTCGCGCCCCACAAGTTGAAGTGGTTTTCCAATCCCGACTTCCGCCGCGCGATAATGGGGGCCATAGACCGCGGCGGCCTGATAAAGAGCGTGTGGTTCGGCCGCGCCGTGAAGCTCGACAGCATAATCAGCCCCGCCAACCGCAAGTGGCACAATCCCGGCGTGCCGAAATACGAATACAATCCGGACGATTCGCGCGCGCTGCTGCTGAAGGCCGGATTCAAATACGGCCCGGACGGATTTCTGCGCGACGCGCAAGACAACCGCGTGGAATTTGAATTTATCGTGGCCGACGGCTCCCAAAATTCCACCGCGATAAGCACCACGTTCGTCGAGAACATGAAGGCCATAGGCATAGACGTGCGCCTGAAGTTTTTGGACTTCGGAACGATAGTCGCAAAGGTCGACAATTCGTTCGACTACGAGGCCGCCATGATGGGATTTACCGGCGGCGGGGATCCGAGCGGCGGCAAGGCCATCTACCGCTCCGACGGATTTCTCCACCTGTGGTATCCGCGCCAGAAATCTCCCGCGACCGAATGGGAGAAAAAAGTGGACGAAATAA
>QALA01000020.1 GCA_003343565.1 Verrucomicrobiota bacterium | reverse complement strand
CAATCTCCGCGGCGCGCCCGCGCGTTGGAGGGAAAGGCGGCGTCAAAAGCAATATCGATAAGGCGCGCCGCGCAAAGTTTCCGGCGATGATTGCCCGTTCGTCGGGTATTGCGAACATGGCGGCCGTATGCGCCCTTCAATGATTGTTCCGTTCAAAACCGCGCGTTGGACAAATCCCATTTTTTTGCCTGGCGCATTTGCTCTTTTCAAAAATCTGTTTCCGGTATGTCCTTCCGCATTATACGGCAAGGCCTTAGCGTTTGAATTTCGGCGGCGATTCGGAATTTCTCCCGTTTGAATCGGAGCGGGCGGGATTCGCATGGGCGCGCGTCGGCCGAAAATTTCTTGATTTTTTGCGCGTCTGAAAACATCTTGTCGTCAATGGGAAAAAAGCCGACATCGTTGTCCGCCTCCCGCCGCCGCGGCGAAGATAGGACGGGGGATCTGGAAATGTCGGTGCTCTACGACATAAGCAGGGCGATGGTCAATCGCGGCAAGGTTTCCGACATGATAGGCAGAACTCTGGAAATCTTGCGCGAGAAGCTCGGCCTGTTGCGCGGCACTATCACTTTGCGGGAGGCGGATCTCCTGTTTATAGAGGCGTCGAACGGAATGAGCGATTCCGCCGTCAGGCGCGGGGTGTATAAGGTCGGAGAGGGCGTCACCGGGCGGGTGGCGCAGGAGGGCAAATCCGTAGTCATACCCGACATTTCCAAGTCTTCGGAATTTCTCGACAGAACGAAGTCGCGCGGAAAGAGCCTGAAGGGGATTGCGTTCATTTGCGTTCCGATAATTTATCTCGAACAGGCGATAGGCACGCTAAGCATCGACGTCGAGGGAAAAAATTGCTCCGTTGCCGATTTGGAGAGGTACAGGGAACTGTTGGAGACAATCGCCAACATTCTGGCCGACGCAATCTCCACAATTTATCTTCGCCATGCCGAGACCAAGAGGCTGCTTGACGAGAACAGGAGACTGCGTCTCAAATTCGGAGGGGCGCTGATAAGGCCGAAGAATATGGTCGGCAACTGCGGGGCGATGCAGAAGGTTTACGAGGGCATGGCGAAGGCTTCGGCGGGGATGGATTCCGTGCTCATATTCGGCGCGCCGGGAACGGGGAAGGAGCTTTGCGCGCGCGAAATTTGTTCGGCGTCGCAGGATTTCAGGAAGTCGTTTCACGTGGTAAACTGCGCGGCGCTTTCTTCGGAGGAGTTGCTGTGCGAGGTGTTCGGCTGCGAGGAAAAGTATTTGGGCTCAAATTCTCCCGCCAAACACGGGCTGCTTGAGCGGTTTCGCAACTGTACGATATTTTTCGACGAGCTCGCCGAGCTTTCCTTTGAGGCCGTTTCCTTGCTGTCAAAGGCCGCCCGCAGCGGCGCGTTCAGGCGAATGGGTGGCGCGTGCGAGCTCAAAAACCGGGCGCGCTTCGTGTTTGCCAGCTGCGCCGATATGGAGGAGCTCTCCGCATTGCCGACATTCTCGCTGGAGTATTTCAAGAGGCTCGCCGGGGACGCCATTTACATTCCCGCCCTGAAGGACAGAAAGAGCGACATACTATTGCTTGCCGAGCATTTTCTCGAAAAGTTCAACGCCGCCTTCAACCGAAAAATAAAGCGAATTTCCACCCCCGCGATAAACATGCTGACGGTCTACTCGTGGCCCGGCAATGTGCGCGAGCTTGAAAACTGCATCGAACACGCCGTCGATTCGTCGCACGACTCCGCGATTTCGGGATACGATCTCACCGCGCAGGTGCGCGCGAACTACTCTTCAAAAGAGGCCCGCGGGGAGGATTTGGACTTTCTGTCGCTCGTGCAGTCGTTCGAGAGGGAGCTTATAACCGAGGCGTTGAAGTCCTCCGGCGGGAAGGCCGCCGCGGCCGCCCGCAAGCTTGGGCTCAGCGCGCGCATGATAAACTACAAAATAAAAAAGTACTCGATAGTTCCCGGCTGGTATAAATCCAGATAGCGCGCGGAAGAATCTCCATCGCTTTTTACTCCGCGCGGGAATGGGGCGCGCTGACGACGGCGCGGCGGTTAACGGGAGTGTTGCGTTGTGTGGGGGCTTACGCGACAGTTGGCGATGGCGCGGCGACAATGCGGCGGCACGACGGCGCGCAGATGTGGCATTGCGGCGGCAGTGCGTAGATTAACGGTAGTGAGTATTGGGTGCTAACGGTTGTGAGCGGTGCGGCGGCAACGTGGCGGTTAGCGGCGGTGTTGCGTTGGCGTGAGGGCTTTCGCGACAATTGGCGATGGCGCGTCGGCAACATGCGGCGGCGCGTAGATGTGGCATTGCGGCAGCGGTATAGAGGTTAACGGCTGTGAGCATTGAAGGCTAACGGCTGCGAGCGGTGCGGCGGCGGCATTGCGGTTAACGGCGGCGAAAGATTTTTTTTCTGTTGCGCGCGCGCAAAAACAATTTATCGCTTTCAGTTTGCGTTTTTGAATATGGGCGAAAAAATTATGGTTGCGCTTTCCGGCGGCGTCGACAGCGCGGTCGCAATGCTTCTGTTGAAGCAGGGCGGGGCGGAAGTGTCGGCGGCCTACATGAAGACGTGGATGAACGAGGAGGGAATTGACGTCTTTGGAGACTGTCCGTGGCACCGGGACATTCTCGACGCCGAAGCCTGCGCAAAGCGCGCGGGCGTGCCCTTCGAGGTTGTGGATTTTATACGCGAGTACCGCGAGCAGGTGGTGGATTACATGGTCGGCGAATACCGCGCGGGCCGCACGCCGAATCCCGACGCAATGTGCAACCGGAAAATGAAATTCGGCAAATTTCTCGAATACGCAAAGGCGCGCGGATTTTCAAAGGTCGCCACCGGGCACTACTGTCAGGACAGGCTGAACGCAGACGGCTCTAAAGACCTTCTAATGGGGGCGGATCCGGGAAAGGACCAGTCCTACTTTCTGGCCATGATAACGCAGAGCCAGCTTCAGGACGCGGTGTTCCCGATAGGTTCGCTGTTGAAAAGCCAGGTGCGCGATCTGGCCAGAATGAACGCCCTGCCGAACTGCGACAAAAAGGACAGCCAGGGAATATGTTTTCTCGGCAAGATTCGCATACAGGATTTTCTCCGCCGTCACATTCCGGAAAAGCGGGGGGACATCGTAAACGCCGCCGGCCGCAAGGTCGGCGAGCACAGGGGGCTTTTCAACTATACAATCGGGCAGCGCAAGGGGATTGGCGTGCCGTCGAATGCGGACGGAAAGAGATATGTCGTCGTCGCAAAGGACTGCGATGCGAACGTGCTTCGCGTCGATTTCGAATCCCCGGAAGCCGAGAATCTCTATTCGACGAGCGCGGTTATCGGCGGAATAAATTGGATAAATAAAAAACTCGAATCGCCCGTTCGGATTGAGGCTCGCGTGAGGTATCGCGACGGGCTTGTCGGCGCCAAGTTCACGCCGCTTTCGGAAGGTTGTGCGCGCGTGGATTTCGACGTTCCGCAGCGCGCGCTCGCCGCCGGACAGATTCTCGCCCTCCACTTGCCGCCGGTGGTTTTGGGCGGGGGATTTGTGGAGAGCGTTTCATGATGCGCGGCTAAGTTCGATTTTTTACGAAACGGCGTTTTGCGGGCGCGCCGCGCCGCTAATGTTTGAAAGATGAAATTTGAAACGGGAAGTGGCGAGAAATAACGGGAAATGGCGGGAATTTAAAGGCCTTGGGGCGAACTTGTCGCCGGATTTGAATCTGGAAACTTTTTGCGCCGATACCCCCAAATAAAGTAAAATTTAGAAAGATTTTCGCCCTTGCTCCAAGTTTAACATAAGCTGCCCCCCCTGCAACCTTCCTGAATCTTCATTACAACACTCCTCCCAAGAACATTTTTTCAAATCCTACTTCATTTTTCCAAAATCAAACTTCACGATATACCGCCGGATTTTTTGGAAAAAAGAGAATATTTTATAAAAGCGCCTCCTCTTTCGCCGATTTTGCGCGGGGCGGAATGAATCGAATCGGGGGCGTTTCATTCGGGCAAACGACGGCGTCCGTCTGTCGGCAAGCGGGGCGAGGTATCGTTGAGGCGTTTTTTTCAAGCTGCTTTCTTGAGGATACCCCCCGCAAGCCGCTTCCCAAGATAGTTTTCCTCCGAAAGCCGTTTTTCCCGCGGGTATTTAAATGATTTAAATGTTATATATTCCAAAATGCGGCGCATTGCCAAGCAGCTTTCCGTTTTTGCAAATCGGGCCGCGCAACTGCAAACCAAACCGCGCGACGACTTTCCGGCAGTTTTTAACTGCCGCAAAAAAAGCGCGCCTGACATCTTGCGGGTTGTCGAAGCGCGCATTCTCAAATACGGCCGCATTTCAATGCGGCAAACGTCCCTCTATCGGCGGCGTCTAAAGGCCGCGAAAGCCAAAGCCAACGCCCCCAATGCGGCCGCGTAGGCCGACGGTTCGGGAACTTGGAACGTAATGTTGGATCCGTCGATTGAGTAGGAATATTCGCCTGCGGAAATGTCGAATTTGCTCCAATCGATATCGCTTGCCGCAATCAATTCGGAGAGCGATATTGAAAATTCCGTTCCGTCTTCAAAAGCCGCCGCGTTTATGTCGAATATCAAGGAGCCGTATCCTTCCCCGGAAGTGGTGACTGAGGCGCCCGCAAGCGATGCGAACTCCGTAGCGCCGGATATGGAGAGCACGATTTTAGATGCGTCGGAAAGTTCGATGTTGCCGGAGGTAGTTATCGACGAGCCGGCCCCTATCGAGACGGATTGCGCGTTCGACACCCACGAAGAGCCCAAATCCAAAACGCTGTTCTCGGAGACCGATACCGCGCCGTTTACGGCGTCGACGGAGGCGTTGATCTTCATAGTTCCGCCGCCGGCCACTCTGATGTCGGCATTTTGGCCGCTTATGGCCGAAATCGTCACGCCGTCTTCTATTGTCAAAGTTTTGCCGGAATTGACGCTGAAGGTTGCGCCGCTTCCGAGGTTGTAGGCGAGATTTGCCGTCGTTTCGTTCAATCCGATCGTCAGGTCGTTTTCTGAGGCCTTGAGCGTTCCGCCGCCGTGGTTGAATGTAATGCTGTCGCCGTTGCCTTGAACTTTTATCTCGTTTCTGACCTCAAACGTTCCCCCGTTGAGATTGACCGTTGAAGTCTTGCTCTCGGCGATATTTTTCGACGAGAAATACACTCTTCTGATGCTGACATTCGCGCCGTCATTTATGGTCAGCGTGTTTTGTCCTGACTCCTTGGAGTCATAGTTGAAAGATATGTAGTCAAAGTTGTATGTGGCGGAGGTGTTCGCGTCGTACCCCGCCAGAGTGAGTGAACATACCCCCGACGAATAGGGCTGCCCAATGTAAAAAATGGCGGACGAGTTGTCAAAATTTCCCATGAGGGTGAGATTCGCGCTGTATATGTTGAGAATTTGGGCGTCGCGCACGTCGGAGTTGTTCGGGTCGTAAACGATTCCGTTGTTTGTGTCAGTCTTATTGTTCCAGTGGGATTTGAAAATGATATTGCGGGCCTTTATGACGACATTGTTCTTGAAGGAAAACCCGTTGTTCCAGCGGCCGCTGGATATAAATTCAAAGGTGTTCACGTCCACATTGGCTCCGCTGATGTCCGAGAACCATTCGAGGGTGACGTCGTCTTCGGAGGTTATGCCGCCCTCCGGTATTTCCGGGGTGGCCGTGAATTGGTTGGAATCCGCCGTGGGATTGAATCCTACAAAATCTCCGGTGCCCAATTCGCGCTGGGTGGATTCCAAATAGTATGATTCGGCGAACAAGCCCGCGGCGCAAAACAGCGGCACGGCGGTTGCAAATAGGCGTCCATATAAAGAGTTCATGATAGTTATTGCGGCTTTGATTAAAATTTTAAATTAAAAATAATTATAATAAGGCATGTTGAAGTGTCAAGTGTTTTTAAGAGAGAGGATAAAGAGCCTGCCTTCGCATTCTTTTGGCTCTCGCTTCTCGACTTCTGCCGTTGTTTTCGCCTTGCGCGGAGTTTCTTTCGGAATTTTACGAAAATTTCCCGAACGCGCCGCCGATGCGTCGGCCGCCGCGCTTTGAAATTTGAAAATATGCGGCGGCTAAAAAACAGGTTTTATGCCTTTATCTCTTGGCCTTGCGGATATTTAAATTCGCATAATTAAAAATCTTGTCCGCGCTTTTCGAGCGCCGAAAAAAGCGAATCCCCCAAAACGGAATTCGCTTTTTAAACTATTGAACAAGCTCTTGAAGAAATGCGCTTCAAACGCTTGAAATTTAAAAAAACGGATTTTCGGCGCGCATCGCAAAATTTAAACTGCCGCAGGCGGATTTGCCCGCCGTGGAGGTTCAAAATCCGGCGGACGCTTTGGCGGCCGCGCGCTATTTGCGCCTGCGCCGGAGTGCGAGCGCAAGCGCGCAAAGACCGATAATCGCCGCCCATTCTGCCGGTTCCGGAACTGCGACATAACCGACCAAAAGTCCCGTGTCGGTCGCCATGCTGGCAAAGGCGTATTCGATTTCCTCTCCGTCAATCGTGTATTTGAAGGATTTTACCGCGCCCTCTATGGCTGCCGTGCAGGAGTTCCCGGAGATCCACGATATGATTTGCAACCCCTGGCTTATGTCTTCCACGACCAATTCGTAAAGTTCGGATTCCGCCGTGGTGTCAAAGTCCACAACGAGCGTTCCGCTTCCGCTTATTCCGCCCGACGACAGGGCTATTCTGTCGAAGTTGTCGCGGCTTTCGACGCGCACTACGATTTCTCCGCCGCCGTCGACGCGAATGTCGCTGAACTGGTAGGCGGAGCCTATGTCTGCGCTGGAGCCGAAAGAGGCAATCGGAGCGGACGCGGCCCTGTCGAATATGAGCGACCCCTTGGACATATCGTTGCCCACCGCGCCGTAATTTATCAGGAGTTTTCCGCTCTGAAGGGTGACGTTTCCGGAAATTACCATGTAGTCGCCGGTGAACGATTGCGTCGCGTTTGAAAAGCTGCCGTCGGGGCTGCGGCTGCTCATCAGCAGGTGGACTTTCGCCCCGTCGGTCGTCATCCAATCCGCGTTTAGGCTAGTAGTGGCGGTGTTTGCAAATTGCACTATGCTGCCGGAGGTCGCGGCGTTTGCCGAATTGGTCAGCACGTATGTGACGCTTCCGGTACTCGCCGCATTCGACGGCCCCATTCCTATGCCGGCGGTTCCGGTGATGCTCGAAATCTGCGCGTAGGAGTCGGCCGTTATTGTCGGGACGGAGTCCGGCCAGAAGGAGCTTTCGCCGTACGCCAGTATGGTCGATGCCGACGAGGTCGACAAGCCGGAGGTCAAAACCCCGATTTTTACGTCGGGATTTTCCGCACTTCTGCCTTCCCCCGCGGCGGCAAAATAGGACGACTTATTGTTGTTCGCTGTTTGCAGATTGATCGTGCCGATTTCAAGATAATTGAGCGGGTCGTGGGCGCAGCCGAGATTTATCGCGCGGAGGGTGATTTCGCCGATGTAGAGCGCGGTGCCGCTCCCGCCGAAGCCGAGATGTTCGCTGTTGCTGCCGCCTATATAGGAGCCGATTTTAATTGTGTTGTCGGAAGTCGCCCCTTTGAAAAAGGCCAATCCGTTCGACCCGCTGTGCGTTTTGGTGCCCGTTGATTCCAGCGAGGCCAAATTTACCTTGAAGTCTCCGTCTATGACGAGCGAACGCCCCTTAGTGAGCGTGGAAACCGCCGACGCCGTCCCGCCGCCGACAACCACCGAATTTTCCGCATTGTCCAGGAACGAGAACGAGGCGTCGGTCACCGCCGAAGTGAACGACGAGTCTGAATACCAATAGGATTTCGTTTCGCCGCCGTCGCTCCATATTGTGTCGCTGAGGTTGACTTGCTGCCAGTCTTGGGTGTCGGCTATGAATGACTCTATATCGAAATAATAGGTTTGCGCGCGCGCGCAGACTGCGGCGAATAGGAATATGCAAATTAAGATGACAGAGGACGGGTTTTTCATAATTTGGATCTTGTTATAATTTTTATTAAAAAGGCGTAATGCGAATGTGTCAACTTAATTAAATTAAGACAGATATGTTTTAATTTCCGATTCCGTCGCAACAATTCGCACTCCGTATTTCGGCGCTTCTTTCCTCCCTCCCGTTTCCCTACCTCTCCCACTCTTCGCGCCAGCGGTTATCGGCAGGGTCTCTCGCCGCCCTTCGGCGGTTTAAATTTTGTTTCTTGCGGAGTTTGTCTGAAGTTTCTTACGTGGCTTGTCTAAAAAAACGCGTCGAAGTTCGCGGATTTTTCCGCGTTTTTTTGCGCACACTGAAAAATTTTATACAGTCGTCGCGCGGCGGCATATTTGACGGTCGGTCGAACTCTTTTAAATTCGGGTCGTTTCCTCAATCGTCTCGCGGTGGAAATTTGTTTTCCGCGAAATTCGCTCTTTAGAAAATTCGGTTTTTTGGATTTCGGTTTTTGCAATTCGGGCGCGCAGGCTTTGTCGCGCCGCCCGGCCTTTTATCCGCCGCGCGCCGGAAACCGGCTATATTGAACCGCCCATTTTTTACGGGAGATATTCAACGGGCGAAAAGGTTCGCGGGAAAATCAGCTTGTCTGTGCGTTGCGCCGGTTTTGATTGTCGCAGCGGCGGGAGAATATGTTTGATTCGCCGTGAGGGCGTTTTTTGAAAATGTTTTTCGGCAATTTATTGCGCGGGCCATTTCGAGCGTGGGGGAGGACGCCGCTTGACGCGCATGGAAGGGAGGGGCGGCGCAGAAAAAAACAAAGGACGCCGACAAGAGCGGCGTCCTTTCCCGGTGAAACAAGCGGCCGTATTGCTATTTTATGGGCTTGAGCTTCATAGTGCGCTCAAGCTCCGAAGTGACGAACTCGTACGCCTCGTCCACGGAATCGGCAAAGCGGAAGAATTTTAGGTCCGACTTTGTAATTACGTCGGTCTTTACCATGTAGTCGAAATCCACGACATTTTCCCAGAATTTTTTGCCGAAAAGCACAGTGGGAATGTAGTGGTCCGTCTTGCGGGTTTTCATCAGCGTAAACACTTCGAAAAATTCGTCGAACGTTCCCGTTCCTCCGGGGAAGGCTATCAGCGCCTTTGCGAAGAACAATAGCCAGAATTTGCGCATCAGAAAATAGTGGAAGTTTATCCACACGCCGTTGCGCACATAGGTGTTTCTGGCCTGTTCGTCGGGAATGGTGATCGTCGCGCCGACGGTCTTGCCGCCGGCTATGTACGCGCCTCTGTTGGCGGCCTCCATTATTCCCGGCCCGCCGCCGGTCATGATGTAAAACTTCTCGTCCTCCGGAAGGTCGAGCGTGTTCGACCACTCCTGAAAACGCCTGGCAAGCTCCTCGGCCTGCGTGTAGTACTTGGACATTTCAACAGCCGTCTTGGCTTTCGACAACGCCTCCCTGCGGTCCGCGCCCTCCAATTTTTCGTTCGACTGAACCGCCTTGAGCTCGGCAATCGCCGCCGCCTCCGGCTTTATCCGCGCCGAGCCGAAAAACGTTATGGTGTTTTGCACCCGCTCGTTTTCAAAAATGAACGCGGGCATGAGAAGGTCGCGCTGAATTTTCATCAGCCTGTCCGACATGTCCGCGAACACGCATTCAATGGGCTGTTCGCTGCTGAGCGCCTCCGCCTCGCCGCCGCGGGACTTTCCGCGGCCGCTCTTGGATATTTTCAACGCCATAAACTATTTTGCCGACGCATTGATGGCTTCCACCGCGGGTTCCGTTTCCCTTGCGGGCGCGGCGTTTTTCGGCTTGTCCGAATCCGCTCCGGCGGCCGGCTTCTGCGGGGCGGCCTTGTCGCCGTTGCCGGCCTTATTACCCTCGCCGCCCTTTATGGATTCGTCGATTTTGCGCGCGGCTTGCGCGGCGTCCCGAAGAGTGTCGCCCGCGCTGTCGGGCTCCGATATGTTCACGGGTATCTGCTTTTCCGCAAATCCCACGGCGTTGACGTATATTATTCCCTTGCCCGGCGCGGCCGCCTTCAGCGTGACCGCCGTCGAATTTTTGCCCTCCGGAACGGCGACTTCGTCCATGATTATGGAACTTGGAATGTTGGTCTTTATGTCTATCGGATAGCCGCCCTTCGGGGCCTTGAAGCCGATGTTGAAAATCATCGTGCAAATCTCCCCGCCCTTCAGGTCGACCGAGGCGGGCGAAACGTTCATGGTAGAGGCGTCGACGCGGAACTGCCCGACCCACGTCTCTTCGCCTTTCGTATTTACAAGGTTGACGTCGTAGTTCTTACCGGATTGCAGCGGGGGGACGGTGAACATGAGCGTCGTGCGCGAGACAAATTCGGTGTCGGCGTAGATGTCGCCCACAATGATTCTGTCGAGCCTGTCAAAGCCCCTGCCCAGAACCGGCACTTGGGAGCCGACCGGCCCGCGCTCGTTCTGCATGCTCACCACATAGCGCGACGTCGGGCGCAGCACGTAAACCGTCCGGCTTGTCATCTGCCTGTGCTTGGACACCCCTTCCACCTTGTTTTCCACGTCGTAATCGAGCAGAAAGTAGTACTTTGCCTCCTTGCGGTTTTTCGGCATTACGTAGTCGTACTCGTAGATGCGTTCGTGCTTCATGTCGACGGCCTCCCTCATGGGAATGACCTCCCCGTCTATGACGATGGACGGCTTGATGGAGTCCTGAATTACGCTGCCGTCGTTTATGTGCGCGCTCATGCTTATCGTATATGTGCGCGAAGCGTTCTCCGGAACGTTTTCGGGAGTGAGGTTTGTAAGTCCCGCGCAGCCGCCTAACAGGAGACCGGCGAGCGCGCCTATGGTTAGCGTAAATTTTTTCATTTTGACTAATCGCCGTAAAATAATAGCGTTTCTATATAAAAAATATGCGCGCGTATGCAAGCCATTTTCAAAAAATTGGGAATTTATGTGCATGTTCCTTTTTGCGCGAAGGCGTGCGCGTATTGCCGTTTTTACAAGCGCGTTCCGACTCCCCTCGACATTCGCGCCTATCTCGACGCGATGCGCGCCGAAATTGATTTGACGCGCGCGGAGGCCGAAAGTTCCGCGCCCTCCGGAGACTGCGGCGGATTTTCTCAGGATTGCGATCCCGTGCTGAATAGAAGGCCCGCTCCGATTCGCGCGGACACAGTGTTTTTCGGCGGCGGAACGCCGACGGTTTTGAGCGAATCCCAGCTGGAGGAGCTTGCGCGAATGCTCGCGCCCTTCGGAACGCCGTCGGAGTGGACCGTCGAGGCGGCTCCGACCGGTTTGACTCCGGGCAAACTGAAGCTGCTAAAAAGCTTGGGCGTGACGCGAATATCCCTCGGCGTGCAAAGCTTCAGCCAAAAGACTCTTGCGGCTCTGGGCCGCTCGCATGAGCCTTCCGCCGCGCGCAGGGCGATTGAAATCATAGCGGACGCCGGTTTTGAACACTTCGGGATAGACATGATATTCGGCGCGAAGGGGCAGTCGCGCCGCGAGTGGGAGGACGATCTCGACGCGGCCGCAAGCCAGCCGGTCGACCACATAAGCGCGTATTGCCTCGAATTTGAAAGCGCGACTTCCGCATGCGCGGGGCGCGCCCTGGGAAGTTCCGACGACCTCCCAAGCAGGGAGCGGGAGGGCGAACTCTATGAAATCGCCATGGACAGGCTGGAGTCTTTGGGATTTTCGCAGTACGAGATTTCGAACTACTCCAAATCCGGCGGGCGATGCCTGCACAATCTCTGCACGTGGAACATGGCATCATGGATAGGCCTCGGCCCGTCGGCGGCAAGCCAGTGGCGCGCCGAGCGCAGGCGCAATCCGATGTCGCTCGATGCGTGGGCGGGCGGAATCGGGAAGGGCAGCCCCGTCAGGGAAGATGTGGTAAGGCTCACGGCTCGGCTGCTTTTTTCCGACTCCGTAATATTCGGCCTGCGAATGTCCGACGGAGTGGACCTTTCGGAATTGTCGCGCCGCTTTCCGGAGATAGACGCGTCGCCCTATCTGGACACCGCGGAAAAGCTCTGTCGGGAGGGGCTGGCGGAAGCGCTCGGCAGCTCGATTAAATTAACGCGGCGCGGCAGGCTCTTGGCGGACGCGGTTGCCGTGGAGTTTTTGTAGGAGAGCTCTCTTTGCGGGAAGCCTTTCTTTCGGGGTTGTATCTGTGCTGCGGAATGAAAAAAAAGGGCTTTCCCCTTCGGAGTTGCGTCTGCGCCGCATGCGGAAACTTGGCGGATTTTTCTTTTGCGCGTGCGCCATGCGGGGTTGACGCGCGCCGCATGCGCAGTTGTTTTTTCGCCTCTTTTTCGTTTAGCCGAGCGGAGCGTTTTGCGGAATTTGCGTGAACCCGCGCGGAATATGTGCGAAATTGAGCGGAATTTTTTGCCGTCGATTCTTCGATTTTGCGCCGCGCGCGGCAGGCGAAGTACAGGGCAAAAAGCGGCGTTGACGCTCGAATTTTAACTGGGAATTTCGGGCGGCGCCCGCCGTCGGCATGGACGGCAAGCGCCGGCGCGAAACCGGAAGTATTCCTTTTGCTACTCCTTGTAGTAGCGCACCCAGTCTATCTCGTAGCGCGCCGGAAATATGGCGTTGTCTATGCCTTTTTGCCCGCCCCACGAGCCGCCTATGGCGAGGTTTATCAACAGGTACATCGGCTTGTTGAAGTGCCAGTGTTCGGGGTATTTGTCGTCTTTTTTGTATTCGCCGATAAATTCGCCGTCGTAGAAAAATTTTAGCGTGTCCGGATACCACTCCAGAGCGTATGTGTGCCAGTCTTCGTAGTTCTCGAAGATTTTTTTCCACCCTTTTGGAATGGAGTACTTGCCGTTTTTGTCGAGCCTGATGCTGCCGTATGTGTGAACGTTGGCCTGAAAGCTCTTGGGATTGAATCCCACCTGTTCCAATATGTCTATCTCCCCGCATTTCGGCCACCCGACCTTCTTTATGTCCGTTCCCATCATCCATATCGCCGGCCATGTGCCCCTGCCTTTGGGAACTTTAGCGCGAACTTCGACGCGCCCGTACAGAAAGTCGAATTTCCCCAGCGTGTTCACGCTGCCCGACGTTATTTTGCCGTCGGCAGCCTTGTGCGCCTCTATCGTCAGTATGCCGTTTTCCCTGCGGACGTTCTTTGAATCTTCGCGGGTGTAGAATTGCGCTTCCTTGTTGCGAATGTATCCCTCCTCATAGCCCCACTTTGAGCCGTCGAGCATTCCGCTTCCGTCGAACTCGTCCGACCAGACGAGGCGGTTTATCTTTGGATTGTAGCCGTTGTTCGCCGCGGCCGAAAATGCCGGCGCGAGCGCGGCGCAAATGAAAACCGATGCAAGCAATTTCCTCTTCATGGTCTTTAGGATAATCCGAGCTCTATTGCTTATCAAGCATATTTTGCATCTTTGCGGGCGGCGCGTCCGGTCTCGGCAATGTCGGAGATTGGACGGGAAAGGCGAGTTTTTTTGGGGGTGTGCGGCATTGCGCGCGCTGAAAATAAAAAATGAATGGGGCAATCGTTTCCGCAATAAAAACGGACTATTCGGATTCGTCTTTGCCGCCCGTTGGAAGGCGGGTCTGGCAAACGCTTTGGAAGAATCTGCCGGATAAGCATCCGCCGCGAAGAGGAGCCGCCGCGATATTCCGCCGCCGTCGCGCAGTTGTCGGCCGGAAGTTTTCGTCGCGCAATTTGCGGTGTGGAGGGACGTCGGGGTGGGGAGGGTAGGTTGTAGAAATTGTCGGCTTGTAGGAAACGGGAACTTGGAGGCGGAAAATTGTCGATAGATTTCGCATGGTAAGCTTTTTGAAGCGGATTTTGAAAAGGGTTTTGGAGGCGAGGCTGTCTGAAACGGATTGCCGTCAAATCGGCTGGGAGGTTTATTCAAGTTTTTCTCCCTTTGCGGAGCGCATGCGAAATTTTCGATAGTCGCCGCCGGGCAGTGCGCGCAGACGGCGGGAAGCCGGTCGCGCCTCGGCGCAACATACGGCGCAGCAATCGGCGCAGGCAAATCTTTCGGGACGCAATTTTTTCTTCCAATTTTTCTTTCTGCTTTGGAATTTGTAGGGGCCCGATGGAGGTATTTCACATGTTCGATTCCGAAACCGTAAGCCGCAACCTTTCCTGCCGAAAACGTCTCCGCGCATGGGCGCCGACGCGCATCGGCAACGCGCACTCCTGGCCTGCCGAAAATACCTGTCGAAAACGCCCATTGAAAACGTCCGTATTCTTCGCGCCTATTTTTTTTAAACGAATTATAAAGCGGGGCTTATTTGGCGTGCCAAGTTTTGGCGCATTTCGGACGCTCGGACAGATTTTTGCGGATTCAGGAAGGGCGGGAGGGGGATTCGCTCGCATTATTGCTCCGCCGCATTTTCGCGCGCCGTTTCGCGCGCGCTGTCCCATACGCGCCGTCCCGCTTGCGTCGCTTATTTTAGCGCATTATTTATTGGCACGCCATTTATGCGCGCTGCCCGTCCATATTCCGCTTTAGGGCGAAAAATGTTTTCAGCATTTTCAGGCAGTCTTCCCTCAGTACGCCGGAGGAAACTTGGAGCGAATGATTGAGCGTGGAAAGCTCGTGAAATTTCATGGCTCCGCCGAGAAACCCCATGGCGGAGTCCTCCACGGCGTAGACCGCCCTTGTCAGGCGCGACATTACGCATGCTCCCGCGCACATGGGACACGGCTCTTTAGTGACGTAGATTGTCGCCCCGTTGAGCCGCCAGCCGCCGAGTTTCATTGCGGTCTGGGTGATGGCCAGCATTTCCGCGTGCGCCGTCGGGTCGCGCGCGGATTCCACCATGTTGTGGGCGGCGGCAACTATCTCCCCGCCGTATTCTACCACGGCTCCGACGGGGACTTCGCCGCTTGCCCACGCCTTGAGAGCCTGATTGTAGGCCAGTTTCATGAAAAATTCGTCGCCGCGCGACAAGTACGACGGGCGCATCGGTGCGAACGGGCATGGCGGAACGGTTTTTGCCGGCATTTTGGCGGTATTTGCGAGTTTTTAATGTTGACTATGGTGCGAGAAAAACAAAATTATGAAGTTTTTACAGTAAAAAATCAAAAAAGCATGGCAGACGATTGTGTTGAAATAGAGGGCAAGGTCGTGGCGGTTTTGCCCGGTACGATGTTCAGGGTCGAGATAGCGAACGGACATCGAGTACTTGCCCACATATCGGGCAAGCTTCGCAAGAACTTCATCAAGCTCACGGTGGGCGACAAAGTTAAGATGGAGATGTTCCCCCAGGATTTGGAAAAGGCGCGCATCGTTTACCGCCTGAAAAATTCCGACGCTCCGAGGCCGGCTATGCCTCCGCGTCGCAGCTACGGTCCGCGCCGTTAGGCGGCATGTATGGCTGTCCGGTCTGCCAGAGCGGATTTTGACGGCGGAAAGCTCAGTTTGCGCGCGCGCAAACGGGGAATTTTGCGCAATCCGGCGTTTGCAGGTTGCGCGCTTTTTTTTGCTTTGGCGTCGCTTTCGTTCGCGTCGCTTTCGACCGGATCTTCGGGGGCGGATTTCTCGCTGCCGTTCGATATATTGCTCGGCGGCAAGGTCGGGCCGTCGGCGGAGCTGATTTTCTTTCAGATACGGCTTCCGAGGCTGTGCGTTGCGCTGATTGCGGGGGTGTCGCTCTCGCTTGCGGGGGCGACGATGCAGGCGCTGTTCCGAAATCCGCTTGCCGATCCTTCGGTTATGGGAGTGTCTGCGGGGGCGGCATTGGGCGCGGTCGTGGCAATGAGCTTCTTCGGCGGAGCGCTGTCGCTGGTGTCCTTGCAGGTCGGGGCGGTTGTGTTCGGATTGGCGGCGACGGCGTTTGTCTGCGCGCTCGGCCGCGGCGGCAAAATACTCTCCTGCCTGCTCGGCGGAATTGCGGTCAACGCGCTTTGCGGCGCGATTGTTGGATTCTTTCTCTATTCGGCGCGCGAGACGGGATTGAAAAGCTATATTTTTTGGATGCTCGGTTCGCTCGACAACGCCGACTGGAACTCGATAGCCTACGCCGCGCTCGCGTCCGTTCCGGCGTGGATTGCGGTTATGGCTTGCGCGCGCGGGCTGAATGCGCTCCTTTTGGGGTGGGAACAGGCGTATCACAGCGGGGTGCGCGTAAAGCTGCTTTGGCGCGCGTGCATTGCGGCCACTTCGCTGATGACGGCGGCCGCGGTGTCGATATGCGGCATAATAGGGTTTGTGGGGCTGGTCATACCGCACATAATGCGCCTTTGGACGGGGCCGGACAACCGCCGCTTGCTTCCGCTTTCCGCGCTTGCCGGCGCGCTCCTGATGGTCGGGGCGGATTTGCTCTCCCGCGCGGCAAATCCGGCGGATCCCGTTCCAATCGGGGTGATCACGTCGCTTTTGGGCGTTCCGTTTTTCGTATTTTTGCTTAAGTTTGGGAGGGGCGAAAAATGATAGAGGCAAGGAGCGTCTGCGTAAATTACGGCGAAGTCAACGCCCTAAACAACGTCAGCCTGATTATGCGCGACGGCGAATTTACCGCGGTTTTGGGCGCCAACGGCGCGGGAAAGAGCACCCTTTTGAAGGTCCTGACGGGATTTTTAAGGCCGTCGTCCGGCGAGGTTTTTTTCGGCGGAAAGCCCCTTCGGGAAATTTCGGCGCGCGGCCTTGCATTGCGCCGTTCCGTATTGGAGCAGGAGACGCATTCCGAGTTCGATTGCGCCGTGTTTGAAATGCTTTCGTTCGGGGGATTTGCGCGAGGCGGAGTTTTTTGCGCGGCTCCGGGCGAGGGCGGGCGGATTTGCTCGGCATTGGAGAAAGTCGGCCTCTTCGGGGTGGAGGATAGAAAATACTCGGAGCTTTCCGGAGGGCAAAAGCGGCGCGTCCAGCTTGCGCGCGCAATATTCCAACTGGAGGACGGAGGGGAAATGGCGGGCAAGGGGCTCTTTCTCGACGAGCCTTCCGCGGGTTTGGACCCTTCGCATGCGCATTGCGCCATGCGCGCCGTCTGCGAGATGTGCGCGCGCGGAGTTTCGGCATTCGCGGTTTTGCACGACCCCAATCTCGCGCTTGCCTATGCCGACAACTGCCTTCTCTTAAAGGGCGGAGAACCGTTTTTGTTCGGGCGGGCGGAGGAAGTTCTCACGGCGCAAAACTTGTCGGAAATATACGACTCCGAGTGCGAGGAAGTTTTTACCGCGCGCGGAAAGTTCGTGGTCTTTCCCGGAACACGCGCCTCAAGGCAGACTTAAAATTTTTCTCCGAGCCGGATTTATGCGCATTGATATTTGAAAGATGAGATTGGAGATGGGAAATGGCGGGAAATAATGGGAAATGGCGGGAATTTAAAGGCTTTGAGGCGGACTTGTCGGCCGAATTTAAGTTCGGAAACTTTTGCGCCGGCAGCTTCCCAAATGAAGTAAGATTTGGAAAGGTTTTCGTCCTGTTCCAAGTTTAATATAAACTGAACTCCCTTTACAATCTCCCCTGAACCGCCATTCCAACCTTACTATCAAGAATCTTTTTCCAAATCCTACTTCATGTTTCCAAAATCAAACTTCACGATACAACGTTGAACGCCAAAGATTTTGTTTCGCGCCCGCGCGGCGCGCCGTTGCGATCGGGGGCGTTTGAAGTTAAGGCGCGCGGCGCGTGCGCCGTTCAAATGCGGCGCCGCGGCTTCCAAAAGTTGACGGGTCTTTTTTGGGCGGGCAAAAATTTGAACGGCGGCTTTTTTT
>QALA01000022.1 GCA_003343565.1 Verrucomicrobiota bacterium | reverse complement strand
CGGCGGGGTGTCCAAAAGTATTGCGGCCGGCAAAATCGCGGCGGACAAAGAGACGTCCGTCGGGGAAACCGCGAATGGCGGAACATCGACAATGCGGCAAACTCTTTGGTAAAAAGTGGCGGAGTCTTGGCATGCGGGCAGTCGGGAATTAAGACGATTTCTCCGCTCGGCCGGTATTGATTTTTTTTTCGCTTAGGGCCTTTGGACTTTCAAACTTTTGCGCCTTAGTTTCGCCATTTGGAGGGGAAGTTTTTGCCGCGCATAACGGGACGGAAAAAGTTTTTTTAACTTTGAAATTTGCGTCTTTAATTTTGAAATCCGCGCCCGTTTTTTCGGCTTGCGAAATCCAACCGATTCCTGCAGCGCGTCAGAGCGAGAGCGCGTTTAAGAGGTACTCGACCGACCTCTTGAAATTGTCGCTGTTTTTCATCGCCGTGTCCACCACGTTCATGGCGTGCATTACCGTTCCGTGGTCGCGATTGCCGAACTGCTTTCCTATTTCCTGAAGCGAGTGCGTCGTGAGCCTGCGCGATATGAACATCGCCACCTGCCGCGCCATGGCTATGTTTGCCGTGCGGCGCTTTCCGCATATTTCGGCCTCGTCTATCTTGTAGTATTCGGCGACCTTCTTCTGGATAATCTGAATGTCGACAACCTGGTTGTCGTCCTCCTGCATGAAGGCCTCGGCGAGCAGCTCCTGCGCCTTGGAAATGGGCAGAGGTTGGCTGGCGTTCACGAGGGACGCATAGGCCACCAGATTTGTTAGCGCCCCCTCCATTCGGCGAATGTTCTTCGTGAAGCGGCGCGCGAGCATCTCTAAAATCTCCGGAGAAATTTGGACGTTTCCGCGCAATGCCGACATCTTCTTGCGCAGAATGGCCAGCCGCGTCTCGTAGTCGGGCGCCTGAATGTCGACCGACACCCCCCAGCCGAATCTGGAAACAAGGCGCTGCTCGATGTCGGCGACCTCGTTGATGGGCTTGTCGCACGAGAGCACTATCTGCTTTCCCGCATTGAACAGCTCGTTGAAAGTGTGGAAAAACTCCTCCTGACAGCGTTCCTTTCCCGCGAAGAATTGCACGTCGTCTATCAGGAGCACGTCTATGCTCCGGTAATGGCGGCGAAATTCGAGGGTCTTGTTGTCGCGCACGGCGTCTATGTATTCGTTGACAAAGGCCTCGGAGGATATGAACGTTATTTTTTTCTCCGGGCTGTTTCGCATTACGAAGTGGGCTATGGCATGCATCAGGTGCGTCTTGCCGAGCCCCGTCGCGCCGTATATGAACAGCGGATTGAACGCCGTTCCCACATTCTGGGCGACCGCAAGGGCCGCGGCGTGCGCAAACCTGTTGCCCTCGCCCACGACGAACGTCTCAAAGGTATTGCACGGCTTTATGGAAGGCGGCGGGGCGAATTTTTGGGAGCGGGGGGAAACGGCTCTGCGGGAGTCGGCGGCGCTTTTGGGTTCCTCGTCCGGTTTTTTTGAAATGCAGCTGCTTGAGGCCGTCACCTCGACCGACATGCTTCTGCCGGCGGCAAGAGAGACATGGTTTGTGAGAATATCCATGAAATTGTCGCGTATCCACATCGCGGCAAATTCTCCTTGCGCTCCAAGCAGCAACTTTTCGGCGTCGCCGCCGACCAATTCCAGCTGTTCAAACCACGAGGAATACAAGTCTCTGGTGACGCAGTTTTGCAGTTCAGATTTGGCCCTTTGCCAAATTTCCGATGGGGCTGTGAGCAGTTCTTCCATGGTCGGATATGCCTAATTATTCACAACATGCCGACTGTGGGCCGATAGTGCGCATTCGCTTCCCAAATGTTGCGTACACAGGTTGAAAAATCCGCCGTCGCGGGCGGATTTTACGTCGTATTGAATGGATATGAAATTCATAGAAAATTGTATAATTTATTGATAATGAGACTTAAGCGCTCACCATCTCCCCTCCGGAACCCCCTTCGTTGCGCATTCGCAAAATGGCCGGGCGGACGCTCTTTGCCTTTGATAAAAACAATAATCTAACTATTTTTAAAAGTTTCAAGAAGAAGTTTTGTACAAGTTATTCACAATGCAGATGTGAATAACTTTTTGAATAAATTCCTTGCATTTTGCCGAAAAAAATTTTCGCGCTCCGAAGCGGCTTTTTTAGGCGAGTCCGGCGTCCGGGCCGATTTTTTATGTGGCAACCAAGCCGTTTTCCGGTTTTTGTCATGGGATTTGTATTTGCCGGTTAACGAGTTAGCCTGGAGGCGCGAGCAAAAAATATGCGTTTTTTCGCCTGTTTGCGGCGCTTTTTTCGAATTTTCAAAAGGAATTGGGCAAAAAATTTTTTTTGGGGAACGCTTCGGCTGCGGCGCGGGCGAATTGCGATTTTGCCTAAAGCCGTCCGCAGATTGGGCGCGAATTTTTTATCTATCCGCGCGCCGTTGGCAATGCTTCGGCGGCGATTTGCGCGCATTGGCAAAAAGGGGAGGGGTAAACGGGAATGTAAAAAATGTCGGCTTGCGCATCGGGGTGGGGGAATTGAATCCGCCGCCCGGTTTTTGCCGAAAAATTTTTAACTCGGATTCGCGCAAAAATTTTTGCGCGCTTCAATGTTTGCGCGCTTCAATGTTTGCGCACTTCAATCTTTGCGCGGAAGGGGGAAGGGCATTTCTTTAATTGCCGAGTTTTTCAGAGGGTTTGTTGCTTGTCGTTTGCCGCTTATTGCCTGCCGCTTGGCGCCTTGCCGCCGCCGCTTTTGGCAAGATTGCCCATAACGGTCTTACGCGCGGGGCGGGTTCCGCATTTTCGGTTATTGGAGATTTTTCCGAAGGCGCATTTCAAAAACGCGCTCCGAAAGCGCGATAAACCCTTTGCGGCGGTTTTTTTGCGCGTCCGGGAAAAAATTTGTTTTATACGTATATTATTCTTCCGCACTGCTCGCAGAATACGGGGGAATTTTCCTCCTTTGCCGCTATTTCGGAGACGTCGGAGGGCAGCTTTAGGAAGCAGCCTCCGCACACGTCGCCCTTGAGCGGCACAACCGCGGGCAGCCTGCCGGAGTTTGAAAAAATCTTCAAATACGCGTCGATAAAATTCGGGTCGGCGGCTTTTTTGGCGCGTTCGAACTCCGCCCTTGCGGAGTCGACTGCGGCCTCCAGCCCCGGTTTGCGCGCAAGCTGCGCGCTTTCCTCTGCCGATATTTCCTCCAGCTCGGCGCGGCATTTTTCGGCGGAGACTTCGACGGCTTTGGATTTTTCATCTATTTGCATCAGCAGGGCGATTTCCTCGTCCTCAATGTCCGAAGCCTCCTTCGATATGCGCTCTATTTCCGCGGAGAGGATTTGATATTCGTCATTTTTTCTGACTTCCGAAAGGCGGATTTTGTATTTTGCAATGCGCTCCTCCAGGTCCCGCCTGTTTAGGCGCATTTGGGCTCGCCTGTTCTGCATGGAGGCCAGTTCGGCTTTTTCACGGTCGAGAATGTCGAGCGTCTCGGCGCGTTGCGCGTCGAATTTTTTTAGGATTTGCGGCAGTCCGGCAAGCTCGGATTCGGCTTTGATAAGAGCCGCGTGTTTTTCCTGCACTTCCAAGAGTCTTCGTATGCGGTCGTTCACGTCCGTATTAACTGACGGGGCGGGAGTTTTGGCAAACTTATTTTTTGTTCGCGTTTTTTCCTTTTTTGGGCGACAGTGCGAGGGTGGATTTGTAATGTGCGGAAGTGGAGCGTATGAATTTGTTGGGAATAGACTACGGCCGCAAGCGTTTCGGCCTCGCGTATGCGGATACGGAATTGGGCGTTGCGGTTCCGATTGGAGCGGCTGTGGGGGCGACTTTGGAGTCTCGCATGGAGCGCATTGCCGAGGAAGTGCGCGCGCGCCGCATAGACAAGATTGTGGTGGGTTATCCGTTCAATATGGACGGTTCCGTCGGGGAGATTGCGCGCGAGGTTGACGGCTTTATAGACGGCCTGCGCGCCCGCTTTCCGCTTCCCGTGGAGCGTTGCGACGAGCGTTTGAGCTCGTTCCAGGCCGAGTGCGACCTGCGCGCGCTCAATCCGCGCGCGGCGGGAAAGACGACGGCGGCTCGCAAGAAGTACCGGCGCAGCGGAGACATCGATTCGCGCGCCATTGCCTTGGTGCTCCAGGACTATATCGACGGCGGAATGAACCCCGAACCCCGCGGGGAGAACTTCGGTGCGTAAGAAGGGTAGTTCGTGGACGCCAAATCCTCCAGTATTTATAAATGTCCGGGGAAATTGCCCGCTCGCCCGGCCGCGGAAGGAAAGTTGCATGCGGTTTCGCCTGCGGTTCGCGAATCGCCCGCGCGTTCCGTTTGCGAATCTTCCGGGCTTGCCGCAGGCAAATTGTCATCATCGGAATTTGCGGCCGCGTCCGCTTCTGCGCCGTTCGACCCGTCCGATGCCGCGTCCTGCAATAAGTCTGTGTCTGTTTGCGAATCCCGCAGGCCGCCTTCAGTTGAGTCCCCGTTGTCTTTGCTTGAGGCTGCCGTTCGCAAGTCGCCCGTTCCCGCTTCCGCGTCCGCTCAAACGCTTCGCAAATCGGGCGATATTTTGGCGGAGATATTTTCCGGAAAACCCGCCGAGAGCGGCGAGCCTGCGCGCTTTAAATGCGTCGTGGCGTACGACGGAACGGACTACTGCGGTTGGCAGAGCCAGCCGGACGGAAATTCCGTCCAGGACATTTTGGAGCGCAGGTTGTCCGAAATCTTTAAGCGGAAAGTCAGGATACACGGGAGCGGCCGCACCGATTCGGGAGTCCATGCGGACGCGCAGGTGTTCCATTTCGACGCCGCTTGGCGCCACCCCGTCCGCGCGCTTCTTGCCGCATTCGGGGCGGGATTGCCGGACTCGATTAGAGTGCTGAAAGTCTCAAGGGTTTCCCGCGAATTTCACGCGCGCTACGGGGCGGCGGGGAAACGCTACGTTTACAGGATTTACGAGGGGTTCGCCCCGCCTAAGATTGCGCGCTACCGCTGGTCTGTGGCCTCAAAACTGGACATAGCTGCGATGTCGGAGGCCGCCGAGGCTCTCGTAGGTACGCGCGACTTTACCGCGTTTTCTGCTTCGCGGGGAGTTGATGACGGGTCCGATCCCGTCAAGACGCTTCGCCTGCTGAAAGTTTCCAAGCGCGGTCGGGAGATTAAGATAACGGCGGAGGGATCGGGGTTTTTGTACAAGATGGTGCGGTTCTTGACCGGCGCGCTTGTGTGCGTCGGGCGGGGCAGGCTGAAAAAGGAGGATTTGGTTCGCGCTTTGGAATCCAGGCGCCGCTCGAATATGTTTCAGGCGGCTCCGGCGCGGGGGCTGTCGCTCGAAAGAGTTTTTTACAAATAGGCGTGCGGCCGTTTGGCAACTCGGTTTGTGCGGACTTAAAGGCTCATTGCGCGCAAGGCGGCGGGATTTTTTTCAAAACATTTCCGGCTGGCTCAAAACCTTAATCTTAGACAATTCGCTTTCTTGTTTCGAGGCATTTAAAAATTCGTCCGCATATATGTCGATTATGCCGGTTGCCGCATAGATTTTTATCGCGCGTTTTGCGGCGCGCATATGGGCAACGCGCATATGGCGGTGTGCCGCAAAAAAGAGGCAGGGAAAAACTTGCCAAAAAACCCGCATGCGCGCGCCGGGAGCGGAAATTTTTAGACTGCGCCCGTAGGCTTTTTTAAACGCGCGGGCGACATTTGCGGGCCTTTCAGCGCCTTTTGCTTTTCCCAATACGCGCGCGGGGGAGCGCTTATGCGGCATGGGTCAGAAATTGTCATTTCTCTTCCTTGCGCCCCATTTTTTCCGCGATTGCCGAGACTATTATAAGCTGCATTGCATGGTATATCATTGTCGGCAGTAGAACCACGCCTATTATCGCCGGATTGTCGAACAGAACCTTGGCCATTACCGAGCCGTGCACGAGAGATTTTTTCGAGCCGCAAAACAGCGCGGTAATCGTGTCTTTGCGGTTGAATTTCATCAGCGCGCAAATCGCGTAAACCGCGCCGTAGACAAAGGCGAAAAGGGCAGCCATCGACAGCGCGAGAACGGCGAGAGTGTCGAGGGGAAAGCCGGCGAACATCTTTTTGTAAAACGAGTCGCAAAATGAGGTGTATATGATGGCAAGTATTATCGACTGGTCGAAGATTCTCAAGCCCCTCTTGTGCGCCCGCGCGAGCGCGCCGAATTTCGGATTGAGCAAAATTCCCGCGCAAACGGGAATGATAACCTGCATCACCAGCTTGAACACGACTTCGCCAAGTCCGTGCGCCCCGTCGATTTTTTCCAGATATAGCGTCATCCACAGCGGGGTTATGAACACCCCCATGAGGCTTGATACGCTGGCGTTAAAGATCGCCGCCGGCATGTTTCCCTTCGCGATTGAAACCATCACCACCGACGACGATACCGTGGACGGAAGCGTCGCGAGAAAAAAGGAGCCAATCCAGAGATAGTAAACGCTTCCTTCCGTCTGCGCCGCCCCAAAAAACTTCATCGCGCAAATCATGGCGACGGGGAAAATTACGAATGTCGAGAAGTGAACCAACAGGTGCAGGCGCGCGTTGACGAGCCCCTCCTTCAATTCCGCGCGCTCCAGGCGCAGGCCGTAGAAGAAGAAAATGGCGGAAACTCCCCAATTGGCGATGTCTCCGATGGATATAGGCTCTCTGTCGATTCCTATTTGCGGCGCGGCATACGCGAGCACAATGGACGCAAATATGAGAAGTATGAACGGTTCAAGGCCTATTTTCTTGAGAAATTTCATCTCCGGCATTTTTGCCCGAAAAGTTTTTCGCGCCAGAAAAAAACGCGGGAGTCCGCCGATTTTTTCCGACGCCGCATATGGCGCGTTCTGTCCGTTGACAGACGCCGCATGCGCGTCAGCTTGCGTCCGCGGCGCGGCGTTTTGAAATTGCGTTTGCGCGCCGGCCTTTGCGAATCGGGCAAGTATTTTTTAAGATAAAAGCGGAGTGTGTCGGAGAAGTGTATGAAGGGGAGTAGGGGGGGCGGCCCGCGGTTTTAAAATTTTTTGGCGAGATTGCTAAAGTGGGAATGTCGGATAGTTTAATGTGCGGAATTTTTCGCGTATAAAAAATAATTTTATAACTTTAATAATGATAGTTGCATTTTTAATAGATGCGCCGCATGCGTGTCAGCTTGTGTCCGCGGCGCGGCGTTTTGAAATTGCGTTTGCGCGCCGGCCTTTGCGAATCGGGCAAATATTTTTTTAAGATAAAAGCGGAGCGCGACGGAGAATTATAAGGGAGAAAGAAAGTCGACCCGCGATTTTTAGCGGAGCGCGAAGGGGAATCGTCGGACGCGGTGCGTCAGGAATATCCGAGGGGAATTTCCAGCGCGCGCCCGCAGGAAAAATAAGCATAAGCCGCGTTTTGCAAACGCATTTCAATTCCAGGGCGCCCGCCGCCGCAACGCTTAGGAAAAATCGGCGGAACGGGAGGCGTTTCCAAATGCCGCCTCTGTTTTGCAAAATTAAATTCCACAATGCGAAGCGCGCGGCGCAAAGTCCGCGTCTGCCCCGCATTTTTTTATCTCGCCCTACTTGCGGCCTTCGGGAAAGAAGCGGGAGTCGGCAAATTTTATGTAATTGTCCCAGTCGTACCAGACGACGTCGTGCTTGCCGGTCCTCATGTGGTATCCGACATTTCCGAAGAACGGAGCTTCGGGCTTGAAATTTTCAATCGCCGGCAGTTTTTTCGCCCCGAATAGCGAATAGACTTTTGAGGCTTCCATGAGGGCCAAAAATTCGCCGCGCGGATCCGCCCACCAGTCCTCAGTGGCGCTCGTTATGTATAGGGGGCGCGGGGCGACAAGCGCCATGAGTTGGTGCTGGTCTATCGGCATGTTATTTTCGCGATTGCGGTATTTGTGCGCGTCCTCCGCCAGCCAGTGAGGAAATTGCAGGCAGAGAAAATCCACAGTTTCGCCGAATTTTCTGCGCGACAGCGCGCTTCCCATGCAGCCGGAATTGTTCGAGATTGTGATTGCCGCGCGCGCGTCAAGAGCCCCCGTCAGCAGCGAGGTCTTTCCGAGGCGCGAGTGCCCGCACAGGATTATCTTTTCCGAATCGATTTCCGGCGCGCTCTCCAAGTAGTCCATCGCGCGCGAGAGCCCCCAGCTCCAGGCGGAAATCGCGCCGCCGCGCGCCGGAAGGCGCCCTTTGTCGAATATGGCATAGACGCTTTTTTCGGCGGCTTCGGGCAGGGGGTAGTCAGGGTATATGTCGCCGTAATACACCGTGGCGACGGCGTAACCGCGCTTGAGTATTTTTTCAATCGGCCAGCGGCGGGACTGTTTGCCGCGGTCGGATTCGACGGCCTTTTTTGCGGTTCCGTCGGCCCTGTCGAAAATGTCCTTGAGGAGAATTTTCGGGTCGTCGCACGCGGCGTGGTTTCCCATGAAATTCAGGCCCAAAAATACCGGAAACTTCTCTCCCGGAGCGCCCTTTGGCACGTACATTAAAATGTCGAACGAACGGCTGCCCTTCGCGTCCGACACCGTGGCGCGGACCTGCACGCGCTCGCCCAGTCCGCCGAATGCCTCTCCGCGCTCGATTTCCTCAAAAGTCATGCCGGCCGGCCGCGGGGGGCGCGGCCCGTAAATCTCGTTTTCAAACACGTCGCGCACTTGCGGGCGCACGAGGCCGAGCCATTCGGCGGCGGAGGAAGCCTTCGCGCCGCCGCGCGGGGCCGACAGCGCGTCCGGCAGTTCGTACTGCGGAACCTTCGATTCGTCTCTGTTGGCGCGATCGTGTATGCCGGCTGAGGCCAGCGACGGAAGCATGAGGACAATACATGTTGCAAATGTGGCAATGCGTTTCATAACGATTTTTAATTTAATGTTAAGGCGGACGCCAGTAAAGCCTAAAAAAACAATTTAAGGCCGCCGTATTTTCTTCGGGGGGTGCGCCGGATTTGCTTTTGAAGCGGAAACGCCGTCTGCGGCCGGGATAACGTCGGGAGGCAACATCGCGTAATGCGTCAAATTTTTTTTAACAAAACCCGTTTTCGGAATATCCGCATTTGCGGAATATTTCGGGCTTGGGGCGGCTGTGTCGTCTGCGGAAAGGCGGAAATTGCGGCGGCGGGAGGGGCGCGCCGATTGGCGTTCGCGCTTTTTTTGCCCGGCTTTTTATTCGCGCCGGCTTATTTGTTTTGCGTCCTGTTGCTCCGATGCGAAAAAAACGGATTGCCGCGGTCGGGAATTGCCTGTGGAATAGTCTGCGAAATATTCTGGGGTCAGGAAGATTTTGCGATGGTTTTGTTGTTTTTTTGCCGGAGTGAGCCGCCGCCTTTTTTTGCGTTTTCATGCGGCGGGTATTTTTTATAAGGCGGGCAGGCGCGACGTAAAAAATCCGGTAAAAAGATAAAGGTGCGTCGAAAAAAGTCCGGCAAAAGGATAAAGGCGCGTCGAAAATAAAATACGCGCTGGCTGTTCGCGTGTGACCGTATGTCCGTACGCGCGGGGAATTTTCGCCGTTGCGGACTCTGTTTTGCGTACAGCCGCGAACGTGGGCAAAGATGGATTACTGCCGTCGGGAATTTCTTGCGGAATGGTCTGCGAAATATTCTGGGGTCAGGAAGATTTTGCGATGGTTCAGTTGTTTTTTTGCCGGAGTGAGCCGCTGCCTTTTTTGCGTTTTCATGCGGCGGGTATTTTTTATAAGGCGGGCAGGCGCGGCGTAAAAAATCTTGTAAAAAGATAAAGGTGCGTCGAAAAAAGTCCGGCAAAAGGATAAAGGCGCGTCGAAAATAAAATACGCGCTGGCTGTTCGCGTGTGACCGTATGTCCGTACGCGCGGGGAATTTTCGCCGTTGCGGACTCTGTTTTGCGGGCGGACGCGAACGTGGGCAAAGATGGATTACTGCCGTCGGGAATTTCTTGCGGAATGGTCTGCGAAATAGTCTGTGGACGGAAAGATTTTACGATGGTTCAGTTGTTTTTTGCCGGAGTGAACCGCCGTTTTTTTTTGGGGGGGTCATATAGCGGGTATTTTTTATAAGGCGGGCAGGCGCGGCGTAAAAAATCCGGTAAAAATGCAAAGGTATGTCGAAAATAAAAGATGTGTCGTCTGTTCGCGTGTGACCGTCTGTCCGCTTGCGCGAGGGAATTTCCCTCGTGGCGAACTCTGTTTTGCGGGCGGACGCGAGCGTGGGCAAGGGCGGCGGGGAGAAGGGCATTGAAGAGAGGAGCGGGAAAAGCGCGGGCAAAGATGGATTGCCGCGGTCGGGAATTGCCTTTGGAATAGTCTGCGAAATATTCTGGGGGCAGGAAGATTTTGCGATGGTTTTGTTGTTTTTTTGCCGGAGTGAGCCGCTGCCTTTTTTGCGTTTTCATGCGGCGGGTATTTTTTATAAGGCGGGCAGGTGCGGCGTAAGAAATCCGGTAAAAATGCAAAGATATGTCGAAAATAAAAGATGTGTCGTCTGTTCGCGTGTGACCGTCTGTCCGCTTGCGCGAGGGAATTTTCGCCGTGGCGGACTCTGTTTTGCGGGCGGCCGCGAGCGTGGGCAAGGGCGGCGGGGAGAAGGGCATTGAAGAGAGGGGCGGGAAAAGCGCGGGCGAAAAATGGTTTGCACAGCGCGGGAAAAATCCGATTATAAACGCAATAAAGCGCAAAATGGAAAAGGGAATATTTATAACTTTTGAGGGCGGCGAGGGCTGCGGAAAGACATCGCACATAGCCGCGCTTGCGGAGTATTTGCGCGCCCGCGGCAGAGAGTGCGTCGTCACCCGCGAGCCCGGCGGAACGCCGCTTTCCGAAAAAATCCGCGCGCTTTTGCTGCACGACAAAGAGGGGGAGGGAATGTCGGCCCGCGCGGAAATTCTGCTCTTTGAGGCCGCGCGCGCCCAGCATGTCGACGAGCTTATAAGACCGGCTCTCGCGGCCGGAAAGTGCGTCTTGTGCGACAGATTTTTCGACAGCACCACGGCGTATCAGGGCGCGGCGCGAAAGCTCGATTTGGACGATGTGAAGTCGCTAAACGCCTTTGCCGCAGACGGCCTTGAGCCCGATTTGACGATACTGCTGGACATTTGCGCGGCCGAGGGTCTTGCGCGCGCCGGCCTGCGCGACGGGAACGCCTCGGACAGAATGGGCTCGGAGAGGGCGGAGTTTTACGAGTCCGTGCGCTCCGCGTTCCTGCGCTTGGCCTCCGGGAATCCGGAGAGGTTTGCGGTGGTCGACGCGTCGGGTTCAAAGGAGGAGACTTTTGCGAAGGTCGTTGAGGCGGTCGAGCGGAAAGGGTTTGCAAAATGCCGGACGTAGACAGGGCAAAGAGCATATTGTCGGCCGCCGCTGACGCGGGAAGGCTGCACCACGCGGTTCTTCTGTTCGGGCCGTCGCCCGCCGCGCTTGAGGAGGTGGCAAGGCACGTTGCCGAAAAGCTGTTGGGCGGGCCGCCGGAGCGCCACCCGGACTTTTTTGAACTGCGCCCGGAGGGCAAGGCGCGCATGATACGCATAGGCAGCGAAGCGGAGCGCGCGGGCGGAGAGTGGCCCAACAACACCATGCGTCGCCTCCTGTACGAACTGCGCCAAAGTTCCAACGCGGGGGGCGCGAAGGTCGCCGTCATATGCGAGGCCGACAGAATGAACGCCGTCGCCGCGAACGCGTTTTTGAAAACCCTTGAGGAGCCCCCGCGCGACACCTCCATATTCATGCTTACCGCGCGCCCAAACGAATTGTTGGAGACGATCAGGAGCCGCTGCGTATGCCTGAAAGTGGACGCGGCCGATTGCGGCATCGACGATCCGGAGTGGTCGGCGTGGCTTGGCGATTTCGCCCGGTGGCAGACGGACCTGATGCGCCGCCGCAACTTCTCCTCGGACGCCGTGATAATGCGCGCCTACGGCCTGCTGTCGCGCTTCGACTCCGTGTTGTCGAGGCTCTCGGAAGGCCTTGTCTCCGACGCGTCCTCCGCGCATGGAGAGGCGGACGCGGGCGTGCTTGAGGCGGTCTTGGCCGGCGAGCGCCGCGGCCTGCGCAAAAAGATGCTCGCCCAAATAGAGGACACCGCGGTCGGGTGCGCCTTGGGCGGGGACGGAGTTCCGGCGGTGAAAATATCGCGCGTCGTGGCGGCCCTTGAGCGTTGCGCGGGATTTATGGAGCTGAATATGAGCGAGTCCGCCGCGCTGGAGTTTTTCATGATTTCATCTATAAGAATCTGGACGAGATGAGCGCCCCGATAATATCGCTTTCGACGAGCTATCTTCAACCGAAGTTCAAGGACGACGGCTACGCCATGCTGGCGGAGGCCGCCGAAATGGGGTTCGAGTATGTGGAATTGGGACACTCCACTCCGGTGACGGCCGTCGACGGAATATTGAGGGCTTTGGGCGACGGGGTTGTAAAGGTGTCGTCGCTTCACAATTTTTGTCCGCTGCCGCCTTATGTCAAGGGGTCGGCCCCGAATTTATATTCGCCGGCCACGCGCTCTTTGAGGGAGTCCGAACAGTGGCTAAGGCACACGAAAAACACGATGCTCTTTGCGCAGACTACCGGCGCGCGCGCGGTGGTGTGCCACGCCGGAAGGATAAAAAAATTCCTCTTTCAGCCGGAGTCCGCGATATTTTCCTACCGCGACCGCCTCGACGACGGCTTCGAGCTCGACGCCCTCGCCGACGACAAAAAGTACCTGAAAATCCGCGACAGATTTTTGCGCCGCATGCGCGGCCTGACCCAAAAGGGCTACGCCAATATCGTCGAAAATTTCAAAAGGCTCTACGCGGAGATTCCCGAAGCCCAGCGCGCCGTCGCGTGCGGGATCGAGAACCGCGAGGACCCGCAGGATTTGCCGGCGGACTGGGATTTTGAGGAGTTCGCCAAGCTCGTTCTCGAAGTTCCCCAGGCGGGGCTTTGGCACGATGTGGGGCATTCCAAAAAAAAGGAGCAGCTTCAACTCGGCCGCCAGCTCGATTTGATTGAGCGCACGGCCGACCGCATTATCGGCTGGCATTTGCACGACTGTTCCAAGTCGGGCAGGGACCACATTGCCATAGGCCGCGGCGACATCGACTTCAAGCCTATATCAAAGTTCTTCGACCCGCAAAGGCACATCTTTACGCTGGAGATTAACTCCTCCGTGGCGAGGGAGGACGTCGAGGATTCCCTGTCGCGGGTAAGGGACATGTTTTGACGTTTTTTTGAATGAGGCAGATTGACATTTACAACGGGTGTCCGGGGCGCGTAGTTTTCAATCCCGCGCGGCTTAGGGCGTTTGTGCGCGCGCTTGACGCGCTTCTTCCGCGCGGGTTGCGCGCTCCGCAAGGGAGCCTGTCGATAGCGATTCTGGACGACGAATCCATTGCGAAAGTCCACGGGGATTTTCTGAACAAACCCTCTCCGACAGATGTCATTACGTTTGTCGGAGACGGCGTTGATGCGGGGGAAATCTGCGTTGGCGCGCAGACCGCCGTGCGGGAGTCTTCCCGGTTCGGATTTACCCCCGACAGGGAGTTGTGTCTGTATGTCGCCCACGGCTATCTCCACTTGGCCGGGGTGGACGATGTGTCCGCCGAGGACGCCGCAAAAATGCGCGCGGCCGAGGCCGAGGCTCTCGGCGTTCTTGATAAAAAGTTCCGCCGGCCGATTTTCGCGTTTTACGGAGAGTGATTCCATGTTGAAAAAATTGGGAAATTATCTATTGACCGGCGCCCTCATAGCCCTGCCGCTGACTGTGACGGTGTTCGTGGCGGTTTTATTAATAAGAAACATGGGGACGCCCGTCAGCCAGATCGTGTTTGTGCCGCTGTTCTCCCACTTCGACGCGGCCTTTCCCCACAGCGGCGCGGGGAAGATGCTTTTGGACTTCATCTCCACGCTGATTGTCCTGCTGGTTGTGACGGGGCTCGGAGTTCTCTCGCAGTTCTTTTTGGGAAAGATGCTGATATCCTATTTTGAGTCGCTGATGCGCCGCATTCCGATTGCCGGAGTGATTTACAGGACGGTCAGGCAGATTGTCGACACCTTTTCTAAACAGAAAAAGGCGGTTTTTCAAAAGGTCGTTTTGGTCGAGTTCCCGCGAAAGGGACTTTACAGCATAGGTTTTTTGACGGGCGAGGCAAAGGGGGAGGTTCAGGAGCGCACCGGAGAGACGCTCATCAACATATTCGTTCCAACGACGCCGAATCCGACCAGCGGATTTTTGGTCATGGTCGACGAGTCGGGCGTGATTTTTCTTGATATGAGCGTGGGCGACGCGATGAAACTGATAATTTCCGGCGGCGCGGTCGTGCCCGAATGGAAGTTGCCGAACGCCGCAGGCGCGGCTGCCGGCGCGTCAGAGGGCGCGGAAAAATCGGCAGAGTGAGGGCGGATTGCGAGTCAAGTTGTTCCACCGTCTTGGACAAGTCCCTGATGGGGGAGTCGACTTTGCATATTCGCGTCTTGTGCGAGAGCCGCGGATTGGCGCTCCTTTTAAAGAGGGTGTCGGCTTCGAGGGCGTCGGTTGTGCCGGATCTGTTCGACGACGTCGCATTTGAGGCCGAGCGCGCGAAAATGGGGGGGCTGCTCTTCCTGCGCTCGCACGAAGTTTTGAAGTCCCGCTCGCGCTTGGCGGAGGATTACGAGGCGTTTTCGGGGGCGGCGCGCATCTCGGACATCGTTCTAAAAAACGCGGCGCACATGGCGGATTGTTCGCGCCTGTCGCGCCGGCTGCGGGCGGCTCTCGACTCGCTTTCCGACAAGAATCCGCCGCCGATTGTCACAATGAAATTTTTGTATCTGATGGTTCGCGACGAGGGCTATGCGGTGCATCAGGATTTTTTCCCGAAATTGCCGGAGGCGAAGCGGAATTTGTTTGCGGCGGCCCTGCGCGCTCCTCCCGGCCAGATGCGGGAGTTTTCGTCCCGCATTGAATCTTTACTTGAGTCCTTCGAACGCTGGACCGCTTTGAATACCGACATTTTGCTCTAAGGCTAAGGAGTTCCGGCGGCCTTCGGGGAATGTCGCAAAAGATTTCTTTTGCGTCCGCCGGGTGTTGTGAAGTTTGCTGCGCGGTGTGGCTTTTTGCAATTCGGATTTGCCTTGCCCGCAATTCGGCGGAGAGCTTTTGAGTGCGGATTGCGTTGCGGCTTTGCTCCGCCCGCAATTCGGGCGCGGATTTTTTTGAAAGGCGCCGCTTATCGATTTCCCATATGAAAACTTGGCGATATTTTTTTACTCGCCTATTGAGGTACGGGGGCGCGCACATACAAAAAAAGGCTGGAGTGAAAACAAAAATGAAACAAAAATTGGCGTGGGCAAAAAAAGCGCGAGCCGTAAGGAATTCGGCCGCGCCTTTGTTCGACGGGAGTTTTTTCAGTGAAACGGCGCCGTTATTTCAGCAGGATTTTTTCGACCTTCGCCGCGTCTATGTCGCCGCGTTCGCCCAGCGGGAGATGCCCTATTCTCACCAGATTTTGCGCCGCAGCCTTCGCCGCCGGCTTCTTGTCTATTCCGTATTCGGAAAGTTCGGTCTTTATTCCCACTTGGGCAAAAAACTTCTTCATGGCAGCTATCGCGGCCTTTGCGGCGGCGCGCTTGTTCTTTTCGGAAACGCCGAATACGTTGCGCCCCATCTGGGCGATTTTGTCCGCCTTGTTCGCGATCTCGACCTCCAAGAGCTTGGGGGCGACTATCGCAAGCGACTGCGCGTGGTCGATGCCGTAGAGCGCGGTAAGCTCGTGGCCTATGGCGTGCGTGGCCCAGTCCTGCGGAACGCCGCAGCCTATCAGGCCGTTGAGCGCAAGGGTCGAGGCGAGCATTATGTTCTTGCGCGCGGAAATGTCGTCCGGCCTCTTTAGGATTTTCGGCGCCTCGGATACGAGCGTCTTCATGATTGTTTCGGCGAATCCGTCCTGCAGGGGAGAGTCTACCGGATAAGTGACGTACTGCTCCATGACGTGTATGAAGCTGTCGACTATTCCGTTGACGGTCTGCCTTTCGGGCAGGGAGGTCTGGAAGTCGGGATCGAGCACGGAGGCGACCGGATAGACCTTCTCGGAGGCGAACGCGAGCTTCATGGTGAATTTGCGCCGGCTTATCACGGAATTGACGTTGGATTCCGACCCTGTCGCCGAAAGCGTGAGTATTGTGGCTATCGGAAGCGCGCGCTCGATTTTTGCGCCCTTTGCGAGTATGTCCCACGGCTTTGCGGCAAAGCGCGCGGCGGCTATGAATTTCGCCGCGTCTATCACGCTTCCGCCGCCGACGGCCAGTATGAAGTCAAGTTTTTCTTTCTTTATCAGGGCGACGGCCTTCATGCAGGTTTCGTATTCGGGATTCGGCTCTATTCCCCAAAATTCAAAACTCTTGCGCTTTCCGAGCATTTTCTTTGCGGCTTTGTACGCCCCGTTTTTCTTCGCGCTTCCGCCGCCGAACAGCATCAGAACGCGCGCTTTCTTGGGTATGTAGTCGCCGAGCTTTTCGACCGTTTTTGTTCCGAAAATCAGCCGTGTGGGATTGTAATATATAAAACTGTCCATGTATTTTAATATATGTGCGGATTTCGCCCTATCAAGACAAATTATTTTGCCGAAAATGCGAAACAATTTTCGTTTGCGCTAAAAAAGTCTTTACAATGTTTAAAATATCGTTAGCATTGATTCAAAAATTATGAATATGAAGAAAGTCTCCATCTCTATACTTGCCCTTGCGATAGCGGCTTCCTCCGCGTTTGCCTGGAGCAAAAAAGCGGAAAACATGGGCAACCTCGGCAGAATGTACATGTCTGTCGAAGGCGGCGTTAACACGCAGAAAGGCAAGTTAGTCTCCACCGGCGAGACCAATTCCCCGACCGGCGCGCAGGCGGCTTTCGTAATCAACGCTCCGGTGTTCAAGCCCGGCGTCAACGCGTTCAGGCAAATCAAATGGGCGGGCGTGGACGTCTCGGCGTTCTTCGACTATTCCTACACCAACGATTTCAAATTCAATGACGATGCCGATTCCCTGTCTTTTACCCAATATTCGGTCGGCGCGGCGGTGACCCCGTATTTGAATTTTGAAACTACGCTTCCCGTTTTCAAGGCCATTAAACCCTTCGGAATGGCATATGCGGGGTACAGCTGGTCGGACTTCTCCGGCGAAGGCACATACGTTTCGGATCACACCAACTACTTTGTCTACGGTGTGGGCGCCGGCGTTGAGGTCGTGATAATAGACAATTTGTCTTTTACTCCGATGTGGAAATGGCACGGCAATGCCGAGAGCGGACTTCCCACATACCAGACTGTCGGGGCGGATCTGTCGTATTGGTTTACGGATCAATTCTGCTTCAGCGTGTATTGGACCCACAGTTTCGGATACAAGACCGATGGGGATTTCGAACTCATGCATGGAGACATAATCGGGGCGAAGTTCAAAATCGGCTTTATGAGGTAATTTGACGATTTTAGTGGATAAAGATTGTTAATGTGAAAATCCGCTCTGAAAAGGGCGGATTTTTGTTTTCTTGTGCATGGACTTCTTGCGAGATGCAGTCGGTTTGTTCATTCTTTGGCGCCCAAGGTCGGGATCTGGGGGAGTTTCGGGGTAAAGGTGTTTTTTACGCCCGTGCCGCTGCCTATTGTGCTGAATTAGGGGGGAGGATTTTCGAAATAAAGGCGCTTGAAGGTCGGGTTTGAAAAGCGATATTGCGGCAAATGTCGGCAAATACTGGTAAATGCTGGCAAATGCTGGAAGATACAGGCAGATTATAGGGTAGTGACTCATCTTTCAAAGGCTTGCGGTTGATACTCCCTCTTCGCCCAAACTTGCAACATACCGCCCGTCGCCAAGCTTTTTTTGAGCTGTCCGTCATAGTCTGGCAAGAACTCCATTTAATTAATCTTTCCGCAAACGATTCGGCGGGCGTTTATTCGCGCAACACCGGCGCAACATCGAAATTAGGCGTAAAACGGCTGAAGCTTTCGATGGGGTTTATTTTTCAAAAATTAAACTTTGTTGCATGGCGGACAGACGAAGGGCAATGAAAGAGCTTTCGCCCTTGAAGGCAAAAGAAGATGGGTTACGATATTTTTACGGTAAAAAGCGCATTTTTTATGGGATTTTGTGCGCAAATAAAAATTTATTAGAATGTCAAATATTAAAAAAATAAGGGTAAAAATTAAAAATTGATAAACAAAAAGAAAAAATGCGGGAAAGAAACGGAAAGGGAGGAGGCAGGCGGAGACGTTTGGGGAAGGAAAATAAATGGGGTTTTGGACGAGGGGTAGCGGTAGTGTGGTGGGGGAAAGGGAAGGTAAGAGCGGTATACTGAATTATTTACTTTACATTTTTACCATATTTTATAATAAAAGTTTAGAATATTACAAACGAGCCATGAAAATTGCAATTCGTCTGATACCGTTTTTCGTCTTTTACATTTGCGCCTATTCTGCGTCCGCCGTAGATTGGATTTTCGATTTTGAGAAGGAGGGCGCCGTGGACTCCTCCGGAAACGCCTATTGGAGCGCTTCTTTGGGGCAGGCTGCCACGGCCGAATCCGCCGCCGTCGACGGATATTGGTACTACCTTAACGAAGGCGGCGAAAAGGTTTACATGCAGGGCGCGTATTCCCGGACGGACGACACTTTTACGTTCGGTTCCAAAACCGGCATGACGCAGGCGCTCACCCTGAATTTGGACAATGACATTTACGGGGGAAACGAAATTAATCTTGCCAAGCTGACTTTGCTGGAGTCCGCAAGAGAAACCGGAAGCAGCTTTTACATGGTGAGCGTCAAGGCGAATACGGCCGACAACATTTCGCTGACTGTGGACGCCTTTGAACACGCCTATGGAACGGGCGCGGTAAGTACGAATTATTACGTAGAGGGACTTGCGAAATTCATAGTCAACGATTCGTACAGCGGCACAATAAATTATTCCACCGTCAATGTCGGATATTTTTACGTGGGTGGAAATCTGAATTCCTCCATGAACGAGTACGGCGCGTTTCGCGGCAACGGGAGCCTCGAATCTCCGGACATGGTGGTAAAGGGTTATATTTCCCAGTCCAGAATGGTGTTTAAAGATTACAACAGCTCCGCGGGGAACGATTGGTTTGTATCGCTTGGAGGCCTCAACAACGCCTCCACTTCCAGCAATACGGAAGTGCGAATGATAAACCATCAAAGCGCCTCGAACGCCACGATGAATTTTGTGTTCGAGAACGCTTCCGGAACGGATTACATTTATGGCGGCTCCCTCTACGAAACTTACAATGCCGTCAATCGGGTTAGCATCAGCGTGAATCCGCTCTTAAGGGCAAGCGCCCGTTTGCACTTCTCGATGGCCGACGACGCAGTTCAGACGCTTTCTTCGGATAGAAAAATCGTTTCCGGCGGCATAGTTGTCAATTCCGGAACGGCAGTTTTGGGCTTGCAGGACGTGGAAAAAAGCGCTTTTGACGCCCAATATAGTAAAGATTCATCGCAAACGACGACATACACGGTGACATTCTTCAAGTCCGACAAGGCGACGCAAACGTCCCTTTCCTACGGAGATTTGGAGATGAACGGCGGCGTCATTGCGTTTACGGGGGAGGCCTCGTCCACTAAGCCCCAGAGCGCGCATTTCGACAATGTAATTTACGCCGGAGGTAAAATCAGGTTGCGCATGAATTCCGCCGCCTCTTTCGACTCTTTGGATTTGACCTCGTATTATATGAAGGAAGTTTCGCAGGCGGGTGACGAGTTCTGGTCGGATTCTGCGCTCGGCGGCGGCACAGTAAAATTGGCCGATGGCGCAGCTGCGGGCACAAAGGTGACGTTCGAATTTAGCGGAGACGTTCTGGGCTGGTTGCTCGACTACGAGGACGGCTCCTTCGACATAAACGGCGGAAAAGGCGCAAAGATAGTCTCGTGGGACGCGGAAAACAAGACCGCCCTTTTGGCGTCCGACTTTGCCGGAAACATAATCACGCAGGGCGACGACTACATGCCCGTATTCACCGTCGACGACGACGGCCTCTACGTGCGCTATACCGCCGTTCCCGAACCGGCGGAGGTCGCGGCAATTCTCGGCGCGCTCGCGCTGGCGGCGGCTGGGCTACGCAGAAGGAATCGGAACTAAAATCAGACGCTAATTAAGAAATAAAAAAATACTCCGCGATGTCGCGGCGATATTTTCCGGACTGGCTTTCGCATTGGCGTTGTTCAGACGCAGGAAGTAGGCGTTGAATTGACATTCCTTGAGAGACGGCGGCCTTTTGACAAAAGCCGCCGTTTTTTTTGCGCTAATTTGTCCGCGAGGCGGGTCCTTGTAATTTTTTGCGCGCGCATTTGGATATGCAGTCGGGTGTTAGGGCAAACATTGAGAACTGGAGGTTGGTATAATTTTGTATTCCGTGCGGCTCAACTTTTTTTGTAAATAAGACATTCCAAATTCACAATTTTGCCGTGCGAGAAAAACTGATAAAAAATTTTAGCCGCACGGAATAATTATCGATTGGGATTTGGATTGATAGAAACTTATTTGTTTGTGCCGAATAATAAATTTTTTCAAATTTAGTCTTGCAATGAGCAGGCTTGTAATCCAGTATCCATTGGAAAATGCGGGTTAAATGCGGCCCGTATTGCACAGTAATTCCGGGGGTATAGCTCAGTTGGTTAGAGCACTTGCATGACACGCAAGGGGTCGCAGATTCGAGTTCTGCTACTCCCACCATTT
>QALA01000035.1 GCA_003343565.1 Verrucomicrobiota bacterium | reverse complement strand
GGGGGAATTGCGATAGATGAAGGCCGCGTGGATAAGAAAATCGGGGGACGCAACCCGCTCCGACGCGGGCCGAAAATGCGCCGGCGAAAAGAAGTTGCTGGTGTTTTTCGGCGGATTTGCGTGCGACGACGGCATTATGCGCCTGCTGCGCCTGCCGGACGACTGCGACGTTCTCATGCTCTGCGACTACGAAAATCTCGAATGCGAGCTGGACTTGGAAAGCGTCGCCGACGGATACGGGCGCGTGGGGATTGTTGCGTGGTCGTTTGGGCTGGGAGTGGCGGAGCATTTTCCGCGGCTGATGTCCGCGGCCGGCGTGAAGGTGGCTCTCTGCACCAGTCCGTATCCGATTGACGACGAGCGCGGAGTATCGCGCGAGCTGTTCAGGAAGACGTTGGACAATCTCGACGAGGCCGGCCTTGCAAAATTCTTTCGGCGGGTGTGCGGTTTTGACGGCGCGTTCGGCGCTTCCGGCGGAATGCGCCCCGTGGAGCGGCTTCGCCGGGAGCTGGAATTTTTGGGTTCCATTCTCGACGGAAGAAGTTTCGACGCCTCGCATTGGACGTTGGCGCTGGGCGGGCGCAGGGACAGGATTTTCTACCCGCGCAATCTGGAGCGCGCGTGGGGCGGCCGCCTGATACTCGCCGGCGACGCGCATTTCGACATTCGCCTGTTTGAGTCCGCGTTCGCCCTTGCCGTGCGGCCTCCGAGCCAGTTTGAAAGGAGCGCGCCGTCATACGACTCCTCCGCCTCCGTCCAGCGGGAGGTATGCGCCGAGTTGGAGAGGCTTTTTTTTGAGGCTCTCGCGGGCGGAAATTTTGCTTGCGAAAAATCGGCGCGCGCGCGGACACCGGGCGCGGAGCGCGCCGGAAACGCCGAATGCTTCGAAAACGCCGAATGTGCCGGAAGTGCGGGGCGCGCCGACAGCGGAAAAACTGCCGAAAAAAGGAGCGGTTCTGAGAATGCGAAACGCATTGGGCGCGCCGAATGTCCCGAAGGCGGGGCGGAAGTAGGCGGCATGCGCAAAACGGATTGCGCGGAAGGCGCGCGCTGTGCGTTGCGCGGGGGCGTTGCGCGGGGCGCGCAATCCGAAGGCGCGCGCCTTGCGGAGGACATGCGCGATTCGGGGGGCGGGCCTGCGGCTTTTCGCGCGCGCGCCGCGTCGGCTTCGGTGGTCGCGGACAATCCGGGAAATTTTGCGCCGAAAAAAATTTTGGAAATAGGCTGCGGAACGGGGCTTTTGACGCGGCTTTTTGCCGCGCGCTTTCCGGGCGCGGATTGGACTTTGAACGATGAGAGCGCGCTTCTTGCCGGGCGCGCGGCGTCGTTTTTGCAAGGGGCGCGCATAATTTGCGGCGATGCGGCGTCGGCGGATTTGGGGCGCGGGTACGATTTGATACTGTCGTCGTCCTGCTTTCAGTGGATAGGGGATTCGCCCGCGTTTTACGCAAAACTTTTCAGGATATTGAATCCGGGCGGGATACTGGCGTTTTCCTCCTTCGGGGAGAAAAATTTCCGCCAGACGCGGGAGCTTTCCGGGCGCGGGCTGGACTACATGCCTTTCGAGCGTCTGGTCTGCGTATTGGGCGCGTGCGGCTTTTCGGTTTTGCTTGCGCGCGACCGCCTGATTCAAATGGAGTTTGGAAGCCCGCGCGAGGTTTTGCGCCACATAAGGGACACGGGCGTCAACGGAGGATTCAAGTCGTTTTGGACTCCGGGGGCTGCGGCGGAGTTTTTCCGCAGGTATGCCGAGCGTTTCCCGTCTCCCGGCGGCGGAGTTTTTTTGGACTACAATCCCGTCTATATAGTGGCGGCAAAGGAGGGTTGAAATGGCGAAAATTTTTGTTAGCGGAACCGACACCGGCGTGGGCAAAACCGCGGCGGTCGGCTGGTTGGCCAAAATGGAGATTGAGGCGGGGCGGACGGCGGCGACGCAGAAGCTCGTTCAGACCGGCTGTTCGGGAATTTCCGAGGACATACTCGAACACCGTCGCATAATGGGCGCGGGACTGCTGCCGGAGGACTTGGATTTTACGACGTGCAGATACGTCGCAAAGTTTCCCGCCTCTCCCCATCTGGCGTTCGCCATGGAGGGGCGCAGCGTCGACTACTCTCGCGCGGCCGCAGACGGCGACATGCTGGAAAAAAAGTACGCTACGGTATTTATCGAGGGCGCGGGCGGCCTGCTTGTCCCCCTCGCCGAGGGCTTTCTGACGGCGGACTACGTCGCGGAGCATTCCCTGCCTCTCGCGCTGGTGGTTCCGTCGCGTCTGGGGTCGCTCAATCACGCGCTGCTGAGCTTGGAATATTGCCGCCGCCGCGGGCTGGAGCTTTGGGGGGTGGTGTACAATTCGTACCCGAAGGCTCCGGCCGAAATAGAGGATTCGACGCGCGCGTATCTGAAAAAATACCTGGCCGAACATTTTGCGTCGGCGCGCTTTCTCGAGATGGGAAGGATTGGCCGATGAAAAATTTTGCCGCCGCATTCTTCGATTTGGACGGTACGCTGGTGGACAACTACACGGCGATTTGGCGAACTTTCGAGGAGTCGTTTTTGAAGTTCGGATTTGCGCCGCCGACTTTGGAGGAGGTTCGCAGGAGCGTCGGAGGGTCCGTCCTCATGACGGCGAAAAAGCTCCTGCCCGGAGTTTCGGATTCCGACGTGCAGCGGCTTTGCGAATACTACATGCTCGCCAATCCCAAGCACGTCTTTGACGGCCTTGCGGAGCTTCCCGGAGCGTCTGCGCTGTTGGGCGCGCTCAAGGCGCGCGGCGTCCGCATCGCGTGCTTTACGAACAAGCACACGGAGGCCGCCGACGCCGTTCTTGAACGTTTGGGGCTTGCGCGCTTCATGGAGCGCGTCTGCGCAACGACCCTAAATTCCCCGCGCAAGCCCGACAGGAATTTCGGCATGGCTGCGCTGGAATCCATGGGCGTTTCGGCGGGAGAGTCCCTGTTTGTGGGGGATTCGCCCTACGACTGGAAATCCGCAGAAAACGTCGGGGCGGCGTGCGCGCTGGTTGCAACCGGGGCGGATTCGGAGCTGTCGCTGCGCGCGTCCTGCCCGACGGCTGTCGGCGTGTACGGCAATCTTGCCCAGCTTGGGCGTTCGCTGTTTGGCGTTGAAATTTAGCTGTCGACGTGCGAAATTGAACCGGTCAAATGGACGGTGAAAAGACAACTGTCGAGGGAGTGCTGGAGCGCATAGTTTTCTTCAATGAGGAAAACTGCTATTGCATTGCCGTCATGCGGCCGACATCAAAGGGCTTTCCGCCCGGTCCGATAACCGTCGCGGGGACGCTTCCTTCGGTGCAGTGCGGCGAGACGCTACGCGTCAGCGGAACTTGGGTGTCGCGCGGGGCGTACGGAATGCAGCTGAAGGTGGAGTCGTTTGAATCCCGCCTGCCGTCGTCGATTTACGGAATAGAGAAGTTTTTGGGGTCCGGCTTGGTCGAGGGAATCGGCGGCGGGTTTGCGAAAAAGATAGTGGAGCGCTTCGGCGAGGACACGCTGAGAATAATAGATTCCGAAAGCGCGCGCCTGCGCGAAATACGCGGAATCGGGGCGGAGCGCGCGCGCAGGATAAAGAAGTCGTGGGAGGAGCAAAAAAACCTGCGCGACATTGTGATTTTTCTGCGCACGTACGGCGTGGGAATGTCGATGTGCGTGCGGATAATAAGGAGGTTTGGCGACGAGGCCGGAGAGGTGGTCCGCTCGTCCCCGTACAGGCTCGCGCGGGAGATAGACGGCATAGGATTTGCCACTGCGGACAGAATCGCGCTGAACATGGGAATACCGAACGAGAGCCCGGAGCGCATAGACGCCGGCGTAATGCACATAGTGCGCGAGTGCGAGCTTGACGGAAACACCTGCGTGCCGCGCGGAGAGCTTGTGGCGAGGGCCTCCGCGCTCCTGGACGCGGACGCGGCAAAATGCGCGGAGGGAGTGGAGCGCATGCTGGCAGGCGGCGAGCTTAAGGCGCGCGGCAACCGCGTGCAGTCGGGCGCGCTGGATTACGCGGAACGCGCGGTTGCAAAAAATTTGGAAAGAATCGCGTCGGCGCCGAGCGGGCTGGTCCCGATAAAGGTCGGCGCGGCGGTGAACTGGGCGAGGGACAGGGCGGGTTTCGACTTTTCAGACTCGCAGGCTTCGGCTATTGCGCGCGCGTTGGAGCGCAAAGTTTGCGTCGTCACCGGCGGCCCCGGAACGGGCAAAACTACAATACTGCGCGCGCTGTGCGACATTTTGAAGGCAAAGAAGTGTTCCGTAATGCTTGCGGCCCCCACGGGCAGGGCGGCGCAGCGAATGTCGGAGAGCGCGGGCGTCGAGGCGGGGACGATTCACAGAATGTTCGGATACGGCGAGGGAAAGCGCGCGCAAAAAAAGGACGAGCGTGTCTCGGCGGATTTCGTCATAATAGACGAGGCCTCCATGCTGGACACGCGCCTTGCGGCGGCGGTCGCCTCCGCCGTTCCCGACGGGGCCCACCTGCTTCTGGTCGGCGACGCCGACCAGCTGCCGAGCGTCGGCCCGGGAAACGTCCTGCGCGACGTCACGGATTCGGGAAGATTTCCCGTAGTCAGATTGGACAGGGTTTTCAGGCAGAGGGAGAGGAGCTCGATAGTGTCCGTCGCCCACGCGATACTGGAGGGCGACGACTGCCTTTCGCAAATTCCGCCCAGGGCTCTCGGCGAGGTCGGGACGGATTCGGATATCCAGTTCGTATATGCGCCGGAGCCTTCCGACTGCGTCAATGCGTGCGTCGATTTGGTCTGCGGAACGATTCCAAAGCTGTTCGGCTGCGATCCCGTGTCGGACGTTCAGCTGCTGGCGCCCATGCACAGGGGGGCGGCGGGCGTTCAGGCGTTCAACGCGGCTTTGAAGTCCGCGCTCAACCCGAACGCGCCGTCGGTGCGCTGCGGGGCGGTGGCGTACTCGGCGGGCGACAAGGTGATCCAGACGCGCAATAACTACGAGCTGGAAATTTTCAATGGCGACATGGGCAGAATCGCTTCGATAGGCGATTCGGTGGCGGTCGATTTCGACGGCCGCAGGGTCGGGCTTCAAAAGTCGGATTTGGTTGACGTTCAGCAGGCGTACGCCATTACGATACACAAGTCGCAGGGAAGCGAATTTCCCGTGGTGGTGGTTCCGTTTTTGCGCCAGCATTTTATGATGTTGCAGCGCAATCTCGCATACACGGCCATTACGCGCGCGCGCAAAGCCGTTTTCATTGTCGGCGATCCGTGGGCGTGGAAGCTGGCGGTTTCAAATTCGAGAAATTCCGCGCGCGACACGCTTTTGGCCGAGCGGCTTGGGCGGCCGGAGGAGGCTCGACAATGGGAATAAAAATATACGACATTGCAAGCGGGAAATTCGCCGAGGAACCCGTGTGTTCCGAGGGCGTTATGCGCTTTCTCTACGGCACCGCTCCCGGACGCATGGCGGTCTGGGCGATGTTTAAGAGGGCGTTTTTTTCGCGCGCGTTCGGCATTTGGGCCGACTCGAAGATAAGCGCGCGCGGAATCGAAAAATTTGTGCTCAAATACGGCATAAATATGGACGAGAGCCTGCGCCCGATTTCCGCGTTCAAATGCTGGAACGACTTTTTTACGCGCGAGCTTCTTCCTGGAGCGCGCCCGTTGGCCGCCCCAGGCGACGGCGAAGTTTTGTCTTTCCCGTGCGACGGCCGCCATCTGCTTGTCGAAAGCGTCGGCTCGCGCGACTTCTTTTACGCGAAGGGGCAGCGCTTTGACTTGGGCGGATTTTTGGGCGACGCCAATCTTGCGGAGCGTTTTGACGGCGGCTCCATGCTCATATCCCGCCTCAGTCCGCTCGATTACCATCGCTACTGCTATCCGGTCAGCGGGCAGCTGTGCGCAAGAAGGCGCATTTGCGGGGCTTTAAGTTCCGTCAGCTCAATCGCGCTGAAGGAGCGCCTCTCGATTCTGTGGGAGAACAAGCGCGTCTTGGAGATGATAGATTCGCCGGTTTTCGGAATGTGCGCGTTCGTGCAGATCGGCGCGACGAACGTCGGCACGATTGTGAATTTCGGCGGGCTTGGCGACCGGGCGGAGCGCGGGGCGCAGGCGGGACTTTTCAAATTCGGGGGCTCGTGCATAGTGACTTTGTTTGAGCGCGGGGTGCGCGCGCGTTTCGACGAAAATCTCGCGCGCATGAGCGCGCGCGGCATAGAGTGCTATGCCCGCGCAAACTCTTTCTTGGGAAGAAAGGCGTAGGCTGTGAGGAAGAAAAAGACCGGCGACGGATACGAGATTTGCGAATGGAAGGTCGGCCCCTCGACGTTTGAGGCGAATGTCGAGTGGGGGGCCCGTCTGATGAAGTGGGATTTGGCGCTTGCGGGGGGAAGGCGCAGGAGCGTCCTGTATTGGGACGAGCGCGCCCCGAACGGCGGAGGCGGCGAGGCCTTTTCTGAGGCGCGCGGCGGCAATCCGATTCTGTTTCCGTTTGCAGGGCGTTCGTTCGTTGGGGAGCGCGAGGGCGTCTGGATTACTCCCGAAGGCGACGAACGCCCGATGCATCTTCACGGATACGCGTCTATGGAACGCTTTGAGGCGGTGTCCGTGGGCGAGCGTGGTTTCCGGGCGCGCTATCTGCCGAGCGTGGAGTCTAAGCGGGCGTATCCTTACGACTTCGACTTTTACGTGGAATATCTGTTTGAGGACTTCGCCCTCACGTGCCGGCTTGAGCTTGAAAACAAATCCGGGCGCAGAATCCCGTGGGGCGCGGGGACGCACTTCTATTTTGCGCTCCCGTGGCACGAAGGCTGCGGCCGCGCAAATTACAGGCTCGTGCACGACGCCCGCCAGGCGTCGCGCAACTCCAAAGAGGGAGTAATCCTTCCGGGCCGTCTGGACGCGGACGGATTCGACGATCCCGACATTCGCAACAGGGTTCTTTCAAAGCTCAAGACGGGCGTCGTCAAGTTCGGCCTGAAAAACGGCGAGGAGGACGTGACGGTTTCGATAGACGGCGGGGGCAGGCCTGCGCCCGGAACGTGCGTGGTGACGTGGACGGAATTTCCGGATTCGCCGTATTATTGCGTGGAGCCGTGGATGTCGCCGCCGAAGTCGTCGTCCAAGCCGGTGCGCTTTGTCGAGCCGGGCGGGCGCGGGGAATTTTCGGTGAGGGTTTCGATAGAGTAGATTATGAGAGCCGTGATTCAGAGGGTTAAGCGCGCGGGCGTGGACGTGTTGGAGGAAGGCGTTCCGCCCAGATGCGCGGCGCAGATAGAGGCCGGAGCGCTCGTGCTTGTCGCCGTGAGCGTCGGGGACGGCGCGGAGGACGCGGAATGGCTGGCATCAAAAATCGCCGCCATGAGGATATTTGAAGACTCCGACGGGAAGATGAATCTTTCGCTTGGGGAATCCGGCGGGTGGGCGTTGGCCGTCAGCCAATTCACGCTTTACGGAAACATGAAGAAGGGAAACAGGCCGTCGTTCAACAGGTCTGCGCCTCCGGGCGACGCGCTCGGATTGTACGAAAAATTCTGCGAGCTGCTGGGAGAACGGTTACAGGGCAGGGTTGCGCGCGGCCAATTTGGCGCGATGATGGACGTGCAGCTCGTAAACGACGGGCCTGTCACGCTGATTCTGGATTCGCGCGAGCGCGGATTTTAGTGGGCGCAAACCCGGCTTGGACGCGCCGGCATGCGCTCTTTGCGAGCGCGTCTGCCGCGTTGCGCCGGCCGGGTTCGCCTTTCCCGCCTTCCGGGAGTATTGCCGCGCCGCCTTCGCGCTCTAAAATGCTTGAAGTTTGAAAACCCATTCAATATACGTCTTGATAAATTTTTAGTTGCAAGAATGGATTACCTTTACGAAAAAATCGTGCGCCCGGTCTTTTTCACCCAAGATCCGGAAATGGCGCACAACGTTGCGCTGAAGGCCATGCAGGCGGTCGGGGCGGTTGCGCCGGTTCGCAAGGTTATGGAGCTCTTTAACCTCGTGAAAACTCCGAACAGAATTAACGTGTTCGGCGTGGACTTTCCCAACCGCGTCGGTTTGGCGGCGGGCTTTGACAAGGACGCGTTCGCGTTCCGCGCGGCGGGAGCTTTCGGCTTCGGCCACGTGGAAATAGGAACGGTCTCCAGACAAAAACAGCCGGGGAATCCGCGCCCGCGCTACTTCAGGTATCCCGAAACCGAAGGCGTCGTAAACTGCTGCGGCTTCCCCAACGACGGAGCGCAGGAAATTGCGGACCGCCTTTCAAAGGCCGTAGGTTCGGCGGCGAAAAAGAGGCTCGTTCCGATAGGAATCAATATCGGAAAGAGCAAAATAACCCCGCTGGAGGAGGCCGCGCAAGACTACCTTTTCAGCTTTAACGCGCTGGCCGACTACGCCGATTTCTTTGCGATAAACGTCAGCAGCCCCAACACTCCGGAGCTCCGCAGGCTGCAGGGGAGCGAGTATCTCTCAAATCTCCTGTGGGCTTTGTCGCGGGCGAACGACGACAGGGCGAAGAAGCTCGGAGTCAGGCGCATTCCCATGATTTTGAAGATAGCCCCGGATTTGACGTTTTCGGAGATAGACTCGATTCTTTCCGTGCTTTACGAAGTCGGGCTCGACGGCATTTGCGCGACGAACACCACGGTCGAGCGCGGCGAGAATTTTTCGTACATGGAGAAGGCCGGCGGGCTGAGCGGGGCGCCGCTTTTCGAAAAGTCGATAGAGGTTGTGCGCTACGTATCGAAGGCGACGGGCGGGAAGCTGCCGATCATAGGGGTCGGCGGCATAACGGACGTAAAGCGCGCGGGCGACATGATGAATGCCGGCGCGAGCCTCGTCCAGATATACACCGGCATGATTTACCGTGGGCCGTTTTTTGCACGCGACGTCGCCAAGGCGCTGCTTTGGCGCGACTCCGACTGGGTGTGAACTTTTTGCAACCGGGCCGCAATCGGGCCTAAAGAAAAACAACAACGAAGCATAGCAAGGACAATACCATCATATGGCATCACCAACAGACATTCGCAAAGGCAGAGTGATTATGTACAACGGAACGCCCCATGTCGTAATGAGCATGCTCCACAGGACGCAGGGCAGGCAGGCGGGTTTTGTGCAGACAGTTTTGCGCAACCTGTCCAACAACGCCTCCACGGCGGTGAAGTTTCGCTCTACGGACTCCGTGGAGTTCTGCCAGACGACCAACCACCAGCTGGAGTATTCCTACGTCGACGGCGATCAGTACCATTTCATCAATCCCGAAACCTTCGAGGACTTCGTTCTGATGAAGGACACCATCGGCGACGACGTAAAGTGGCTTGTGGAGGGCGTGGTGTACACGATTTTGTTTGTCAATGACGAGGCCGTTTCGCTGGAGCTTCCCAATTCCATGGAAATAACGGTTGCGGAGGCCTCCGAGGGCCTGCGCGGGGACACGTCGTCTGCGCCGACGAAGCCCGTGACGCTGGCAAACGGCGTGGTCGTTCAGGTTCCGCTGTTCATCAAGCAGGGCGACGTTCTGAGGATTCGCACGGAGGACGGCGAGTATCTCGGCCGCGCCTAACGCGGCGGGATCCGCGGAATTTGGCGCCCGGCGTCTTGCGAAAAAAAGCCCGCACTAAAATGGAAAGCCATTGCGACATTCCCCATGCCGGACCCTTCAAGGCTTCGGATTTGCGCGGAATATTGGAATATGTCCCGCTGTATCGCGGCCAGACTTTCGTGCTGTCCATTGACGGCAGCATTGTCGATTGCGACAACTTCGCAAATATCGTGACGGACATAGCGGTGCTGCGCAGTCTTGGCATAAACGTCGTCGTCGTTCACGGGATAGGGCTTCAGCTGCGCCGCGCCGCCGAGCGCGGGGCGAAATTGAGCGACATCTACGGCTCCAATCCCGTCGACGACGCAACGCTTGCTGAGGCGCGCAGGGCGTCGGCGGTCGTGCTTCAGCGGATTGTCGACGAGTTTGCCGCCCAAAACGTGAAGTGCGTTTCGACAAACGCCGTCAGGGCGACTGAGGTCGGGATAATATCGGGCGTGGACTATCTCAACGCGGGCCGCATAGAAAAAATAGACTTCAAAACGATAGAAAATCTTTTGGACTTGGGCATGGCGCCCGTCTTTTCCCCGATGGCCACGAGGCGCGACGGCAGAATTTGCAGGATAAACTCCGATTTGCTGGCCGCGGAGCTCGCCGTCGGGTTGAGGGCGTCGAAGCTGATATTCATCACGGAGACTTGCGGCCTTTGCGTGGGTTCGGAAAAGACGGTTGCCGTTCCCCTGCGCGAGGTCAAGCAGATGTGCGAGAGCAGGAAGAACGACATTGATCCGCGCGTGTTTTCAAAGGTCGTACATGCGATACGCGCGTTGGAGTCGTCGCGGACGCAGCGCGCGCACATTTTGGACGGCCGCCAGTTCGCGTGCCTGCTGAACGAGCTTTTCGACAAGGTCGGCTGCGGCACCATGATCTATGCGGACGAGTACCAAAAGATACGCGCGGCCGCGCAGGAGGACGTTCCCACAATTTACAACCTGTCGAAAATCTCCGCGCATACGCAAAATCTGGTTTACCGTTCGGCGGAGGAAATAGAGCGCGGCATAGGGAACTATTACGTCTATGAAATGGACGCCAGCATTGTGGCTTTCGTAAGTCTTGTGGACATCGGCGGCGGCGCGGCGGAGCTGGCGGGGCTTCACGTCCAGCCGTTCTGCCAGGGCTGCGGCGTGGGAAGCAAGATGGTGGAGTACGTCAAGATGAGGGCGCGCGAGGCGGGATTTCAACGCCTGTTCGCCCTGAGCACAAAGAACGCGCCGTTTTTTCTCGTTTGCGGGTTCCGCGAGGTTTCCCCCGACAATCTCCCGTCCGCGCGCCTTGAAAAATATTCCGAATCCCGCAGAAACTCAAAAGTGTTTTTGCTGGATTTGTAATGTTTCGGCAAATTGCGTTTTGCGGCGTTTTGCGGCGGCGCTTTTTTATGTTTTTGCGCGCTTTGCGAAATGTGCGATGCGGCTAAAATTTAACGGCGTTTTTTTCGTTTTTTTCGGCGTTTGAATAGAGTATTTGCAAGACGCGCACATTGTGCGAAATATCGGAAAGTCGCGGGATTTTTTTGGCGGTTGCGGCGCATTGCGGAAAGGGATTTGGGCTTGGAAAAATTTTCTCCCGCGCTCCCGAAATAAATCGCGGCCCGGAATGCCTTTCGGGTTCGGAAAAGGGGTGCGGAAAAATCCGCCGGACGATTGCGCAAATTGAGCGGCCGGCTGTTTTGCAAAATGTCCCGCGCGCTTGCGCAAAAAACCGCCCGCATATCCTTGTCCCGCCTTCGAATCAAATAGGTTTGAAATCGGTTTGTCCGCAATGCTTCCGACGAAAGGCGCTTGCGAGCGCGGGCGTTTTTGCGAATGCGAAACGTTCCGCTTTATTTTCCGAAATGAAACTTCGCGATGCGTTTTTCAACGGGAAGCCGGCAATCGGAATGCGGGTTTAAGATTGGCGGCATACGACGGAGCATTGCGGGAAATTCCGCCAGATTTGCGCCGGGCCGCCGACTTAGGGCCGCGCGGGTCTTAGCAAAATTTGGCTTGGCTTGCCCTTCGATTTTTTTCCGAGCCTCCTTATTTGTTCAAACCCGAATTTCTCGCACAATCCGTTCCGCTCCGGCTCAAATTCCGCGGGGGCCTCGAGGGCGAATACGGTGTCGGAATTTGCGGCGCGCGCGAGGGCGGAGAATATTTTTTCGGCCGATGCCGGATCGAGCAGCATGGAGTAGGGCGGGTCGGCAAATACGATGTCGAATGTGCGGCCGCACAGCGCCGGGGTTTTGAATGCGTCGGCTTCGATTATTTCCGCCTGTCCGCCGCTTGGGGCGCCGACGGCCTTCAATACGGCGTCGACATTGCTCTTTAGGCATTTTATCGCGCCGCGGCAGCTTTCGACGAATACGGCGGACTGCGCGCCGCGGCTTAGGGCCTCCAGGCCATACGAGCCTGTTCCGGCGAAGAGATCCAAAACGTTTGCGCCCTCCACGAGGCCGGATAGGGAGGAAAAGACGGCTTGTCGAGCGGCGTCGGTGGCCGGCCGCGTGGCGTCGCCGCGCGGCGCTTTGAGAGAAATTCCTCTTGCCTTGCCCGATGTAATTCTCATTATTTAAACCCTATGAAATTTTTGCGGATTTTGTCAATCGCCGCCGCGTCTTTTCTCTGCGCGGCGCAGGCTGCCCGGTCGGAATCGGCGCGCAGGCCGGCTGATTTTGCGGCAAAACCCGCCGAAAAACCGGCGCTTCAAAGCATTTCCCTCTACGTTGAAAACGACATTTACTTTTCCGACAGATATTACACGAACGGTCTGAAAATCATGTACACCGGCGAGGGTGACGACTTCCTGGCGTCAAAGCTCCAGTTCATGGCTCTCCGCGCGCTGATAGACGGAAGGCAGGCGCATCAGACGGCGTGCATAGGCCAGAACATGTACGTTCCGGGCGAAATATCGGATCCGAATCCCCCGTCGTGGGACAGGCCTTATGCCGGCTGGCTGTACGTCGGCGCGGGAGCGCATTTGGCGTCGAAAGACAGGCTTGATTCGCTTTCGGTGAATCTTGGGGTTGTCGGTCCCATATCGTTGGCGGAGGACGCACAGAAGTTTTTTCACAGCATCATCGGAGCCACATGGCCAATGGGCTGGCACGACCAGGTTAAAAATGAGCCGGGAATAGAAATAGGATACAACCACAGCGAACGCCTCTTGCGCTTCGGCGGACATCGCGGGTGGGCGTCGGATTTCATCGGCTCGATCGGTGCGGATTTGGGCAATGTCAAGACGCAGGGGCAGCTGCGCGCGCTGGCGCGCTTCGGCTACAATGTTCCGTATTCGTTCGACCCGAACAGAATAGACGCCGCCGGCGGAAACGACGTCGAGTGGATTCCGGAGGACGGCCGGCCGGATTGGCACTTATACTTTTACGGAGGGGGGGCTGCCAGATTCGTGGCGTACGACATCGCCCTCGACGGGAACACTTTTGCCGACAGCAGGTGGGTCGTTCCAAAGTGGCTTGTCGGGGAGGTGCTCGCGGGGGTGTCGGCGCGCTACGGACGCTTTGAGGCGGACTTGAACTACACTTTGCGCACGGCGGAATTCAATCATCAAAAGCACCCGGTCCACATGTTTTGGACGCTGAGGCTCAAGGTGTTTTTCTGACGCGCCTTGCGCCGCGCAGGCCGCAAAGAAAAAATCGTGCACGTATTATGAGACTTCTTGACAGATACGTTTTTGTCGAATGGCTGAAGGTTTTTGCCGTGGCCTTGGGCGTCACGCTTGGTATACTCATAATGCACGACATGTACAGCAATCTCGGCAAACTCATAAACTGGGGGGCTTCCTTGCGGGAGATATCGCTGTTCTACGCGCTTCTCGCGCCAACGCTCATACCGGTAGTTCTTCCGATAAGCCTGCTTATATCGCTGATATACGTGCTCGGCGCGCTGCACAGAAACAACGAAATTACCGCGATGCGCTCGGCGGGAATGAACGTGTTTTCGATTACGCGCACTCTGTGGCTGGCGGGGCTTGCGCTTTCGGGGCTGATGCTCTGGCTTAATGCCGACGCAATTCCGGTTTGCATAGAGCGCTCGCGCGCGATTTACGATTCGGTCAATTTCGAGCAGCAGCTCAAGAGCGCAAAGGACGCCGGGGCGGTCGGGGTGCTCGCGCCGCTGTGCTTTAACGACAGAAAGCAGGGAAGGCTCTGGTTCATGAATTCGTTTAGCCAGGCCACGAACGAGGGTCGCGGGGTGAGCGTGTCGGTGATGGACGCCGACGGGGCGGAGAAATCCAAAGTGATGGCTTCAAAGGCCGTGTACGACGACGCCGCGGGCTGTTGGGAGTTCTACAACGGCAAATTTATGGAGTTTGCCAAAGGCGGAGCAATCTCCCACGAGTCGTCCTTCGACAAGAGGAGGTTCGAGGATTTTAACGAGGAGCCTCGGATAATGGCGCTTTCGATGCGCAGGGCGAAGGACTTGTCCCTCTTCGAGACGAAGGCGCTGTTGGATTCCTTCGGCGGGGAGTCCGCGCGGGAGTCGCTTCCGTATCTCGTGCGCTGGTATTCGATTTGGACCAGCTCGTTCGTCTGCCTGATTGTCGTTGCGATAGCGATTCCGTTTTCCGTGTCCGGGGTGCGCACAAACCCCATGGTCGGCGTCTCAAAAACTTTCGGGCTGTTCTTTTTGTATTACATAATCGACAACATAATGGCGGCGATGGGCGGCAGGGGAATAATATCTCCGCTTGCCGCTTCGGTTATTCCGGTGGTGGCGATGTTCGCGTTTGCGCTCTCGCTCTACCGCAAGGCGACATAGCTTAGGTTTTTTTAGGTAAATCATGCTGAATTTTTCGGGGAAAACGATATGGAAAAAAAGAGGGATTTGAAAGTTTTGGTCGTCGGCGGCGGCGGCAGGGAACATGCGATTGTCAAGGCGGTGAAGGGGTCGCCGAGACTGGCTGGGCTTGCGTGCGCCCCCGGCAACGGCGGAATATCGCGCGATTGCGAAACGTTTGAAAATGTGGGCGCGGAAAATATCGACGCGCTGGTCGAATTGGCCTCAAGCGGGGGATTTAACTTTGTCATATGCGGGCCGGAGGTTCCGCTGTCGATGGGGCTTGCCGACAGGTTGCGCTCCGGCGGGATTCCGGTTTACGGTCCGGGTAGGGACGGAGCCAAACTGGAGGCGAGCAAGGCGTTTTCAAAGTCGTTCTTGAAAAAGTACGGCATTCCCACCGCCGAGGGGGAGAGCTTCAGGGATTTTGCGTCGGCGAAGGCCTACATAGAGTCTGTTCCGTTCGACGTTGTGATAAAGGCGAGCGGTCTGGCCGCGGGCAAGGGAGTCGTGATTCCCGACAGCAGGGAACAGGCAATTGAAGCGGCGCGCGAAATGCTCGACGGCGGAGCGTTCGGAGACAGCGGAAGAGAAATTGTCGTCGAGGAGAAAATGGAGGGCGAGGAGGCCAGCATAATGCTCATGGTGTGCGGGCGCGATTACGTGATGCTTCCGGCCAGCCAGGACCATAAGCGCGTCGGCGAGGGCGACACGGGTCCGAATACCGGAGGCATGGGCGCGTATGCCCCCGCTGCCGTCGCGGACGAGTCCGTGCTCGACGACGTTCGCAGGAACATTGTCGAGCCGACCTTGAAAGGGCTTGTCGCCGAGGGCATAGATTACCGCGGCACGCTGTATGCGGGAATAATGATAACAGCCCAGGGGGCAAAAGTAGTGGAGTTTAACGTGCGCTTTGGCGATCCGGAGTGCCAGGTTTTGATGCCGCTCATAGAGAGCGATCCGCTCGAATTGATGTACGACATCGCGCGCGGAAAACTGGATTGTTCCGGCGTGAAGATTTCCGACGGTTATGCGGCGGTAGTGGTAATGTGCGCGGCGGGTTATCCGGGCTCCTACAAAAAGGGGGTTGAAATTTCGCTTCCGCAGGATTCGGACATTCCGGAGGGAGCGTGGATAATCCACGCGGGGACGAAATCGTCAGGAGGAAAAATTTTGTCCGACGGCGGGCGGGTGCTTGGACTTGCCGCGCGCGCCGACACGCTTGCCGGCGCGCTTGACAAGGCCTATAACCTTGCGGAAAAGACGTCGTTTCCCGGCGCGCACTTTCGCCGCGACATAGGCCGCAGGCAACTGCTTAGGGATTCCCGCAAGGCGCATTGATAAAAATGCGTTTAATGCGCGGTATCTTTACTGTCCCGTCGCTATTTAATCTGGCCTTAATCATTATGATTAAGGCCAGATTGTCAAAAAATGGAATTATTCGGGAATGTTATCCCACATAATTTTGAAAAATTTTCCAATACCATAAAAAGCGAATAGAATACCGAAAATTATAATAGACATCGGGAGAAAAATACCCTCATCGCCTCTACTTGGCTCTACCGCACACGCACCAAAAAAGGCAACAATAAATCCGATTATAACGCTCCTTATCGCTCCCTTTAACCCAGTTTTAGGCGTTTTAGAGGGCGTTTCATAATCGTATTTTTGCAATTTCAATTTCATCGCATTAGGAGTTCGTCGCCTTTAGCTTCTTTTGAAGAAATCACTTCCGTACTTTCGACTATCCTCTTGAGATTTTTGGTTTGTTTTTTCGATTCGTCAAGCTGTTTTGCTGCAACTGGGAAAGACGGAGCGTACACATTACCGCCTTTGCCAATAACGGCAAGGCTTGAGGCGATAACTTCAGGTGCGTTTTTACCAACCCAAAAACGAGAGTATTTCTTTGTGCATATACGTTTTCTTTGATTGATTTTCGGGAATTGGGAATAAAGCGGATAAGCGGCTACTTTTGAAGCCGCGACTTGATTGCCTCTAGTTGGGACTCTATCGAATCCAAGGCGGCGCCGACGTTTGAGTCGCTTTTGGTTTTCAAAACTTGGCGCGTGGCCTTTATTATGGCGTCGCACTTTTGTATTTTGTCCTCTTTTATCAGCTTGTTTAGCACGGGTATTGTTATTCCGTTTACGGCTATGGCGGCGTTGCCCTTAAACATTCCCAGAAGAGTTTTGTAATTGGAGTCGAGTTTGTCGAGGTTGTCGGATTCTATGTCCTTTTCCACCGATTTGCGGGCGAATTCCATCGCTATGTCGGGGCGTTGCGTCTTTGTCTTTGAAATCATCTGGGCGGATATTCTCCTTGCCAATGCCGGATCTTCGCCTTCGACGAGCTTTATGAGCCTGAACCTGTATTGCGCCTCTACGTCCGGATAGCGGCCGAAGGCCTTTACGGCGCTTTGGTGCGCGTCTATTTCCGCCTTTCTGCCGGCTTTGGACTTTTCGAGCGCGAGTATTAGCGCGTCCCACGCCTCCGCATTGCGGGGGTCGGAGGCTATTGCGGCGCGCGCGGCCTTTTCGGACTTGGCGAAGTCGCCGGAGTCGGCATACAATTTTGCGAATGCGGCATGGATTAGGTTTGTCCGGTATTTTTGGCTCTCGCGGAACGCCTCGCGCATGGAGTTGAGCGCGTGGTCGGAGGCCGGCTTCCACGTCTGCGGATCGAGCGTGCGGCCGGTGACGAATTTGGCGCCCTCGTATCTGCCGACGTCAAAATTCCACTTTCCCGATTTCTGCATGTACGCCACCCACGCGTGAAAACCGTCGCTGCCGGCTCCGGAGAATATGAACGCCGGCAGGCCGCGTATTTTTGCGGCCTCGGCGGCGTAGTAGGCCTGATCGACGCATATTCCGCCCGACTTCTTTATGCTCCTTAGGGAATAGTCCGTTCCCGGCCAGTCGAATTGTTTTGCGTTGATTCTGCCGCGGTTGTATTCGACGGAAGAGTAGAGTTTGGGCAGGGTGTTTATGGTGAATGTCGCGTTTTTGAAAACCCAATCGCGGTCGGCGTCGTCGGCAAGAGAGGCGACCAGATATTTCAGCTCCTCTATTTGGAGCTTTTCGGTTTTAAGCAGGAATTTTCCGCGCCGCCGGCTGTCGATGTGCGTCCTGAAGGCTTTGACGGGGTCGCCCATGTCGCGCTTCAGGATTTTCGGGCTGACTTGCGAGTGCGGCCAAGATTTCGGGGCGGGGGTGTCGAAAACTATGGCGATTGCGCAGGCGAGGCGGGAAAATTCGGCGAAGTCCGCGGGGGAGTCGGCGTAAATGTCGCGAAGAATTTTAAATGCGGCGGGAATGTTGTCCGACTCGGAAAGAGTGCGCGCAAATTCCACAGTCAATTCGGCGTCGCTTGCGAACAGCTCCAACAGCGGGTCGGGAAATTTCGCCCCGGATTCGTCCAAACGCGCCAGAAATTTTCCGTACCACAACTTTTCCTCCGCCAGTCCCAAGTCTCCCCCGCGGCTCTCGTATTCCGCAACCGCCGAATTTACCAGCGACTCGGCCGCCTTTTTCAAATCCCGATTTCTCTCCACAAATTCCGCCGCTGAGATTTTCTCCTCCGACAAAATCTTCGACTGCTGTCCGAACAATCCGGCGCAGCATGCGCATGCGGCGATTGAAAGTATTGCCTTAAGAGCGTTGGGCATCTGTCTCATGCGGGGCGCGCCGCGGCGGATTGAGCGGCGTGCGGGGTTGAGAAACGCGCATTGCCGCGGGGCTTGCCGCGCGCGAGTCGGCCGGACTTGCGGGTGCGCCGCGATGCGAAACGCACGCGGCCGCGGCTGTGTGCGCTGTTTTGGATTTTGGATAATGCATGCGCTTTGTAGGGCAAGTGCGGCGGCGGAAGTTTATGCGGCGTTTTGCCTTCCGGCAATTTCTCCGCATTGTGCGACGTCGCGCCGCGGCGCGATTCGTTTTTTTCAAATTCAGGCGTTGTCGAACTCCGCTTCAAGGGCCGCCAGCATCGCGTCGAGCTTTTTTCGCGCGCTCGCTTTGGCGTCTTTTAATTCGCCGGGCGTTTTTGCGTCCTCCCTTGCGAAGGCGTAAAACTTTATCTTCGGCTCCGTTCCGCTGGCGCGTATGGCGAAGCTGCAGCCGTTTTCAAGCGTGTAGAAAAAGAACTTTTCCTTCGGAACGGCGCAGCCGTCGGCGTCGATTATGTCGTCTTTGGCAAAGTTTACGGACTTTGAAACCCGCGCGCCGCCGACCGTCTCGAACGGGCGTTCGTCGAGGCGCTTTAGGAAATTCTGGATTGCCTGCGCGCCGGCGGCGCCTTCGCGGTAAATGCTCTTGAGGTCCTCCAGATAGTAGCCGCGCTTGAGGTATATTTCGTCGAGATACTCGTCGACGGTCTTGTCTTGCGACTTCAGCCATGCGAACATTTCGCAGAACATGATTACGGCGGCGTTTGCGTCCTTGTCGCGCACGGAGTCCGTTCCCAGGTATCCGTAGCTCTCCTCTCCGCCGAACACGAAGAATGTTGAATACTCCTGCATGAGTTTTGCGCGTTCGAGGTAGGGCAGGGTGTCGGAACTTTTCCCGATCGCCTTCTCCAAAATGTTTTCGTAGCGCGTGAGGCGGCTCCCGATCCACTTGAATCCGGTGAGGGTGTTTATGCACTTCACCCCGTGCGCGGCCGCTATGGCGTCCTGAAGGGGGGTCGTGACGAAAGTCTTGATGATTGCGCAATTTTCCGGCCGCGTCACGATGGACTTGTCCGACATCTGCGCAAGCCTGTATTCGGCCAGCAGCGAGCCTATCATGTTTCCGGTAAGCAGGCGTATCTCCCCGCTGCGGGTGCGGATTGCGACGCCCATTCTGTCGGCGTCGGGGTCGGTCGCCATGAGGCAGTCGGCCCCCGACTTGCGCATTGTCCCGATGCCCATGGTCAGCGTTTCGGCGTATTCCGGATTGGGCTGCTTTACCGTCGGAAAGCGCGGATCCATCTTCATCTGCTCCTCCACCAAAATCGGGGAAAGCCCGAAATGCCGCATTATCGCCGGGCACATTGCAGCGCCGGTTCCGTGCACGGGAGTAAAGACCACTTTGGGCTTGTTGTCCTTCATGACGTCGCGGTCTATCACGCAGTTTTCTATCGACGCCACGTAGGCGTCCTCGTCGGATTTCGACACGTATTCGACGCGCGACAAATCAAGGCGGAGAAAATCCTTAACCTCGCTCCACGGCACCTTTTCGACTTCGAGCACTATTCCCTTCGCGTGGGGGTCAGTCGCCTGCGCGCCGTCGCTGAAGTAAACCTTGTAGCCGTTGTCCGAGGCGGGATTGTGGCTTGCGGTTATGACTATGCCGGCGGTCGCCTTCAGGCGGCGCACGGTGTACGAAAGCTGCGGAGTGGAGCGGGGAGAGTCGAATATGCTCGCCCGCCCTCCGAGTTTGGTCCATGTCGACGCCGCCAGCTCGCCGAACCGCTTTGAGAAATGGCGGACGTCGTATGCGATTGCGAGCTTCGGCGCGCCCGCGCCCCTCGCGTCCAGATAGGTCTTGCAATAGTTGAAAAGCCCTATCGTGGCGCGGACGACGTTAAAGTCGTTCATATTGTTGGCCCCCACAGCCGCGTGTTCGGGCGTGCCCTGTTCCGAGACCGTTCCGAGTTCCGATTTTGCGGGATTTTTTGCTATCGTCTTTCCGCGCATTCCGCCCGTGCCGAAGGCCAGCGGGCGAAAGAATCTGTCGTTGATTTCCTCGTACAGCCCGGAGTCGAAAAGCTCCAAGAGCGAGTCCAGCGCCCACTCCGGAAGGAATTTCGCGTCGAGCCAGGCTTGCAGGTTTTCTGCCGCGCAATCCATCAGCGCGCTTTCGGCCGAGGCCTTTTTTACCAGTTCGGACAATTTTGCGGATTTGTTTTCGCAGTTCATGGATTCGTTGTGGGGGTTGTATATGTTTATGGATTTGCGCGGCGCGCTTTCGGCCGCGCCGATTTGAAAAAAAACGGGGAGATTTTCGATCCCCCCGCCCGTTTGAAAGCAATCAGTAGGGAAGCGGATACTTGGCGCACAGCTCTTGCGCCGCGGCCTTGGCCTCCGCAATTTTGGCTTCGTCGTCGGGGTTGTTGAGCACGGCGGCGATAGCCCCGGCGATTGTGCGCATGTCGCCTTCGTTCATGCCGCGGCTTGTGACCGCGGGCGTGCCGAGGCGTATGCCGCTTGCCTGAAACGGCGAGCGCGTCTCTCCTGGAACGGTGTTCTTGTTCGTGGTGATGTTGGCCTTGTCCAGCGCGATTTGCGCGGCCTTGCCGGTGAGTTCGGGAAGGTTCTTGCGCAGGTCGATAAGTATCAAATGGTTGTCCGTTCCCCCCGACACCAGGCCGAATCCCAGCTCCGAAAGAGCCGACGCAAGCGCCTTTGCGTTGGCGGCTATCTGCGCCTGGTATTCCTTAAATTCCGGCTTGAGAGCTTCGCCGAAACAGACGGCCTTCGCCGCGATGACGTGCATGAGCGGCCCGCCCTGCGTGCCGGGAAATATCGCCGAATCTATCGCTTTGGCGTATTCTTGCTTGCACATTATCAGGCCTCCGCGCGGGCCGCGCAGCGTCTTGTGAGTTGTGCTCGTCACGAAGTCGCAATGCTCCACGGGCGACTGGTGCAGACCCGCCGCGACGAGCCCGGCAATGTGCGCGATGTCCGCCATCAAAAGCGCCCCGCACTTCTTGGCGATTTTTCCCATGCGCTCGAAGTCTATCTCCCGCGGATACGCCGACGCCCCTACCGTTATCAGCTTCGGCCTCTCCGCCATGGCCTGCGCCTCAAGCTTGTCGTAGTCGATGAATCCGGTCTCCGTGTCCACGCCGTAGCTTGCGACGTCGTAGAGCAGTCCCGACACGTTCTTCGGGTGTCCGTGCGAAAGGTGGCCGCCGTGTTCGAGCGACATCGTGAGAATCTTGTCGCCCGGCTTGAGCATCGCGACATATACGGCGACGTTCGCCTGCGAGCCGGAGTGCGGCTGCACGTTCGCATGCTCCGCGCCGAACAGCTCTTTGGCCCTGTCTATCGCCAGCTGCTCCACGACGTCCACAAATTCGCAGCCGCCGTAGTAGCGCTTGCCGGGATACCCTTCCGCGTATTTGTTCGTCAGAGTGGAGCCCATGGCCTCCATGACGGCCGGCATGACGAAATTCTCGGAGGCTATGAGCTCGATGTGCGTCTGCTGGCGGTTTGTTTCGGCATTGATTGCGTCGAATACGGCGCGGTCGATGTCTTTGAGATTTCCTTTTGCGATGGGTTTGTTCATGTCGAATTGCTGGTAAATGTTTTAATCGGCTTTGATATTTTTCAGGCGGCTTTGCGCCCCCCGCCGGGGCGGGGCTTTCGATTTTTGAATAACCCCAAATTTTTTTCCTCTTGGCAACAAAAATTTGGGGCCCGGCCGAGATATTTTCAGCCGTTTTGAATGGACATTATCTTCTTGACGCGCCGCTCGTGGCGCCCGCCGTCGAATCCGGTTTCGGCGAACAGAAGCGCTATGCGCTCGGCGAGGTCGGCGTCGAGGTACTTCGCTCCGAGGCAGAGGACGTTGGCGTCGTTGTGCATGCGCGAAAATTTTGCGGCGTCCTCCGAAAGGCAGAGCGCGGCGCGTATGCCGCAGGCCTTGTTCGCGGCCATGCTCATTCCTATCCCGGACGTGCATATTAATATGCCGAATCCGCACTTCCCGCGCGCAACGTCGGAGCACACCAACTTTGCGATGTCGGGATAATCGACCGAATCGGCGGAAAAACAGCCCTCGTCCTCGCAGGCGAAGCCGCTTTGCGCCAGGCGCTTTTTAAGTTCCTCCTTCAGCGCGAAGCCGCCGTGGTCGGAACCTATGCTAAGAGTTTTTTGCAAGTTCATTTTCGAGGTATTTTAGAATGGGCGGAATGCACAAGGCTATTTCGTCGCGCGTGCGCTCGTAAACGTCGATACCGTATCCGTAGGGGTCGGCGATGTCCCTTTTGGGGGAGTCTTTGACAAATTCAAGCATGGCGAAGCTGCGCTCCGGCAGCTTCCCAAATTGGAGCTTGGCCAGTTGCAGGTGGGATTGCTCCATCGCAAACAGGGCGAAGCACCCTCCGAGCATTTCCGCCGTCAGCTGTTTCGACGCGTGTTTCGGCAGGCGAACCCCGACGGACTCAAGAGCCCTTTCGGAATTGGGGCTAATCGGAAGTCCTTCGATTGCCGACGTTCCCGCCGACATCGCCGTCAGCGAGCGCACCGGGCTGTCTGCGGGAAGCGCGGCCGCCGCGTGTTTAAAGAGCGCCTCCGCCATTGGGGAACGGCAGATATTGCCCGTGCACAAAAATATCACCTTGTCTGTCTGCCCTTTTTTCATTTCGCCGCAAAAGGATAGGCCGCGGTATCCGATTTTCCAGTAAAATCGGAAGGCCCGCCGCATTTTTTGCGCGCGAATTGCGCATGCGCGTTTTTGTTGCGCGCTTTTTGCCGCGCTTTTGGTCTTATGTTGACAATCCGCCGCGGCCGGCCTTATTGTTTGGGGCGTATGAAGAAGGCTATTATTGCGGCGGTTTCGGTTCTGGCGGCATATGTGTGTTTTGCCGCGGACGATAAGACGAGAATTTCATGTGTCGGCGACAGCATCACTTTCGGGCACGGAATCAAAGAGGCGGAGCGAAAATATCCGCAGCAGCTGGGGGCCATTTTGGGCGAAAAATTCGACGTGCGCAACTTCGGCGTCAGCGGCACTACCCTCCTCTCAAATGGCGACCACCCCTATATAAAGACTTCGGCCTACCGCAACGCGCTCGCGTTCAATCCTAATATCGTGATTATAAAGCTCGGCACCAACGACACCAAGCCGCAGAATTGGAAGCATGCCGGCGAGTTTGAAAGGGACCTCAACGCCATGATAGACGCGTTCTCCAATTTGGAGACCAAGCCGAAAATTTATCTGTGCTATCCGTGTCCGTTTTACCAGCTCGACGGGCGTCATATAAACGAAGACAGAATTTTCAACGGAGTGATTCCAATTCTTAGAAAAGTCGCGCGCGAGCGCGGACTGCCCGTAATAGACATGCACACCGCGCTTTCCGACCGTCCTCAGTTTTTCCCCGACAAGCTCCACCCCAACGGCGACGGCGCGCGCGCAATGGCCGAGACGGCCGCAAAAAAAATTCTGGAGGATTTGAAGGCCACAAAAGCCGCAAAATGACGTTTCCGCGGGAACCTATATGCGCCCGCTCTCGCGCGCTGTGGCAGCTGATTGCTTTGGTTCTTTTATTTTAAGTTAAGCTTGATTCCAAATTAAACGGGCGGCGGGAGTAAAAATCTCCCCGTCCGTTTTTTTTATCAGTTTTTTTTGCGTCGCAATCTGTGCGGTGCGGATTGATGGCGGCCCGGCTTCGGCAGAAATTAACGGACTGCGGAATGTTGCTCGTCCCGCGGCGGAATTGGGGAGGGTGAGTTTTGGAAATTGCGCGGCGGTTTTTGCGTCCCGTTTTTTGCGTGCGGGCATTGTTTGCGGGTATTGCGCGCGGAAACGCTCCGTTTAAAATCTGCGGACACTTGCGGGCTTTACTTTCTCAGGCATAAAACAGTTAAAACGCTCTCTGTGCCTTCTGCGCGCCAGTTTGGGTGTGTACGCGAAACTTATAATCCCACAATCGGTATGCTGAAAACATCAATTTGCATATGCGAGATTTTTGCGGATATTGCGCTTGTTTTCCGATGTCCGCATTTGCGCGCGTCGCGCGCTTTGAAAGAGGGCTGGCGCTTTCGCGCGCAGCGGCGGACATTACCGCGGCGGACGTTGTTTTCTCAACGGTTTCTTTCGGCCTTCAGCGGTGCGGATTTTTTTGACGTTTGTTTTTTCTTGCGAAAATACCCGCTTTCTCCGCGCCTGTCGGCTTGGGGGGGAGCTTGATGAGCCGCCGACACCCGTAAAAGCGGGGAGGTTGCGGGCGGTTGACGGCCTTCTTTGAAAACTTTAAAAAACGGGCGTCTTCTCAAAGCGTCCGATTTTATCTTTCAAAACCTGCGATGTGATGCGCTGTCGGCTTGGGGTGATTCGGCTTTCGGGCTTTTATGTTTTCAGGCTTTCCGATGCGCGCAAGTCCGCGCTTTTTGCGCCTGCGTACTTTTCCGAACGCCTTGTTTTGCAGTCCTAAAGCCGCGTATAAATAATAGGGCAGTTGTTGCTGGGTCCCGCTAAAAACGCATGCGCGCGGCAGTCGACCGCGCGCGCACTTTTCAAGCCTTTCGGCCGTATTCTTGCGGCGGGTACTGGCTCAATTTTTTCCGCCCAAACTGCCTTTGGGTTGCGGTTTTTCGAGAAGCTTTACGCACTCCAAAAATATGGGTTTTGCGAAACTGTCGAGCCGCGGCTTGCTCCAGTCGGGCATGCGCTCCTTTTCGGGCGTGAACAGCATGGGCATGATTAGGTATTGCGGAAGCCATATTGCGAATATTTCTCCGCCGGCGTTTTTGAACGCCGCGCACACGCAGTATTTTGTCTGGTGCTTTCCGTATTGGAGCCAGGCCAGCGGGACGACCTTGTCGTCGAGAATTTTGATTTCGAGATTTGCGACGGGCTTGCCCCAGCCGGCCGGAGTGTTGGGATTTGCCGCAAAGGGCGCGACTTTTTTCTTTGCGACCGCCGCGAGCGGGCCGTCAAACTCGATTTTCATGTCCTTTATTTCCTCGGTGTTTGCCGTTCCGTATGCGGGCGATACCGGGGTCTCATTGTTCGGACGCTTTGCAAAGTACCCTCCCAGATTCGCTATATTTGCGTTCGTTCCGCCGATTATGAGGAGCTTCCCGCCGTTTTCTACATATTTATTCAATTCCTTTGCGTTGGGGAATGCCGCCCGCGTGGGTATTATCAAAATCGGCACTTCCTTCGGATTCGGGACGCTCTTTTCAATGTCGAACAGGCTCACGAGCCTGAAGCTCTTGCCTTCCGCCTTGAGGGTTCTGGCGCACAGCGCGGCAAACAGCCTGCTTGAAAATCCCAATTTGGCTATCCCCATTTCCATGGACGGCTCGGCCACGACGCCTATGGCCGGAAGCGGTCCGGCTCCTTCGGAGATGCCGGCGTATATCGAGTCGTCCGAGAGCTTTTTCGCCTTTACAAATTCGGCTATGGCCTTTTCGCCGCGCTCCGCTATCGGACGAGGAATCTTCGCCTTCGCGGGCTTGGTAAATTCCGAATTTTCGATGTCTATTTTCTGGTCGGAATTCGCTATTGCCCATGCGGCGCAAACGAGGTTCACGCCCTCGCGTATCTGGCGGTTTGCCGTCTGCGCCATAGTTTCAACGTACTCTTTTGAATAGGTTTGCCCGGCGGCGGGAGGAGCGTACAGCCCGCTTTCTATCGACGACATGAATGCGGCGGCCTTCCAGGCTTGAATCTGCAATTCCGCGAGAATGTCGTCGAGCTTTTTCTCCGACATGTCGGGCTCGAATCCTTCAAGGAGCTCTTCGGTGCGCTTGCGGATTTCCGGGGAGCTGTCGTAAACGATCAGGTCCAAGTTGCACTTGGGAAACGCGGCGTTGTTATAGCGAAAGTACGTCAGCATGTGCGTCAGCGGCCCGTGGTTGAACGCGCTCGGATCGGCGATGGAGTGCATGAGCGTTCCCATGTAGAAAGTCGCAGCGTCGTATCTTTTTTCGCGGAACGACTTTGCCAGCATCATAAACGCGGCGCATTTTCCGTTCACGGAGTGGAATACGAATTGGGACGGAATGAAGCCGTCGAGCCATTTGGCCTCGCTCTCGCCCACCGCCTTCACGACTGCCGCGTTGGCCGACGGCTTTTTGTGCCCGTCCGGAAAGTGCGCCCAGCGCAGCATGGCCTTTTGATTTTGGTCGGATATGTTTTCCCGTATTTGCGCAGGAAGCTTCCGGAATGTTTGCATGACTTGAACGTCGTGGCCCGCCCCCCATGCGAGGAGGTCGGCGGCGGGAAGGGCCATTGCGAGAATCAGCAGAAGTCTTTTCATCGGCTTGTCGTGTTTATGCGTATTTCTTAATGTTCGCTCCGTTTTATGAAGGCGGAACGATTTTTGTTCGGCGCTTTTGATTAGTCAAGGCTTATGAGATTGGGCGGACGTTTTTTCGAGAGTTTAATTCTTTGCCGGGAAGCGGAATGCGCCGCAAATAAAAAAGCGCCCCGCATTCCGCCGGGTCGCCTTTTGCCGATATGTCTTTTCTTGCCCGCGTCCGCAGAAACTGTCCGCGCCGCACGGCGGCGGCTTTCGGCAGGCCGCCCGACCGCTCTCCCGCCCGCGCGCTCCGCCGGGCAGACGCGCGCGCGCATTGGATTATGGCGGTATGGACTATGAGAGTTTAACCTGCTCCCAGGCTCCGTCTTTCTCGTTGCTCTTGAGGGCGGCGTCGATAAATGCCAGGCCCATTCTTCCGTCGAGCACGGTGGCGTAGCGGGTGTGGTCGTAGGAGAACTTTTCCCCCTTCTTCCACGCGCGAATGTCCTTTTCAAATTCGCGGTGCAGGCGGGCGTAGGCGTCGTGGAATCCCTCCGGGTGCCCGGACGGAATGCGCGGCTCCTTGAGCAGCCATTCGGGAACGTCGCCGAGGAAGCCGTCGTTGGGCTGGACGTCGCCGCGCCAGTACACTCTGTCAGGCTGGCCGGACGTCATGATGACGACTTTTTCGGGCTCCTCCTGCCTCCATGCCAAAGTGCCCTTCGTGCCGACGACCTCGATGGACATGTCGTTCTTGTGGCCGATGCATATCTGCGACGCGCGCACCAGCGCCTTGCCGCCGTTAGATAGTTCGCAATAGGTTGTGAAGTGGTCGTCGAGCAGGCGGCTCTTGACGAAGGTTTCGAGATGCGCGCTAACGCGCGTGACGTCGAGGCCGGTGACGAAGCGCAGCTGCATGAGCGCGTGCGTGCCGATGTCTCCGCCGCAGAGGGAGCCTCCGGAACGCTTCGGATCCGTGCGCCAGTCGGCGCCGCCTTCGCCGCCCTGCTTTTCGATTTGCTTGGCCAGCCACCCCTGAATGTAGGCGGAGTCTACCCAGCGTATTTCGCCGAGCAGCCCGCTCGTGACAACGAAGCGCGAGAACCACGAGCTCCAGTGCCCGAGGTACGTGTGCGCCACCGCAAACGGCAGGCCTTTGGAAGTGGCCGCCGCGACCAGTTTGTCGGCCTCCTCAAGATTTACGGTAAGGGGCTTTTCGCACATCACGGGAATGCCGGCCTCTATCGCCTTCATCGCGGGGTCGAAGTGGACGAAATTGGGCGTGACTATGAGAACGTAGTCGAGGCGCTGGTCTTCCGGAAGATTTTTCTGGTCGGCAATCATGTCGACATATGAGGCGTATCCCTTGATGGGGTAGGGCCAGTTTTCGGCTTCCTTCATCGCGATTTCCGGATTCGGGTGCAGGGCTCCGGCGACGACGCGCCTTGTCCCGTCGGAGTGAATCGCCTTTTGATGCGGCTGGGCTATGAACGCCCCGCAACCGCCGCCAATGAGTCCAACGTTTAGAGGTCTTTGTGACATGATTTTCCTTTTTTTAGTATTCTATATATAAATCAAACGCTCCCGAAACGCGCGGGAGAATGCCCGAAGATTTTTTACGCTGAAACTTTTTAGCGCTCCGCGCGGATCTTTCAACATATTTTTTTTTTGACAGTTTCGGATTTCGGGTTTTGCTTGTCGTCATTTATAGAAAGGAATTTCGCCGGGGAACGGCGGAAGGGTTTTTATGGACAAATACAAAATAGCAAACATACTATCGAGAGAAGTAATAGATTCGCGCGGGACGCCGACTGTCGAGAGCGAAGTTATTCTGAACGGCGGCGTGCGCGCCGTGGCCTCCGTGCCGTCCGGCGCTTCCACCGGGATTCACGAGGCCCTGGAACTGCGCGACGGCGGCGCTCCGGGAAAAAAGAACGCCGGCAGGTATTTCGGCAAGGGCGTGCTGAAGGCGGTCGACAACGTGAACCGCAAGATCGCCAAGGCTCTGGAGGGTTGCGACGTTCTGGACCAGGCGGGCATTGACGCAAAAATGATTGAGCTTGACGGCACCGATAACAAGTCGAAGCTCGGCGCGAACGCGATTCTGTCGGTCTCTCTGGCTTGCGCGAGGGCGGCTGCTGCGGCTCTCGACGAGGAGCTCTTTAGATACATAGGCGGCGCGAACGCGCGCGTATTGCCCGTGCCGATGATGAACGTCATCAACGGCGGCGCGCATTCCGACGCTCCGGTCGATATTCAGGAGTTCATGATTGTTCCGGCGGGGGCGGGTTCCTTTGCGGAAGCCGTCAGAATGGGCGCGGAAGTGTTCCACGCGTTGAAGGGCGTTCTCAGGGCGTCCGGACTGACGACCACCGTCGGCGACGAGGGCGGCTTTGCTCCGTATTTCCCCGACAACATCGCTCCGCTTGAATCGATTGCGAAGGCAGTAAAGGTGGCCGGATACAAATTCGGCAAGGACGTGAGCGTCGCGCTCGACGTGGCCTCCAGCGAATTTTACGACTCAAAGCGCAAGCGGTACGTGTTTGCGAAGTCCGACAAGTCCGAGAGGAGCGCCTCCGAAATGGTCGCCTATTTGCGCGACTTGCAGGCGCGCTTCCCGATAATATCCATCGAGGACGGATGCGCCCAGGAAGACTGGTCCGGCTGGAAGACCCTCACCGACGAAATGGGAGCGGACACCCAGCTTGTCGGGGACGACCTCTTTGTCACCAACCGCAAGTTCCTTGAGCGCGGCATAGGCGAGGGAGTGGCGAATGCGATTCTGATAAAGCTCAACCAAATCGGCACGCTGACGGAGACGCTTGACACCATCGAAATCGCCAAGCGCGCGGCTTATGCGACAATCGTCTCCCACCGCTCCGGCGAGACGGAGGACTCGTTCATCGCGGATCTGGCCGTGGCAACCAACGCCGGACAGATAAAGACCGGTTCCATGAGCCGCAGCGAGCGCATAGCCAAGTACAACAGGCTCATTCGCATAGAAGAGGCTCTCGGCAAGTCCGCAAGATTCGGCAATATCTAACTGCCGGAAATCCGCCTTTCGCGGGATTTGCGCGGCCTTCGCGCCGCCCGCCTGCGAAACGCCGTTATATGTCCGCCGCGCCTTTGGGTGCGCGCGGACATTTTTTTTGCCCCTATTTTTCTTCCGATATTTTTGCTTCGGGCTGCAATTGGCAAAATCCGCGTATCTTTTCGGCGAGCTTTTCGGCTTCGGCGTAGCCTTGATTGTACAAATCTTCAAGCCGCGCCGGGTCGCGCTCAAGCCTGTCGACTTTTAGGGGTTCTTGCGGGCGTATGACGATTATTCGATTTTGGCGTTCGAGACTTTCGACGTATTCGAGCGACGCGTTGTAGTCCTCGTGCGCCCTCTTGAGGCGTTCGACAAGCTTTGGATAGCGGCGGTAAAATATCCGCGTGAGAGGCCCGGCCATGCTGCCCTTCCTGTATCCCGCGTTGCGGGTTAGTATGACGACGTTTTTATCGCAGCCGTCGGATTCCGCGCGCCGCAGGGGTATTGCGTCGGAAATGCCCCCGTCGAGGTAGGGGACGGAGCCTATGCGGACGACGGGAGAGGCGTACGGTATGCTGCACGAGGCGCGGCAGACGGAGAGCAGATCGTCCATAGTCTGCGGGGTGTCGAAGTAGGCGGGCTCTCCGGTGAGGCAGTTTGTGGCTACCAATATAAATTTTCCGGCGGCTAAATACGCTGCAAAATCGTACGGGCGCACGTTGCGCGGCAGTTCGCCGAAGAGGTAGTCGTAATCCATTACGCATCGCTGCGTAAGCAGGTAGCGAAGGCCTATGTAGCGGCGTTTGCGCAGCTCGTCTATGTTGCAGGCCCTTGCTCTTCCGCACTGGCGCGAGGCGTAGGAGAGCCCGTTCGACCCTCCCGCCGAAACCCCTATCACGTAGGGAAAGTAAATCTTGCGGTCGAGCAGGCAGTCGAGCGCGCCGCTTGTGAATGTGCCGCGCATTCCGCCCCCCTCCAAAACTAACGCCGATTTCATTTCGAAAATTTTTGCCTTCTCCTTCCGCGTTGAGGATTCCGCGCAAAGGCGCCGAATGCCGCCTTCGGAGGGAACGCTTTAGTCTTGCGCTCCGCCGTGCCGTGCGGAAGAAAAAGGGCGGTTAAAAGCCGGACATGCAATGCGTTTTTTTTCGCGCCCGCCGCCAGACGTCCGCAGAGAAAACGCGCCCGGTTTGCATAACGATTTGTTTTCTTTGTAAAAATTTTCAAATGTTTTTTTAGCGCGGCTTCAACTCGCGTCGGCGGTTGAAAGCGGCGCGGCTTTGAAATTTAACCGCCCCGTTTTTTTGCGCGAATCTCAATGCGCGCGCCGGCGTTTGTTTCTTGCAGACAAAAAAATCGAAGCGCGCTGGCGCACGCGCGGGGCCTTGCGAAAAATTTTCTTGCGAGTTTTTTCAAAAGTATAAACTGGATATGAACGGAAGGTGGCTGTCGTATGCCGGGGGTTTTTTTCAGGTTTTTGATGTGCGCATTGCTCGCGTATCCGATTTGTTCGCGCGCGCAATCGGCGGGAGCGGAGGCAAATTCCGCAGGGGCTGTGAAAGAGCGGGCAGCCTCCCCGCAGACCCTTTCGGAAGGCCGCCAGATGAAGACTTCGGAATCGGCCGCAGCTTTGGCTGAAAGGAAAGCTTCCGATGTCGGCAAAGTTCCCGTTGCAGGCAAAACTTCCGATACGGACAAAGCTCCTGCTGCAAACAAGGCTACTGCCGCCGGGAAAACTTCCGCTGGGGATAAAGTTTTAGATGCGGACAAACTTTCGGGCTCAGGCAAGGCTCTGGGTGCGGGGAAGGCGACCGGAGCGGCGGCCGGGAATTTGGAAACAAAAAAAGTTTCGGTTTCAGGCGGCGTTTCCGAAGCCAAAAAAGTTTCCGGAACGGACAAGGGCGCGGGGGCAAAAAAAACTTCGGCAAAGCTCAAGGGGGCAAATCAAAAAAAGTCGCCTTCCGCGGACAAGTCCGCCGAAATGCTGAAAAGGCCGGAGTGGAAGGCTCTCAAGCTTTCCGACGCCTCGCCGTACGACACCGGCGCCCCGGCGCAAGCTCCGGCCAATCACATAGACGTAATCTTAAGCTCCCTGTATAAGTCGCACTCGCTCGCGCCCGCAAACCGGGCTTCCGACGCCGTGCTCTGCCGTAGGCTCCACCTCGACTTGACGGGAACTTTGCCGACGGTCGAACAGCTGCGCGAGTACCTCGACGACGCCTCCGCCGACAAGCGCGAACGCCTAATCGACAGGCTTTTGGCCTCGGACAATTTCGTCGATTATTGGACGCTCAAATTCGGCGACATATTTAGGGTGAAGGCCGAGTTCCCCGTCAATTTGTGGCCGAACGCCGCGCAGGCGTACGACAGGTTTATACGCGAGTGCATAATGCGCAACGTCTCCTACGGTGAAATGGCAAGGCGCATGCTGTGCGCTTCCGGCAGCAACTTCAGGGTCGGGGAGGTGAATTTTTACAGGGCGATGCAGAGCCGCGACGCCCCCTCCATGGCGTCGAGCGCGGCGCTCACGTTCATGGGAATGAGGTTCGAGAAACTCCCGCGGGAAAAGCGCGACCAAATGTCGGCCTTTTTTTCGCGCGTGCTGTTGAAGTCCACAAAGGAGTGGAAGGAGGAGGTCGTCGTCAACGACATATCCAAGCGCGCGCCGTTCAAGGGCGTTCTTCCCGACGGCTGGGAGGTCGACGTCGGAGAGGAGGCCGACTTGCGCGCGATATTCGCCGGCTGGCTGACCGCCAAGGGCAATCCGTACTTTTCGCGCGCCTTCGCAAACAGGGCGTGGGCCTGGATTTTCGGCCAGCCGATAGTTTCGCCGGTGGACGACATGTTCGCGGACAATCCGCCGGTTTGCGCGGAGCTGCTGGATTTTCTCGGCGAGTACTTTCAGTCGCAGAATTTCGACGTGCGAAAGCTGTTCAAGCTGATTGCGATGTCGAACGCGTATTCGCAGTCGTTCATACCGCGCTCCGAGCCGGCTGCCGCGCGCAAATTTTTTGCGGTCTATCCCGTTCGCAGGCTCGATGCGGAGGTGATAATAGACGCCCTGTGCGCGCTGACCGGCAGCACGGAAATATATTCAAGCACCACTCCCGAACCGTACACCACGCTTCCGAACTACGCGCGCGCAATCGCCCTGCCGGACGGCAGCATAACCACGTCGTTTTTGGAGCTGTTCGGAAAGCCCGCCCGCGACACGGGGACGGCGGCCGAGCGCGTCAACGCGGCAAATTCGTCGCAGAAGCTGCACATGGTAAATTCCACGCATATCAGGTCCAAGCTGTCGCGTTCGCAGAAGCTGCGCGCGATTTTCAAGCTGCCGGCTCCGCAGGCGTTCAGGACGCTTTATCTTGCAATACTCTCCCGCGAGCCCACGCGCGCGGAGGCCGCGGCCTACCTGAAGGCCAAGCCGGATTGGAACAGGGTCAACGACCTTGCATGGGCGCTTGTAAACACCGAGGAATTTATCAACAGCCACTGACTATCGATTATGAAACGCGCAATAACCAGACGCAAATTTCTGCGGGACGCGGCGGCGCTGGCAGCCTCCGGCGCTGTATCGTGCAGGCTTCGGGCGGAGGGGGCCGAAGCGTCGGGAGGCGGCGGATCAAAGAGTCCGCAGGCTTCGCAGGCGCGGGCGGCTTCGGCGGCGAACCCGGCCGCATCGAAAAGCTCCGGTCCGCGGACTTTCGGCAGGGCCAAATCCGTAATCCAAATCTGGTTTTGGGGAGGTCCCGCGCACACCGACACTTGGGATCCAAAGCCGTCGCTCGGCTACGACTACTGCGGGCCGCTGACGTCGTATTGCAAGACGAATGTGGACGGCCTGATAATAGGCCAGCTGATGCCGAATCTGGCAAAGTGCGCGGACAAATACGCGGTCGTGCGCTCGGCCACGCACGGCTTGAACGCGCACGAGACGGCTTCGTATCTCGTCCAGACGGGGCGCGAGCCGGGGAGGTTTGTCTTTCCGTGCGCGGGGGCGGTCGTGTCGAAGTTCAAGGGGTACGACGCCGGATATAAGGGCGACATCCCGCCGTATATCGTGATGACGGCGCCGCAGGGGAGATTTTCGGAGTCGGGGTTTCTCGGCCTGCGCTACAAGCCGTTTGCCACGGGCGGGGATCCGGCAAAGACGCCGTTTCAGGTGGAGGGGATTGTCGCGCGCGATTTGAGCTTGGCGCGCCAGAAGTCGCGCAGGCAGCTTCTCGACGACATGGACACTTTCAAAAAGACCCTCCGCAATTCCGGCTATTTGCAAAGTTCCGAACGGGCTTTGGAACAGGCCTACAACCTCGTTCTGGGCGAGGCGGGCAAGGTTTTTGACGTTTCGTCCGAACCGCGCGAGGTGCGCGAGGCCTACGGCAACAACCGGTTCGGAAACGAATGCCTCATAGCCCGCAAACTCGTCGAGGTCGGAGTTCCTTACGTCACGATAAACTACGGCGGCTGGGATACGCACAAGGACCACTTCAAGGAGATGAACAAGCTTCTTCCCCCCACGGACAGGGCGGTTGCCGCGCTAATCGCCGATCTCTCGGCGCGCGGCCTCTTGGACTCCACAATAGTTTGGTGGGTCGGCGAGTTCGGCCGCACTCCGAAAATCGACTGGAAGCCCCCGTATTCCGGCGGGCGCCACCATTGGGGCGGCGCGTTTTCGCACATGCTTGCGGGCGGGGGATTCAAGGGCGCGAGCGTGGTCGGCGCAACGGACGAAAGGGGCGAGCAGGTCGTCGAGCGGCCCGCGTATCCGTGCGACATCATCGGAAGCATTTACTACAATTTGGGCATAGACACGTCCGCCGGCCTGATTACTCCGCAGGGCGACAGGGTGAGCGTGCTTGCCGGCCCGGACGAAGGCGCAAAGCGCGCGGGGATACTTTCGGAAATAATGTCGTGAAGCTTTTTTTGAGGGAGGGATTCGGAATTTTTGCGGCGGCGTGTTTTGCGGCGCTTTCCGCGGCGCCGGCATTTGCGCAGAACAGGCCGCCGAATATCGCATATGTCTATCCGGGCGGGGCGCAGCGGGGCGTCAAGACGAAGATTCTGGTTGGCGGAAAGGATTTTAAGGACGCTTCTGCGGCGTTTGTAAGCGGCGGCGGCGTGAGCGCGAAAATAACGCGCATAACGATTCCGGAGGATAAGGGAAAGCTCGTATCGCTTCGGAACCAGTTTGAAAAAAAGTACATCGAGGACAATCCGGAGATAGGCGAGGAGCTAAAGAAGGCGTCGGAATCTGACGTTCCGGGCGCGCTATGGAAAGTCCGCAAAAAGATACGCGAGGGCTGCATGGCCATTCCGGAAAATGTCCGGAGCTTTCGCGAGGCGTCGGAGTCTTACTACCTTCGCTACGTGTCGTCCGAGCCGATGGCCGAGACTGTGGAAATCGAGCTGGACGTTTCCGGGGACGCCAAACTGGGCGAGCGCGACATAAAAATTCTGACGCCCGCCGGGCTTTCAAACTCCATGAAATTCCACATCGGCAGCCTTCCGGAATTTTCCAAAAAGAGCCTGCGCGAGGCCGCCCGCGAGCGCGTCAAACAGCCCCAATATTGGAGCGGCCACAACCTGAAAACATGGAGGGACACAAACTTTATCGTCCCGGACGCTCCGGAGATATTCGACGTGGAAATTCCGGCCTTCGTCAACGGGCAAATCGTGGAGGCAAAGACGGACTTCTACCGCTTCAAGGCGAAAAAGGGACAGAAAATCGTGGCCGCCGTTTGGGCGCAGTCGCTCATTCCGTACATATCCGACGCCGTTCCGGGCTGGTTTCAGACGGTTCTGATTCTGCGCGACGAAAAGGGTTCGGAGATCGCGTACAACGACGATTTCGGCCACCGCCCGGATTCGCTCATCGTCGCCGAAATTCCGGCTGACGGAAACTACGTTCTGGAAATACGCGACGCGATATACCGCAGCCGCGAGGACTTCGTGTATAGAATACTGCTCGGCGAGGTTCCGTTTGTGAAGTCGGTTTTCCCGCTCGGATTCAACGTCGCCAACGCGTCGAAAAATGCGTCCGAAGGGAAGGAGCCGGAGGGCGCGTTTGAGATGCACGGCGTCAATCTCGACAGAAAGAGCGTCGTTCTCAAGGGGGGTAAATTCGGCAGTCTCGAATTTTTTGCGGACGGCTGTTTTTCAAAAAACATTCCGCTTTCTGGGCGCGGCATGGGAACGGCGATGTCGCTGTCCGAAACTTCCGCGGGGAAGGGCGGTACGGCGGAAAATCCGCAGCGGCTAAAACTTCCCGCGCTCGTGGACGGCCGCATAACAAAGGCGGGAGGGGCGGACTACTACGAGTTTTATCTCTCCGAGGGCGAGAAGGTGGAGATGGAGATTTTTGCGCGCCGGCTCGATTCTTTGCTGGATTCGGCTTTGGAGCTGCGCGATTCGTCCGGAAAGATTGCGGCGACGGCAGACGATTTCGAGGATCTCTCGTGCGGGCTGGTGACCCACCATGCGGACTCGCGTCTGGTGTTTGAGCCGAAGGAGTCCGGGCAGTACTCGCTCCGGGTGTTCGATGCGCGAGGGGAGGGGTCGCCATCGCACTCTTACAGGCTGAAGATCGGCAGGCCGTCTCCGGATTTCAAGCTGAGGGCGGAGCCGGCAAATATCAACATTCGTCCGGGGGAAATAGTCTCGGTGCGGGTTGCGGCGTTCAGAAAGAACGGAATGGACGAGCCCATCGAACTTGCGGTCGAAGGCCTGCCGGAGGGATTTAAGGTTTACAACAATGAGATTGGCCGTGGCGAGGATTTCGCGCATCTGATGCTCGCCTCCCCCGACAAAATATCGCCGCGGATTCGCAACATAAAAATCGCCGGGCGCGCAAAGGTCGGAGCGAGGACGCTCAAGCGCATGGCGGTTCCATGCCAGGACATGATGCAGGCCTTCTACTATATGCACCTTGTGCCGTGCTCAGAAATGTCGCTTTCGGTCAACGCTCCCAGCGGATTTGCGCGGGGATATTCGCACTTGAGATTCATGCCGGAAAAAATCGTCCGGCCGGTGTGCATTCCGGAAAGCGGGAGCGTCCGCGTCGCGGTCGGGCAGATGAAGGGGCAGGCGAACAAGCCCCTTGCGGCGGCGTTCTTGGAAAATGCGGACGGTCTGAAAATCGTGCGCGCATATACGGACGGTCCGAACAGAATGGTGTATGTCGAGCTTGAGCGCGACGCGTCCAAAATAAAGCCGGGCGCGAAGGGGAAATTTTCTCTCGCATTCAGGGGGCGCGCGAATCGCGACTTCATCGACATATGCAAAATTCCGCCGGTCGATTTTGTGATTGCCTCGAAGGAGCAGATGAACGATTTTAACAGGAGGCAGTGGGCGTGGGTGTCGGAGGTGTCGCCGAAAGTTCGGGCGCAGAAAAAGGCCGCCGAAGCCGGGAGGGCAAAGCCCGCGGAGAAAAATTCCGAAGGGCTAAAGCCCGCGCCGAAAAAGTGACTCGAAGGGAAATTTGTTTAACGGGAAGAATCGCGGATATGAAAAATCTTTTTGGAATTGCGGCGGCGGCAGCCGCGCTGTTGTGCGCCGGTTGCGCCGGGGGAAGGGCGGTCTTGGGGCCAGATGCAACGTCGGCCGTCGTCGAAAAGGGCGAAGCTTTTGAAATACGCCTGAAGTCCAACAGGACAACCGGATACGGCTGGACGCTCGTGAGCGACGGCAGCCCGACAACGTCGTTTGTGCGGCAGATATACGTTCCCGATTCCGTCGACGGCGCGGCAAGAGTCGGTGCGGGCGGAGAGGAACGCATTGAATTTGTCGCCGTTCAGAGGGGGAAGGCGCAACTGGAACTCACCTATAAGCGTCCCTGGGAAAAAAAGGGAGTGGATACGCGCCGCTTTATAATAACTGTCAGATAAAAGCGAATCGGCCTTTTGCGCCGCCGCGCGCGTTCGGGGGGGCGAATAAAAAATTTGAAATTCCGGGAGACCCTTGCGATTATTTCCGGTATGAAAAGGAAAATCGGAGCCTTATTCGACTGGGACGGAGTGATTGCCGATTCGGGAGCCGCGCACGAGGCGAGCTGGATAAAACTTGCGCGCGCAAACGGCCTGACTCTGCCGGAGGGTTTTTTCAATGCGACTTTCGGCAGACGCAATCAGGAAGCTATCGCAAAAGCGTTCAGATGGACTTCCGACCCCAAAGAAGTGCAAAGACTCTCCGACCAAAAGGAGGAAATCTACCGCTCGACAATCGCACAAAACGGTCTCCCGACGATTCACGGGGCCGCGGAGTTTGTCCGCGCGCTGAAATCCGCCGGCATACCGTGCGCCGTGGGCTCTTCCACGCCGCGCGAAAACATCGAGCAGGCCCTCGAACTTCTCGGCATGGAGAACGATTTTGACGCTCTCATAACCTCCGAGGACGTGGAGCGCGGCAAGCCCGCGCCGGACGTATACGTGAAGGCCGCCGAACGCATCGGGCTCGACCCGCGCGACTGCGCCGTATTTGAGGACTCCCTCGCGGGGATAGTCGCGGCGGCGCGGGCGGGGGCGAAAAAAATCGCCCTGTCGACAACCAACCCGGAAAATTTTTGGAAGACGCGCGAAATCCCCGAAGAGCGTCCCGACCTCGTAATGCCGGACTTCTCCGGCTTCTCCCCGGAGAATCTGCTAAAAATTTTCGACGCCTGACTCGTGCGGGTGTCGAACATATCAATAGCCATACCGAAAGACCTGTTAAAAATCTTCGATGCTTGACCCCGCCCGAACCGGGAAAGCCCATTCAAGCTTCCGGGCAAGCGCGCGCTTTCGCGCGCCGGTATCCGCGCCGCGCGAAAGAAATGGAGTTGCGGCCCATTTTCAAAGCCCTTGCAAGTTCGTTGCAGGGGCTCTTTATTTTCAATCCGGCGCGCGATCGCGGGCGCGGTATTTTTCCCGACAGGATAGATATTTTAATTAGGAACGGAGAGGTTTTCCATCAAAACGCCCGCTTTTTTTAGAAGATTGTCGCCCCGGACGGCGTTTTTTCATCAAGCCGATTCCGGAGAAACTAACCGTTCGCAACTTCCCTATTTTTGCGGTTTTCGGCGGGCTTTTCGGCTTTTTCGGCTTATGGCGGGTTTTTCAGAACTTATTTTTCAAATTAAATCGCGCAGTTAAGGAACGGCTGTGAACGGCTGAAAGTGAAAGGCGCTTAAAGTTTGGAAGCTCCGGAGTGAACCGGACAATCCTCATATTTTCGGAATATTGAGAGCGTTCGTATTTGAAGGGCGCATTCCAAAACGGCGGCCGCCGAGTGCGGAGGCGTTAAGACGCCGGAACGCCGGAGCGTTTCGGAAGGTCGGAATGTCGCTAGAGTACCGGAGCGTTGAAGCGTCGGAGTATTGAAGCGTCAGAAGGTCTGAATGTCTGAACGTTGAAGTGTCGGAATGCCGGAGCGTCAGAGCGGCTTGGCGGCTATTGCGGCTATTTCTCGCAAGTTCAGTTTTCCCGTCGGAAGAACGGGAATTTTATCGACGCGCACGATGTGCTTGGGGTGCCAGAGATTGCTCAATCCGGCTTCGCGCGCGGCCTTCTTGACTTCGGGAAGCGAAATGTCGGCGGCGGAGAGCAGCACGAGAGCCTCGCCCTTTGATTCGTCGAGGCGGGAGGATACGGCGAGCATCGGAATTTCCGAGTCTCCGAACCCAAGATGTTTTATCAGGGCGGACTCCACCGTCGCATGCGGCACCATTTCCCCGCCGATTTTTGAAAAGCGCGAAATGCGCCCGTCGACATAGAGGAACCCGTCCTTGTCGAGGCGCGCGAGATCCCCTGTGACGAGCCATTCGCCCGTGAGCGTTCTCGACGTGGCTTCCGGATTGTCCAGGTATCCCGCAAATATGTTAGCCCCGCGCAGCGACAGCAGCCCCTGCTCGCCGAGCGGAAGCTCCTCCAGAGTGTCGACGTCGAGAATTCTCGCCTGCATTCCGGGGAATATTTTTCCTATCGAGCCCTTGCGCGTTCCCGTGGAATACCAGCCGAAATCGCGCTCCGGCAGATTTACGCCGACTACGGGGGAGGCCTCCGTCAGGCCGTATCCCTCGCGGTACGACTCCCCGAAGCGGGAGTCCCAAAGCTCCGCAAATCCGTTCGGAGTCTTTTCCGCTCCCGACACGGCCTTGCGCATGCTTTTCATGTCCTCCGGCGAGGCGTATTTCAGGTATGGGCGCAGGAAGGTCGGGCTGCCTATCATTATGCTCACCCGATTTTCGCGTATCGCCCTGATGTTGTTTTTTATGTCGAGCGGATTGGACAGTGTGACCGTGTATTGCCCGTGGAGCGCCATGTACCAGACTTCGAACAGCTGGCCGAAACTGTGGAAAATGGGGAGGTTGGCCATGAATACGTCGCCATCTTCGAACAGGCCGCAGAGCTTGGTTTGGAGGCAGTTTGCTATCAGGTTTCGCTCGGTCAGAACGGCGGCTTTGGGATTGCCCTCGCTTCCGCTTGTGAATACGAGGGTGGCCTCCGCGGCGTTGTCGGCGTATTTTTCGATGCCGAAACTTTCCGCGAGCGCGGCGAAGTCCGTGCGGGCGAGCGAATCTATCCGCCCGATTCGCCCGTCCGGAATTTCCGACGCGATTTCAAAAAAGTCTTTCGTGTCGCCGGGCCACGGAAAATGCGGGTTGGCCTTCGTTATTTTTTCGCGGAAAATCCGCGCGGTGAGAACCGTCTGTATGCCGCCGGTTTTAAAGCAGCTTGCCGCCGCCTTTTCGCCCAGCGTAAAATTGAGGTTTACCGGTCTTAAGCCCGCAAATACGGCCGCATAGTTGGCAACAGCCCCCGGAAACGACGGAGGAATGGCTATTCCCAGCCTGCCGTTTGCCGCGCCGCGGCCGCGCAGACGCTCGGACAGCGCAAGGGATTGCGACAAAATCTCGAAGCCCGAATAGATTTTGTTTCCGAGTCCGCAATCGCACAGCAGCGGAGAATCCCCGACATTTTTTAACCCGTCGGCGAGCGACCATGCCAGAGAGCGTCTCAGGGCGTCGTTCCCCTCAAAAGTGTCGAATCCCATGTCGATTACGTTGCGCATACCAAATGTTGATACGGATATGAAACGGGGTGTCAAACATTACTTGGCGCGCATGGAAACGCGCGGGCGCGGGAGCTTTGCGGGGCGCGGCGTGGGAGCAAAATTCGGGGAATTGTTCGGGAAATTGCGCGGGGAATTTTTTTGCGCCCGAAACGATTTCGGGCTTTGCGCGGCAATTAGGAAAACGGCTGCGGTTGACTGTCGCGATTGTCGGGCTGAGCGTCTGCGACGGGCATGCGCGGGAGTGGTTGCTGTGCGATTGCATCGCCAAGTCCGATTCCGAAAAATCCGGCGGCGGAAAGTTCCGTTTTGAAGGCGGCCGCAATTTTGGAGCCGGACGCAAAATTGCGGTTTCGCATCGCGGGAATCGTTTTCGTTAAAATTGCGCCCAGATGAAGTTTGCGGCTTGGCATGGCCGAAATCGGGCGCGACGCCGGAGGAATTTTTTTAAGCGGGCGCGCATTTCTTAAGTGCGCGCGCAATATTTTTTGCGCAATGCGGCTGCGCGGGGAAATGGGAGATTCGGGCTTGGCGCGTAAAATTCAAACAGACTTCGGCGCGCCGCAACAAACGTCCGAATTTTTCAAAGCTTAAAAATTGCCCGTGTCTGTCGGAGATTTTTTGGGGAGTAAAAAACTACTCGTACCTGTTGAATCCCTCCGCGCGAACCTTCCAGTTTCCGTCCTTTGGGAATCCGAGAAACACCGGGTCGAAATCTCCGTCCGCCGCGTTGTCCCAGCCGCCGGCGAGCATGGCCAGCGCGCTCAAAAATCCGCCGTTTGCGGGAAAGTATATTAGGCCGTTCCAGTTTACCAGCGCGTGCTCGTCAAAGCGGAATTTTTCCGACAGATGCGACAGGTATGATACGGCAAGCTCCCTGTTCCCCGTCCGCGCGGCGGCCATGGCGAGCATGGGGAAGTCCCACCCCCACATGCCGTCGAACCTCCACGTCTGCGAGACTTTGGCAAGAGTGTCTTTGGCGGTCTTTCTGTCGGCCCCGTCGCCCGGAAGCATTCCGTACACCCCTATGAGCGCGGGGTGCTCGTACGCGTAGCGCGTCCACATGTCTTTAACGCCCTCGTGCAGGACGTACAGTCCGTTTTCGACGGGAAGCGGCGCGAGATTTTTGAGCACGCGCTCCCACTTTTCCGGCGCGGGCTCGCCCAGCATGCGCTTCCATTCCAGCGCCGTGCGCAGGCCGTAGCGGAAGTAGCCGAGCTCGAATGTCGGGTTTTTCGTCGTGAGCGGATCCGTATTTTCGGACACCACGGTGAGCGGCGGGCGGAGGTCGTAAAATCCGGTTGCGGCGTTGAAGACGGGGAGGTCGGCGAGAAATTCCGCGGTTTGGAAAACGACATCTTTCCATTTTTCCAGCACGGCTTTCGAGGGATTTATTCTGTATTGCTGTTGGGCGAAATATATCGGGTGCGGCTGCTGCCATATGAGCGAGTAGTGGATTATGTGCGGCCATTCGCGGAAAGTGTCGCCCGTGCATTTCGGCCAGCGCGCGCCGGAGTTGCCCTGGGCTTTTGCGCGCTCGATTGCGTCGGGGAGGTATTTGCGAAATATTGAAAGCTGCTTTTCGGCAAGCTCCGGCCTGCCCCACTGCGAGAAGTGGGCGACATGCCACCATATCATCTCGTAGTGGAACCGCCCCGCCCACGAGTTGTTCACAAGGCCGCTTTCCTGCGGCGGAAGGCTTCCGGCTTCGTTGACTTTCATCAGATATTGCGAGAGCACCGCGCGCCGCTCAAGCTCCCTCGCGCGCGGATCTATGCTGCCGGAAAAGTCGACCGCCGCGCCGCTTTCCCAATATTTTTTCCACGCGGCTTTGCATTCTTCGAGAGACTCCGCGAACGTGGGCATCGGCTCCGCCTTTTCCGCGCCGCCTTTTGCAAAGCGGCAGACCAGCTCGACGGAGTCCGATTTAGGCGTCAGGTAGAATTTGTGCGGATTGGATTCGTCCGGGGAAAATTCGGCCGGCCCGCTCCACGATATTTCAAGGCGGTATATTAAGTCGTCCGCGCGGCGCGATATGGTCGCGCGGCTCTTTTCGGCTTCGGCCTTCGAGGAATGCGCGTTGGGCTTGGAGTAGTCGCCGAGCGTCGTTTTTCTCTCGCAGGTCGAGGGGTAGGGGAACTCGAATACTATTTTAATTCTTCCGTCCCCCAGTATGTCCGAAGCTATCCGGAACGCGAGCGTGTCCGAATCCTGGCGGCAGAGGGTTTTGACGTTCACATTTTTTCCGTCGAGCTTGAATTGGCTGTCTGCGACGCCCGTCCATAGATTTATGTATTGCGTGCAGTCGTACCGCTTGAAGTCCGACAGCTTCGGGCGGGAGCCGTCCGCCTTTAACAGGTCGAGCCCTATTCGTCCGAGCGGCGCGGCATGGGGATTCGACGCCAAGTACGCCGCCATCTTTTTTTGCCTGTCCGAAGTGACGTTTTTCGGATTGTCCCTCCTGAACGATTCGGACATTCCGCGCACGGAGTTTTCCGATATTGGAAGGCGGATTTTTCTTCCGTCGGCTTTTATTTCCAGCCCCTCGAAATCCGCTTCACTCTTCATTCCCTCCGGCATAGGCTCGCTGTGCCAGGCCCAGTGGGCCATCGTGTTGAACTTTATAAAAGTCTGCATTCCGGTTATGTCGAACCCGTAGGCAAACTCCCCGTTGCCGACCTGCGACGGCGATTCCGGACGCACTTGGTTGAGCCTTATGTTGTGCCGGCTTACCAGCGCCTTGCGGTCTATCTTGTCCGCCCTCTGGGCGACGGCCTGCAATCCGGCAACCAGCGCGCATGCCGACACAAAAATATTTAACATTCCTTTTGGCATCTCTTTTCCCCCAATCCGCGTTGAAATTCGGCGCGCAAATTCGGCGTACAAATTTTAAAATGCGCAAATTTGAAATAACCCGCCTTCAACGCGCGCAATTCTTAATTGAAAAAAGACGTTCTCGTCAATTTAAAAGCTTCGCGGCGGGAAGGCGAAGTTTCCGAAGCGCCTCCGCGCTATCCGTATTTTCACAAGGAGGATTTGTTGCGGCGTTTCGATTTGCGCGTTTGCGGCCGCGGTTTTGCGCGCGGCGGGAGATTGTGCCTGTGCCGCGCGCGGGAATGCGGCGCAGACGGGAGTGCGGCGCGCGCCGTGTCGATATGTTCGCCGTTTGCCGCTTGGGAGGGGATTTTCCTTGTGCGCCAAAGTCCGGTTGTCCTTCGCGTTCGGCCAATGCGCGGGTTTTTTGAACGCTGCGTTCGGGCATGCGAGCGCATATGAATTTTTTTATGCGCGCGCTTTGAAAAATTTTGCGCTCCGATTTTTTAGTTTCGCGCCTTGAGCTTTGAAAAATCCAGCCGCCGCAAAACTTTTCTCTTCGGTTCGGAATCAGTTCGACACCAAATCCGCAAAGGAATAGTTTACCGCTTTTGCGAGTTCGTCCGGAGAAATTTCGACCTGCGCGCCGATTCTGCCCGCGCTTAGCAATATCGACTCGAAATTTCGCGCGCTCTCGTGCAGAAATGTGGGAAAGCGCTTTTTCATTCCTACCGGAGAACACCCTCCGTGCACGTATCCGGTCGCGGGAAGGAGATCTTTCAGTTTCAGCATCTCGACGGATTTTTCTCCGGCGGCCTTTGCGGCTTTTTTAAGGTCGAGTTCGTTCGGAGCGGGAATTGCAAAGACGTAATTCCTGCCGCTCTTGCCGACCGTCACAAGCGTCTTAAATACGCGCGAGCCGTCCGCGCCCACCAGTTCTGCGACCTCCGAGGCGGTCAAGCTTCCGTCGCCTTCGTACGTGTGGAATGCGTATTTCAATCCCAGACTGTCAAATATTCTGGCGACATTGGTCTTTTCGCTCATATCCGCAATTTGTAGCGCATCAATAGGCATTATAAAGAAAATATTTTTATATTTTCAGAAATTTCATTTGCTCCATATAAATGCCTTGAGAGTCGGGAAATTTTTGCGGAAATCTTTTTGCCACTGCGCGGCGCGTCGGAGCCTTCCGGTATAGCGGAAATATCGGGAGAAGTCGGGGCGGCGCAGGAAGTTGGCGGCTGGCGGAAATCGGCCGCCTGAAAAAAATTCCCGCGGCGCGTTGCGCCCGGATTGGATTAATCTTTCCTCCTTTTTGCCTTAAGATGGGAAGTCGCACAGATCGGAGCGTTCAGAGTTCGTTTCATTTTTTCCAAAATTAGTCTTTGATTGCGCCGTGCGCGCATTGGGTGCAAAGTGCGCAATGGGAAGTGAAAAGTTTTGCGCGCGCGTTCGGGTACATCGCGCGTATTGGGCGCATCGGGCGCATTGGATACATCGGGTACGGAGGGGTAAAGCAAATGCGCGCGCGGCCGAAGAAAATTTTGAGGTTTGCGTCGGGCTTTTGAAAAATCGCCAATATCGGTACGGCAATACCGGCGCCATTCAGTAGGGAAACGGCTCGTCCGCGCAAAGGTGCGTTCGGGCGACGGGGCATTCGACGTTGGTTCGCCGCCAATATGCGGCCAGTATGGCGTAGGGCGCGTTGCGAGCGGCGGAAGCCGGAAGAAGTCCGAAGTCCGCGCAGCGCGAAAAAACGTGCGAAAAACTTTTTCGCCATGCGCGAAAACGCCATCTGGAAAAGTGCAATGCGCGAAAACGCGCCGCGCGCAAAAAATGCAATGCGCATGCGCGAATGCCGCTTTGAGCGCAATGCGCCTAAGAGCCGCTTTCGCGCGCGGATCTTGCGGAGCGCGCCTTGTACGATTTCGGAGAGATGCCGAGCTTTTCTATCCTGTAATTGAGTATTCTCCGCGAAACCGAAAGCGAACGCGCGGCCGCGGCGGAATTGCCGCCGTTGGCGGCGAGCGCCTCGACAATCAAGTCGCGCTCGAATTCGCCCACCATTTTTGCGAAGTCTATGGAGCCTTCGTTGCGGAATTTGGAGGTGTTTGTCGATTGCGGAGTCTGAAGCGACGGAGGAAGGTCGCTTTCGGCGATTGTGTGGGAGGCCGCGATGATTACGGCGCGTTCCATGCAGTTTTCCAGCTCGCGCACGTTGCTCGGCCAATGGTATGCGCAGAGCATGTTCATTGCGCCTTCGGAAATGTCGGTCACCTTCTTTTGCCGAAGGGAGGCGTGCTTGCGCATGAAGTGTCTGGCCAGGGCGGGAATGTCCCGCCGCCGTTTTCGCAGTGGGGGGATAAAAATTGTGGAACCGGCGAAAAAGTAATAGAAGTCCTGCCTGACGATTCCGTCGCCCACGCGCGACTCCAAATCTCCCGACGTCGACGCTATTATGCGGGCGGCGCCGCGCAGTTCCTCGTCGCCTCCCACCCTCTTGAACGTTCCGTCGCGCATGAATTTTAGAAGCTTTAGCTGGAGCGGCTTTCCTATCAGCCCCATCGCGTCGAGATAGACGATTCCGTCTCCGGCAGTTTCCAGCGCGCCCGGAATGGCCGCGTTTCCTTGAGTTCCGAACAATTTTGCCTCTATTACGCAGTCTTGGAGCGTGGAACAGTCTAGCGTCTCGACCGGCTTCCCGCGCCACAGGGGGGTGTTGGCTATGGCGCGCATCGCAAAATCCTTTCCCGCTCCGTATTCTCCGCGTATGAGCACGTGGCTGCGAGTCTCCCCCGCGCGCCGCAGCTGTTCGTAGGTCTTTATTATCGCCGAACTCGTGCCTATCGGATTTTTCGGCTGAAGCTGAATTTCCAGCTTGCGCCGCAGCCTCTGGTTTTGCTTTGCCAGCTTTTCGTTTTCCTTGCGCTGGGCGAACATCACGCCCACGGCTTCGGCTATGAGGTTTGCCACGGTTTCAAGGAGCTTCAAATCGCGCTCCAGCATTCCGGGCGCGGGGTCGAATCTGTCTATGCTCAGCGTGCCTATGAGGTTTGAGCCCATTCTTATGGGGACGCAAATGAACGCCGTGCGCGAGCATATTTTGCGGCTTTGCGTGCGGTTTAGGAAATCGGCGGATTTGCTTATGTCGGGCACTATGCGCGCTTGGCCGGTCTTGGCCACAGAACCGGTCACTCCCTCGCCCATGCGGTAGAAGCCGCGCCGCATTTCGTCCTCCTGCAAGCCGTGGGAGGCCGCGATTAGCAGGACGTCGCCGTTGCGAAGCGTCACCGTGCCGCGCGAAAGGCTCATTTGCGTGCACAGTATGTCGAGAACCTCCGACAGAAGCTTGGGAATTTCGTGCGTGCGCACGAGAACTGCGCTTATTTTGTGCAGCACGGACAAGACGAGTTTCCTGTCGGTCGGCGCTTCCGCGCGCGCGCGTCCGTCCGCGTCGGCGCAAGTTTTTTCGCGCGTTTTGCCGGCCTTTGGACGGCGCGCGCAATCTGTGCGCCGAGAATGTCTGCCCGTTCCCATATCAAGCGATTCTTTCGCATATTTAAACGGTTTTTTTGCGGAGTACACAAATTTTTTTTGCGCGTTTTTTTTGGCGCGCGGAATCTAAAACTTGCATTTTCTCCGGGCGTGTGGAGAATCGCCCCACGATGAAAAAGCACATCGACGCCCCGCTCAGCCAGACGCATGTAGTGGCCTGCATATGGGATTTTGACAAGACCCTTATCAAAGGCTATATGCAGACCCCGATTTTCAGCGAATACGGCGTGGACGAAAAGCTCTTTTGGCGTGAGGTCAACATGCTTCCGGAGATCTACGCCGGCCGCGGCATACGCGTTTCCCCGGAGACGGTCTATCTCAACCACCTTCTGAGTTTCGTCAAAAGCGGATACATGCGCGGCCTGAACAACGCCAAGTTGCGCGAGCTCGGAGGCAGGCTGGAATTTTGCGACGGCGCACTGGAGATGCTTGAAGATTTGAAGTCCGTGCCGAAGGCGCCGGATTATTCCAAGCTGGACATACGGCTTGAGCACTATGTCGTCAGCACTGGGCTTGCGGAGATGATTCGGGGCAGCAAAATAGCGCGTCTGGTTGACGGAATTTTCGGCTGCGAATTTATAGAGGAACCCCTTCCTCCGTACTTTTCGCTTCAGGGCGAATTCGACTTTTCCGCGCTGTCCACCCAGATAGGGCAGATCGGGGTGATGGTGGACAACACCATAAAGACGCGCTTTATCTTTGAGATAAACAAGGGCACGAACAAGAATCCGGCAATAGACGTGAACGCCAGAATAAACGAGTCCGACAGGCGCGTCCCGATAAAGAACATGATATATGTGGCCGACGGGCCGAGCGACGTTCCCGTATTTTCCGTAGTCAGGCGGGGCGGCGGCAAGACCTTCGCCGTTTACACCCCGGACAGGCGCGCCGAATTTGAGCAAAACGACATGCTCTTGGAGGACGGCCGCATAGACGCCTACGGCCCCAATGTTTACACCCGCGGCAGCTCGACCGCGATGTGGCTGAAAATGCATGTCCAGCGCATTTGTGACAGGATTGTCAAAGAGGTGAGCCAAACCATAGAGGAGCGGACGGGAAAGCCTCCGCGCCACCTCCACAATCCCGCGACGGCAAAAAAAAAGCCGGATTCCCCGCAGCAGGGGCAACTGCCGCTTGCAAGCCGGTAAGCCGGCAGTTCTTTCGCAGCGCCTTGTGCGTTTCGCATTTTTGACTCCGCGCACGCGCGGCGTTTTTTTACAAAATGCCGCCTTCGCGAATTTCCGTTTTTAACATTTTAAGTTGCGAATATTGGAAGCGTCGACGGTTGGCCGGCAAGTTTATTCGAAAACGCCGCCTTCGCGCGGCCGCATGAAACGCGTTTCGCGTTCGTCCCGGTTCCAAAATGGAGGACGTTTTTTTTCGCCCGGAATTTATTTGGGGCGGAATTGATATTGAGTTGAATCTGGGCGGCGTACCGCCTTTGCGAATTTCCGTTTTTCGCGTTTTAAGCTGCGAATATTGGAAGCGTCGACGATTGGCCGGCGCGCTTACTCGAAAGCGCCGCTTTCGCGCGGCCGCGCGGGCTTCGAGATGCCGAGCTCTTCGGCGGCCTGCCTTGCGCATTCAATGAGATTTTCGGAATTGCAACGCGTAAAAAACGGCGTCGGGAGCGCCGACGTAAACTTGAGTCCGTAGTGTTTTGTCGCAATTCTTGAATCCAAAATTACGACGATGCCCCTGTCATTTTTCGAGCGAATCAGCCTGCCGATTCCCTGTCTGAATTTTGTGACGGCGTTCGGAATGGATATGGTAAGAAACGGATTTTCCCCCACGGCCTGGGCGCGCTCCATCTTCGCCTCGGCGAGAGGGTGCTTGAAGTTCTCGAACGGAAGGCGGGTTATTATTACCTGGCAAAGGGCGTCTCCGGGAATGTCTATTCCCGTCCAAAATGTGTCGGTTCCCAGCAGCAGGGCGTTGCCGTCGCGCGCGAAACGGACGGCGGCGGCCCCGCGCTTGAGCCTTCCCTGAACGTATATGTTGCGCGCCTTTGCCAGATCGCTTTCGTCGAGCAGGGCCGCGCATTTGTTGAGTTCGCGGTGGCTGGTAAAGAGCGCGAGCGTGCCGCCGGAGACTTGCGCGGCAAGCTGTTCTATTGCGCGCGCAAGCGGCTCGCAGTCGAGCCTCATTGAATCTTTGTCGGGCTCCGGAGCGGAAGTGTCGACAAGCACGCGCATGTTCTTCGGATAGTCAAACGGCGACTTGCATACGAACGATTCGGCCGTCTCCGCCCCGATTTTTCCGGCGAATGCGTCCATGCTTCCGTCCGACGCCAGCGTCGCGCTCGTCATTATCGCCGCGGTCGAGCGGGAGAATATTTTGCGCCGCAGGATTTGCGACACGTCTATCGGCGCCGAGTTCAGCCTGACGCCGTCGGCCTTCTTTCCCTTCGCCAATTCCGCCCAGTAGACGCTGTTGTCGTCGGCCAGCCACGCGCAGTCCTCAATGGTGTTCTTCATGCCGACCACCGACCTCTTGTAGTCTTTGATTTCCGCAGAAAGCGAATCGGTGCGGGCGTTCTGGGCGAGGGAGTCGAGCATGCGCGCGAGGGCGTCGAGCTTGGCGCATATTTCCAAATCCGCCCAGTCGGGAGCTGTCAGGCGCACGGTGTCGCGCGAGCCCAAAAAGTTCGCCGCTATTCCGGCGAAGAAATCGCGCGCGCAGTCTATGGCTTCGCGCACGATCTGCTTGTCGCGCAACTCCGCCAATCCCTGCCGCGTGATCAGCCCGCGCTTCTTTGCGGGGTCGTAAATTCTTTTGAGTTCGCGCGCCATGCGGAAGCTGCTAAGCGACGTTCCGAAACATTCCGTCGCGGCGTCCGGCACGAGGTGCGCCTCGTCCATTACGAGCATGTCGTTGGGAAAGAGAATCCCGCGCGGCTGGTCTTCGGCGTTCAGCCCGGCCGCCATCATCGAAAACAGAAGGCTGTGGTTCAGTACCACCACGTCCGCCTCCCCGACCGCGCGGCGCGCGTTTTGGTAAAAGCACTGCCCGTCGGAGCAGTTGCGCGCGGTGCATGATGACGATTCGGCGTTCACCCACGCCCATACGTCCGGATTCGGCGGCGGGTCAAGCTCCTCCGCGAATCCCGTCGAGGTCTTGAGGCTCCAGTCGGCTATTCTGTCAAGCTCTTTGGATTCCTCCGTGTCGAACAGTTCGCGCCGCTCTGCGAGCGCGCGGCGCAGCCTGTGCGAGCACAGGTAGTTGCTGCGCCCCATAAGTATCGCCGCGCGGAATCCGGCGCAGTCGGCTAGCTCCCCGCACGCGTCGAACAGCGAGCGTATCCTCGGCAGATCCTTCTGCATTATCTGCTGCTGGAGCGCTATCGTGCGCGTGGCGACTATCAGCTGCCTGTTGAATCTCGACGCCGCTATTATCCCCGGCACGAGGTACGCCATGCTCTTGCCGATTCCCGTTCCCGCCTCGAACAGCAACGCCGAGTCCGCAGCAAAGGCCTGCGCGCAGGCGTAGGCCATTCGCTCCTGTTCGGGGCGGTGTTCAAAATTCGGCAGCGCGCGCGCATAGCCGTTTTTGCAAAATATCTTTTCGCTAAGCTCCGGAAGGCGCAGTTTCTGCTCTTCAAAGTCTTCCACGAAACCTCAAATCTTCCTCTTGAAGTTGCGCATGTGCTTTATCGTCCGCAACAGCCCTCCGATTCCGCCGAATGTGTCGCGCACAGCGCTGGGCTCGTATCCGCTGTGAAGCATGCAGTCCTTGCATTCGGGGCGCGTGCCGTTTCTGCCCAGGCTGTATTTCTCTATTTCCGACATCAGTTCGGCGTACGTCTTGCAGTAGCCGTCGTTGATGAGGTAGCACGGCTTCTGCCAGCCGAGAATGGAGTAGGTGGGATTCCCCCACGGAGTGCAGTCGTACTCCTGCTCGCCCTTGAGAAACGCCAGAAATCCCGGCGAATGGTTGAACTTCCACTTGGGATTGGGATTGCCGAGTATTTTTTTGAAGAGCTTTACGGTCTTGTTCCGTTCCAGAAATATGTCCTGATTCGGCGCCTTCTCGTAGGGAAATCCCGGCGAAACCATCATTCCCTCGACCCCAAGCTCGGTTATGTCGTCGAAAAACTTGCGCACTTCGTCGGGGTCGGCGTTGTTGAATATCGTCGTGTTCGTCGTGACGCGGAATCCGCGCTTGAGAGCCTCCTTCATTCCGCGCACGGCGGTGTCGTACGCGCCCTCGCGGTTGACCCCCTTGTCGTGCATGCGCTTGGTGCCGTCGAGGTGTATTCCTATCGAGAGGTATTTACTCGGCTTGAAGTTGTCGATTTTCGCAGCCAGTATCTGCGCGTTGGTGCACATGTAAACGTACTTGCGCCGCTTGACGAAGCCCTCCACCATTTCCGGCATTTCCGGGTGGAGCAGGGGCTCGCCGCCGGCTATGCTCACAACGGGGGCTCCGCATTCCTCGGCGGCCGCCCACGCCTTCTCCTTCGGCATGCGCAGGGCGAGAATGTTTTTTTCGTACTGGATTTTCCCGCAGCCCGAACAGGCCAAATTGCATTGGAACAGCGGTTCGAGCATCAGAACCAACGGGTATTTCTTCCTGCCCCTTATGGAATTGGACAGGGCGTACTTGGCTACGGTGGCTATTTGTGAAATGGGGATTGGCATGGGTTTGTACGAGGTGATTGTTGAGTGAATATCCAATAAAGAATGGAATGTGCGCCGCATTCTTCAACTCTTTTTTCCTCTATCGGTATTTTTTTGGAAGGTCGGTTTGGCGGGGCTTATTTTGGTTTGACTATCGCCTCCGGCGCGCTAATTATCCGACGTCTATGGACAAATTGGAAGAAATTTTCAATATGCAGCGCGAGCTCAACATGCGCATAGGCGTCGATACCGAAAATATGGACGAAGGCGAGCGCGTAAAGTGGATTTTAAATTACAGCCGCGCCCTCCAGCAGGAGAACAGCGAATTGGTGGATTCCGTCCCCTGGAAATGGTGGGCAAAGTATCAGAAGTTCGACATTCAAAACGCGAAGGTCGAGGTTGTCGATATGCTGCACTTCCTCGTTTCGCTGGCGCAGGTTTTGGGCATGGGCGCCGATGACTTCTACAACGCCTACGCCAAAAAGAACCATATAAACCATGTTCGCCAGGACTCCGGATACGAGCAAAAGGACGAGAACGACTGCCGCTCGATATAGGCCTGTCCGTCGTTTTTGCCCGAACGCCCCTTTTTATAACGGGCGTTGCGCCCGCGCGCGCTTTCGGCATTTTCGGCTTTGGAAAAACCTTTTTTTGCCGGCGTTTTTTTTCGCGGATTTTTTTCGTTTGGACGGAATGCCGTTTGAGCGCGGCGAAAATTTTTTTCGCTTTGCGTCCGGATTTTCGCGGCTGTGCGGGCATTTTGCGCGCGTGCGGTTGGGGCGCGTGGGGGGAGCGGTGAGAGTCTCGTGATATGCTCAAGTCGGTAAAGTCGAAAATAATTTTTTTAAGCGTCGTTCAGTTTGCCGCTCTGTGCGTTGTCGGGGCGGCGCTTTTGCGAATGTCCTACAATGCGAACAAGCGCCAGCGCATAGAAATGTGCGGTTTGGCGGTGTCGTTTTTGTGCGAGCGCGTCAATAAGACGGCGACGCGCCTTCAGGAATTTACGAAGGGTTTGGCGCGCATGGGCGAAGTCTTTTTTGCGGCCGCTTCCTCCGGCCGCGGCGAGACGGATCTGATGGAGCTTTCGCTGTTGAAGTATTTTGAAGGCAATTCCATCGCCGTCGGCGGAGGAATATGGTTTGAGCCGTTTTCCATAAAGCCGGACTCCCGGCTATTTTGCCGGTACGCCCTTAAAAAAAACGGGGAGATTGTTATTGACCGCGATTTCGAGACGGAAAAATACGACTACCCCGACAAGGGCTGGTACAAGACCGTAAAGGCGTCGGGGCTCGACGGGCGCAAGGCAGTCTGGACGGCTCCGTATTTCGACACTTCCGGATCGAACGCCCTTATGACAACCGTCGGAGTCGGCATGCTCGACGGCGACGGAAAGTTTGTGGGCATGTCCACCGCGGACTGGAGCCTCGACTCCATAATAGACAAAGTGCGTTCCGTGCTTCCGACGGAAAGCAGCTCGCTTCTCTTCGCCGACAGGGGAAACGATTTCATACTCGTTCTTCACGACGGGGGAATCCAGCGCAAATTCATAGGGCGTTCGCTGTCCTCGGTAAAGTGGTACCGCGGCGATGTGAAAAACGGCGAAATTTTGACCTACGGCGGCAGGGATTACTTCACGTTTTCAAAGACGCTGGACAACAAGATGCTCATCGTAATGAACGTGCCTGCCGACGAGCTTCTCGGAGACGTGGTAAGGCGCATTTGGGGAATGTTTCTTGCCCTGATCGTCATATGCTTCGGCATCACCTACGCCGTGTACAGGGTGCTTTCGGCAAACCTCAACAAGCCGATTTCCCTCCTGTTGAAAAAGACCGCGCAGTTCGGCGCCGGAGATTTGGACGCAAAGATAGAAATATCCTCTCCGGAGGAATTTTCCGTTCTGGCAAAGTCGTTCAACAAGATGACGGGCGACATCAAGAGGCACGTCGAAAAAATGACGGAGATAAACGCAGAAAAGCGCAGGATAGAGGCGGAGCTGGAAATCGCAAAGTCGATACAGCACTCCAACTTGCCGAACGTCTTTCCCCCGTATCCGGAGCGCGGGGATTTCGATATATACGCGTCGATGTCCGCCGCCAAGGAGGTCGGCGGGGATTTTTACGACTTCTTCATGGTGGACGATTCGAGGTTCGCGTTCCTTATAGCCGACGTTTCCGGCAAGGGCATACCGGCCGCGCTATTCATGATGACAACGAGCACCCTGATAAGGAATCTGGGCCAGACCGGCCTCTCCCCGGAGGCGTTGATGACCCGCGTCAACAAACAGATATGCAAGAGCAACGATCAGGATTTCTTCGTGTCGGTGTTCCTGTGCTCGCTGGATTCCCCTTCGGGGAGGCTCACGTGCGTGAACGCCGGCCACAATCCGCCTCTGATCCGCCGCGTCGGGGGGGAGTGGGAGTATCTGAAGTGCGAGCCGAATCTTGTCGTCGGCGCGCTGGACTCCACGCAGTATTCCTCGTTCCGGCTGGATTTGCGTCCGGGCGACTCCGTATTTCTCTACACCGACGGCGTCACCGAAGCGCAAAATTCGCGCGGCGAACTGTTCGGGGAGGAGCGCCTGCGCGATTGTCTGAACCGCTTGAGCGCCAATGGCGACGGCGTTCGCCAGCTTCTGCTGGACATGGAGCGCGAGATTGCCGAATACGCGGAGGGCGAACCCCAGTACGACGACGTCACAATGCTCGCCTTCACATACAGGGGAAATTGAGCTGCCGGGTATTGGTGTCGGTGCCGGCGTAAAAATTTTTTCGGAAGTTATGAAATTTCGCAGCGTCTATCGCGTCAGAAGCTCGGAGATGACTCCGGAGTGCCTTCTGAAGGATTATTACGTGGGAATGTACTTTCAGGAGTGCTTTGCCGAATATGCCGCCGCGCGCAAGTGCGCAGCGTACGACATCGCGGCGGACAGTCTTACATGGCTGACGGTCGAGGGCGGGGTGGAGTTCTTTCCCCCGATGCCCTTTTGGCGCAGCCCGGTCGAAGTCTCCGTGTGGCTCTATAAAATAGGGGCCGTGAGAATGAGGACCAATTTCGAGGCGCATTGCGACGGCAGGAGAATTGCGCGCGGGTACAGCGTCAACCTCATGGCGGATTTGAAAACGCACCGCCCGCAGAGGTCGGCCGTCGTCGCGGAAAAATTTGAAACGTGCGCAGAGGAAGTCTTTCCGGAAGCGGAATCGGTCTGCAAGATGGATATTCCGGACGGCGCTCCGGTCGTCGGGAGGCTCGTCCAAACCGTGCGCTTCGACGATTTGGACTTCAACATGCATCTGAACAATGTCCGCTACATTCCGCGCGCGTTGGAGGCGCTCGATTTGGATTACAGGCTCGCCCATTCGCTGAAGTCGTACCGGATAAAATTCGAGCGTGAGGCGCGTTTTGGCGACGAGATTGAAAGCGTGGCCGCGGGGGGAGACGGCGCTTTTTCGCACCTATTGAGGCGGGTTTCCGACGGGGCCGCGCTTTGCGCCATGCGCACTTTCTGGCAGCCGAACGCCGCGGCGGAAAGGGGGAAGCCTTGAGCGAATCCCGCGGTTGTTGCGGCGCGGATAAATTTGTGCCGCCGAAGGTTTCGGCGCCCGGAGGGGCATCGAAGCTGCTGTTGCACTGCTGTTGCGCGCCGTGTTCTTGCGCGATTGTCGAGACGCTGCTTGCCAACGGGATAAGGCCTGCGATGTTTTTCTTCAATCCGAACATATTTCCCTACGGGGAATACGAGAAGCGCAGGCAGGAGTGCAGGCGGCATGCGGAGATGTCGGGATTGGAGTTTATAGAGGCTTCGGCCGATTATCCGGCCTGCCGCGCCGCCTGGCTCGACTGCGTGCGCGGCTTGGAGAGCGAGCCTGAGCGCGGAGCGCGATGCGCGCGGTGCTTTGAGTTTCGCCTGCGCGCGACGGCAGCCTTTGCGGCCGAAAACGGATTCGGGTGCGTTGCGACAACGCTGTCGTCGTCGCGCTGGAAGGATTTGGGCCAGATAGAGCGCGCGGGAGAAAGCGCGGTGTCGGCGTTTCCCGGCCTCGATTTCTGGGGCAGAAACTGGCGCAAAGAAGGCTTGCAGAACAGGCGCAATGCGCTAATAAAACAATTCGGATTTTACAACCAGAGCTATTGCGGTTGCGAATTTAGCATGAAAAAACAAAATTCAATGACGGAGGAAACCACATTGTGAAAAAAGCGTTGTATGTTGCCGTTTTTGCTTCGATATTGCCGGCGTTTCTTTTTGCGGAGGATTTGACGTACAAGAAATACCAGCCGGCGGATCCCTCTCCGAAGCCGCAGGAGTCGATAGACTGGTCGCGCTTTAGCATGTACGATGCGCGGGATAAGTCGCTTCCCCGCGTATTGATGATAGGCGATTCGATATGCAACGCAAACCACAGGAGCGTGCGCGAACTGCTTAAGGGGAAATATTCGGTGGCGTTTTGGGCAAGCTCCATGGACGCGGCCGATCCGGATTTCATTTATGCGCTCAACCTGATTCTCGAACAGGCGCCGTACGACGTCATTACGTTCAACAACGGGCTGCACGGGCATAGGCCGCTCCCGGAGCGCGTGGCGGCAATGGAAAACGCGGTGAAGTTTATCCGCGAGAAATTGCCCGATTCCAAACTTATAATAGTGGGAACCACGCCGATAAAGTCGCAGAGCTCTCAGCCCGACAAGACGCTTCCGAATCTCGCCGCCAAGATGAATCTGCCCTTTGTGGATTTGAACGCGATAATGGCCCCGCTCGACAGGGAAAAGTATTGGAGCGACCAATACCATTTCAAGAAGGAGGCCGTCGACATGCAGGGCAAGGCCATAGCCGAGGCGATAGAGCGCGAGGGCGCGAAGTCGGGCGGGGCCCGCGTGCGTGCGAAAGCCTTTTCGCCGGCCCCCGTTATAAACGAGGACACGGTTTTTAGCAACATCGTGGGGCTGAACACGAAGAGCAAAGTCGGCAAGCGCGTCTTTTTGACTGGGCGCTTTTCCCACGGGGCCGCGTGGAGCCTGCGGCAGAAGGCGGGGAAGCACGTCAACATTTCCGCGTGGGAGACCTCCAAGTGCATTACCGATCCGGACTTCGCCAGAATGTTCAAGTATGCGATGACGCTTCTTCCCTACGACTATGTAATGTTCATTCAGCCGGAGCCCGTGCACGCGGACGGCAAAAGGTGGACGAGGGCGTTTGTGCAGATGATGAATTTCTTGAGGGCGGAGTATCCGAACGTGAAGGTCGTGCTGTGTTCGGCTCCCGCGGGAACGATAGGATCGCAGACGCGCGCGAAATTCCTTGAGGAATATGCGGCGAAGAACAAAATGGACTTCTTTTCCATGTTTGATTCCGACCAAAAAAATCCCGCGGATTTCATAGGAGACGCTCTTGTTAAAATTTTGAAGCTCTCGAAGGACGAAAAGGGAAACATCGTTCCGGCGGGATCGGACATGGGGCCGAGCGGCGCGGTCAAGTGAAGACGGACAAAATGTCCGCCCGCTTCAATGGGCCGCGCGGCGTTATAAAAAGATTTGTTTGTGGAGCGGCTTATTTTACGCGCATGTGAAGGCCGAATGAAAGGTTCGGATTTTTTTGAATTGGGTGAGGCCCGCAGGGAGGAAATTGACGATTGCAATTTGCGCATGGAATATTGCGGAAAAATTAAGGACATGAAATATGTGTCGCCTTCTAAAATATAGTCGGGAATGAAGGCGGTATTTTTTATTTTCGCAACCGGTTGTGCGAACGTTAAGCCGGTTATTCCCCGCCTTTTTTTTGCGTCGCCTTTTGCGTTTCCCGCAGTCTGCGATGCGGTAAGAATAATTAAATTCCGCCACAGGGGCAGACCGTCGCAACAACTCTTGCGTGCGTTGCGGGATTTTAATGGCGATCTTATTATGTAGGCGAGGGGTTATTCCTCGCCTTTTTTTTCGCTTCGCCTTTTGCGTTTCTCGCAGGCTGAGATGCGGCAAGAATAATTAAATTCCGCTGCAGGGGCAGACCGTCGCAACAACTTATGCGTGCGTTGCGGGATTTTAATGGCGATCTTATTATGTAGGCGAGGGGTTATTCCTCG
>QALA01000014.1 GCA_003343565.1 Verrucomicrobiota bacterium | reverse complement strand
CTATGATTGGAAGCGGAACTTCGCCCGCCAATTTTTTCATCGCGGCTTGGGCCTCGTCCACAAAGCGGCCGTAAAACACCAGATCCTTCAGCGGGTATCCGGAAATTGCGCATTCGGGAAACACCCCGAACAGAGCGCCTTCCCTGGCGAATTTTTTGGAGGCGTCCAAAATCTTTTTCGCATTCGCGCCGAAGTCCCCTATTCGGGTGTTGATTTGTCCTATTCCGATTTTCATTTTACCGGGCGAATTTTTTTTCATTCGGCAAAATTTTGCAAGCATACTTTCCCGCCGCCGCGGGTTGCCGGTGACGTTTGAAAGATGAGATTGGAAAGTAGAAATGGTGGGAAATGACGGGAATTTAAAAGCTTTTAGGCAGGCTTGTCGGCCGGATTTGAGTTTGGAAACTTTTTGCGCCGGAGCCCTCATATGAAGCAAGATTTGGAAAGAGTTTTTGCCCTGCTCCGAGTTCTGGCGTCCAGTTTGCGATTGCGTTCCGGGCTGAAAAAAGAGCCCCTGCAATGGGTTTGCAAGGGGGTTGAAAGCAGTTGCGTCATCTTTTTTTGCGCGATTCCATGGGCTCAAAAATGCCCGCCTGTTGGAGCAATCGGGCGCGGAGGCAGCTCCCAGATCCTACTTCATTTTCCAAAATCAAACTTCACGATACACCGGCAATGCGCGGCATGTTCGCCTTATCGCCGCGTTTTTTTGCGATTATGCGCGAATTTCGCGCGTTGCGACTGCGTTTGTTTTCTCGCGGCGTTTAACTTCAGCCGCGCGAAACGCTTTTGCGCCGAATTTTGCGTCGTCGCATTTGCAAAGGCGCATTTACAAGTGCGCGAGCAAGGCAGGATTGCAAATTTGGAAGCGCGTTTATAAATTTGGGGGCGCGCTTATAAAAAATTCAAAAATTTTTAGGCGGCGCAAATGGCGCGGTACGGGACGCCGGCCGTTTTCGCTTTCCCCTCTCCTCCTTTTTTTTCGCGTCCGCCGCTTTTTTTAGGCGCGTTTTGAGACAAAAACCAATTTGCGGGGACGATAAAAGTTATTGGAAAATCTTAATAAAAATTATAAAAAAATCTTAAACGAAATATCGGTGTAGTGAACCGAATATCGCGCGGTGCGCAATGCATGTTGGATTTTCGAAAAAAATGCGCCGGCGTCTTTTTTTGGGGGTAAACCTTCATACTTTGAGCCAAGAGTTTGGCCGGCTTTTTTGCAGACAATACGCGAAGTCCGGTACGCATTGCGCGCTGCGCAAAAAGATGAAATCCCCCTTCCCGTTTTTCCCGCATTCCCCGTCGGCGGGATTGCAATTTGCGGGAAAGTTGCATCGCCAGTGCGGCGCCGCCATCGCCCTATTTCCGCCCGAAAAAATTTTATTTCTTTTTCGAAAAAAAATCAAAATGCGTCCCCAAAAAAGCGGCGCGGAATCGTCAAAGTTAGCGCGCGATGCGGGAGGGGCAAAGTTCTGTGTACTGCGAGCATTCTTATGCGGCGACATAAAATAAAAAAGCCCCCCGCGAAGGGGAGGCTTTCTTCTGCGCGCCGCGCTTAAAGCGCAACGGCCGCACAAAATTGCGCCCTACTTGTTCTTGCTCTCGTAGTACGCGTTTATCTTTGCGGACACGTCGCGGTAGGAAATGTCCGACGAATATATTTCCTTATATTCGTTAAAGGCCTTGTCCGACGCCCCCATCAATTCGTAGGCGTGCGCAAGCTCGTAGATGATTTCCTTTTTGGAATCGTTCATGAGCTTCGACTCGCGCTTCGCGGTTTCAAGCTGATCGACGGCGAGGTCGTATTTCTTGCCCAAGACAAACGCCCTTCCCAGTCCGAGAAGCGACTGCTGGCGGACGTTGGGATTGCGCTGCGAAAGCTGGAACTGCATAATGGCCTCGTCAAGCTGGCCGTCCTCAAGCATGAGCTTGCCGTACACATAGCGGTTGGCAAAGTCGTTCGGATAACGCTCCACCATGAGGCGCGCCATCTCTATGCGCTTGGAGTGCTCCTCGCTGCGGAGCTTGTCCAGCTTGGCCTTAACAGACTCGTCCGAAGGATTCGCCGCAAGCTCCGCCTCGACCTTCTCGATTTGCTGTTCCATAATGGCCATCTCGAATTCCTGTTCCAGCTTTTCGAGAGTGGTGTCGGCCTTGCCGAGCGGCTGCTGGCGCGCCTGCTTGACATACGCGAGAGCGTCGTCATAACGCTTGAGCATTCGCAGCGACGCGCATATGTCGCGGTACAAATTGACGTTCTCCGGGTCCTGCTTTATCTGGACGGCGAGCCTTTCGACAATTCTGGTAAGCGTTTCGGCGTCGTTCATCAGGCCGGCCTGCTTTTCCAAGTCGGCCGCTTCGCCGCTGTCTTTGATGTTTTCGCGGAACGATTCGGAATTTTCCTTCCACTTGTCGAGCATGGTCTTCATCACCGACGCGCTGCGGACCAGCGATTGCGCCTCGCCGTTGCCCCCGTTACGGCGCAGTATGGAGTCTCCGACGGCGAGAGCCTCTTCCGGCTGTTTGTTCTTCAGATAGGCGTTGCCCAGAAGAATTAAGTTGGCGTCGTTATTCGGCTCGAACACCGATATGGCCCGATAGCATTCCGCCGCAGTTCCCCAATACTGAAGCGACTGCGCCGCCTCCGCCATCGCCGCGAGCACCGAGGCGTTTTCCGGGCAGTCCGAAAGCGCGTCCTCGCCCTCCGAAAGAACCCGGAGAGCATCGCCCTTCTTCATGAGCTGGGCCGCTTTGACCGCGAACACCAAGCCCTGGACCTTCGCCTTGGCCTTTGCCGCAAAATTCGGCTTTCCCGCCTTTTTGAATTGCGCCTCGCGCAGAACCCTGCGCACCTCCACGCACGACGGATACTTCAAGAGGATAGAGCGGCACACGTCGACCGTGTATCCCGGCTCCTTATCCATGCTCTTTTCCGCGGCCTCAAGCTGGCGCAGGAGGCGCGGATCTATATCCTTGATATTCTGTTCGACGGATTCCGCGTTCAAATCTATATTTTCGTCTGCCATAGATTGCCTGTATTTCCAATAAAGTAATAAGTTGAAAAAAATATTATACTAAACGCCGCGCTACTGCAAGTCTAATTCTGCGGCCCGCTTCAATTTGTCCATGCATTCGGCCGCCAAAGCGGCTTCGCGGCTTTCGACCAGAAGCCGAATTTTCTTCTCCGTGCCCGAATAGCGCACGAGCAGGCGCCCGGCAGACCCCAACGCGCGCTCGCATTCCGCGACGGCCGCGCTCAAATTTTGCGTCCGCTCGACGGGAATTTTGCGCGCCACCTCCAAAGCGACGCTCTCCGAAGGGTACATCTCGATTGCCCCGCGCAGCTCGGACAGCTTCGCCCCCTTGGAAACCGCAACCGATAGCACCGAGAGCGCGGAAGCCAGGCCGTCCCCGCAGGAGGACACGTCCGAAAATATATAATGGCCAGAGTTCTCCCCGCCGATATTGCAGTTTCTCTCCCCCATCATTTGCGCGACGAGCCTGTCCCCTATCCCGCACCGCCAGACTTTTATGCCGCATTTTTCCAACGATTCGTCCAATCCCATGTTGCTCTGGAGCGTCGTCACTATTCCGCCCCCGCGCAGAGTTCCCCTCGCGGCGGCGTCCTGCGCAATCAGGCCCAAGACTTCCTCGCCCTCCAATATCGAAAACTTGTCGTCGGCCACGACCACCCTGTCGCCGTCGCCGTCGTGGGCGAATCCCGCGTGCGCGCCGACTTTCGCGCACAACTCCAGCAGGTTTTTCGGGTGTTGGCTGCCCACTCCGTCGTTGATATTGAAGCCGTCCGGAGCGCACGCGGTCTCGAATACTTCCGCCCCGTAAAGGCGCAGAACTTCCGCCGAAACGCCGCTCGTGGCCCCGTTTGCCGCGTCCAGCGCAACCCTCATTCCCCTGAGAAAATTCGCGGGAAATATGGACGCCATTTTTGAGACGTATTCGCCCATTGCGAAACTCCCCGCGGAAAACTTTGCGGGCGAAAATTTCTCCGGGGCGTATCCGGAAAATGACGAAGCCGAAAGTCCGCTTTCCAGGAGCGTTTCGAGAGCCTCCTGCGTCTCGTCGTCGACCTTGCGCGCGGCGGAGTCGAAAAACTTTATTCCGTTGTCCGTATACGGATTGTGCGAGGCCGTAATCATGGCGCCCATTGCGGCGCGCCTGTCGAGGACCGCGTAGGCCAGCGCGGGCGTTGGAAGAACGCCCACGTCCTCAAATTCGCCCCCGGCGCCGGCAAATCCTGCGCAGAATGCGCGCTTTAAGGAGGGCGTCGACGCGCGGGTGTCCCCTCCGACGACAATCTTTCCGCCCCCGCGCGCGGACAAAAGCTTTGCCGCGGCCGCGCCGAGAGCCGCGTAAAACGGCTCGCTCACCGACGCCTCGGAGTATTTCCCCCTAATTCCGTCCGTTCCAAAATATTTCATATTATCGCGTGTGTTTGCGCGCTTTTGGCGCGGGTTATCTTCTGCGCGGAGGCATGCTTGCGCGTATTATGTCCGAAAGCTCGTCCGCGGAGGTGTCCTCCAACTCCTTGCCCTTGCGCTTCAGCGTCTCGAAAGTTTTGCTGGCAGTTTCGGTCATAAAATCGTGGGTCTCTTCCGTGCCTCCGAGTATGGAAAATTTTTCGGCCTGCGTTATGCGCTTTTGGCCGTCGCCGTCCAGTCCCAAGCCTATCAGATGAGCTTTCCGTTTCTTGTCCATATCAATACCAGCGTCAAATCCGCGCGCAAAATCTATGTCATTGGGTTTCGGCGGCGGCCGCTTCCGCGCTCCCCTTAACGGCCTCCGCCGCGGCCTCCGAGCCGCCCTCCGGAAGAGATCCTTCCGGCGAATCTATGCGCTCGCAGAGAATCTCGTCGAAAGACGCGTTTTGCTCAAGCCTTATCCTGCGCAGCCTCGCAAGCTCAAGGAGCGCCAAAAACGTGGCCACCACGCTCTGTATGCCCGCCTTCCGCCCACGAAACAGCGAAGTGAACGTGAATGTCCTCTCCGGCACGGAAAGTATGTACTCCATTCGATCCGCCACCGTGACGTTCTCCGAAGTGATGCGCCCCTCCACGAGCTTTTCGGCGAGGCGGCGAAGAACTATGTTGAACGCGCTCCAAAGCTCCATTCGATCCGACTTGGCGACGGGGCGTTCGGCCTTGAGCATGTGGGCGTCGGATATTCTGCGCTCCCCGTAGCTCTGGCGCGAGGCTATCATGTCCTCTAAAAGCTGCGAGGCCTGCTTTGCCTTCTTGTATTCCAAAAGCTGTTCGACCAGCTGCCAGCGCGGGTCTATGTCGAGATTCTCCTCGTCCTCCTGCTGCTGCGGCCTCTCGTCCGTCGGGAGCAGCATTCTGCTCTTTATGTACATCAGCGTGGCCGCCATCACAAAAAATTCCCCCGCTATCTCAAGCGACATCTCCTTCATCGACCTCAACACTGCCATGTATTGCGACGTCACTTCCGCAATCGGAATGTCGTAGATGTCTATTTCGCTCTTGCGAATGAGAAACAGCAGCAAGTCGAGCGGCCCCTCGAATATTTTGAGCTTTACGTTCATTTCGCGCACAGATGCGAGCGCGTCCTGAAAATCCTGCGTTTCTTCCTCTTGCATAGCGTTTGCGCGAAGCGCGCGCGCATTCTCCTTAATAAACGGCCATGTTAACCCTCAGGCCAAGCGACAGGCCGTCCTGCCTCGTCGACCCCGTATTGTACGACAGATAATATTCCACAATCCACGTGTTGCCCAGACGCATCCACAACCCGTAGGTTTGGTCGGTCAGGGTGGAGTTTTTGTAGTCGTAGTTCCAGCGGGCGAAAACCTTGTACGACTCGCTTATCCGGTACTGCAACTGCGCGGCGTACTGCACGATTCCCTCGTATCCCCAAGCCTGGCGGAGGTAGCTTTGTATCAGATAAATCTCCCATTCGTCTCCGTCGAACAGGCCTATGTAGTTGTCTATTTCCTCCAGGTCGAAGCGGTTTGTGTTGTAGCGCGAAAACGAGCCTATCGTCAGCCAGCGCGCGGGGGATATGGACGCGTTTACATAGAAGTCCGAATACGATTGCAGGCCGTTTGTCTGCATGAGCGGCTGCTTGTCGAAATTGACGTCCTGATAGAGGTCGAGGCGGGCGATTTCCCGCGAGCCGTACTCCGCGTCGCGCGTCTCGAAGATGTTTTGGATTCCGAAGCGAACCGTGTTCATGTCGAACAGCATGTCCGTATTGCGCATGGTCGAGAGGTCGAGCGGCTGGGGATAGTTTGTAAAATAGTAGTCGTCTATGTGCGGAATGCGCCCGCGCCCCTGCGAGGCCGCCGGTATGTACCGGTACGATATTTGCGGAATCATGTGGTGGCGTATCCCGTCTATTCCCATCGTTCGGCTGTTGTATTCAAAAACGCCCCATACGTCCATCTGGGCATCGAAGCCGACCTGTCCAAGTACCCTGACATAGTTGGAACTGCCGTTTACCGCGTCGGCGTAGTATGTCACGCGCCCGCCTATCACCGGGGTAATCTTGCTCCACGAGTTTAGCTGAATCGGGCGGCTTATGCCGTAGTAGGCGTCAATCCGGTTGCTGTTGACGTAGCTGTCGACCAGCCCCGGCGTGAACTCGCGCAGGTAGGCGTACGACAGATACGTCTGCTGGTAGGCGCCGGTGTTGAATATTTCCACCGGCTGCATGTCGAAGCGAAGCTCCGGAAGGCGCTGTTGGACAACCTCCCAATCGTTGGGGGCAAAGCGGGTGAAAATGGAGGCTATGAAGAAGTCGCCGTAGTAGTTCAACTCGGCGAAATTGTCGGGGGTCTGATTGTCGTAAAAGAGGTTCGGACGGAAGTCGCGCGTGACGTATTCGTCGCTCCACCAGCTGACATTGGCCACCAAACCAAGATTGTCGCCCACCATTTGGGCGTGGCGCAGCTCTATAAAGAAGCGTTCCTTGTCTATGGGCCGCCCCATGGAATCAGTGCCAAGAATGGACGAACCTCCGTTGTCGTTTATGTACGCGCCCTGCGCCCACCCCTTCAGCCACGTCTGCGCGCCGCTGTAATCGTAATTGACCTTTGGCCCGGCGAGGACGGAACGCTTTGTGTAATAGTCCAAGAGCACGCCGACGTCCACGTCGCCCAATCCGGTGTACATCAGGTCGTTTCTGGTAAAGAATCCGTAGTCGTTGTTCGAGCCGACGCGCGCGTTTATCAGGAAAGGCGGCCTTTTCAAGCCGTGCTGCGAATAGTACGGAACGTACATTAAGGGAATTTCCCCCACCTTGAGCGTCACGTCCTCAAGCTCCAGCAGCTCCGTCTGCATGTCGTAGGCGACCCTTGAGGCCTCCGCGCTGAACGAGGCGAAGTCGGGCTCGTTGAAATTCACTATCGAATTGGAAATCTCGGCCTTCTTTCTGTCTCCCGAAATCTCCGCCGCCTCGACGTAGAGCGGATAGACGCCAAAGCGGGAGTAGTCGGTCTTTACGGCGTCGTTTTTGACGTCGATGAACGCGCTTTCGGTAATGAGGCGGGCCGGAACTATGGAGAGGCGAACGTCGTCGAGAATTTTCAGCGCGCCTTTTGACGGCATGTACTCCACGCGCTGGGCGTCCGCCTGGAAGTTCGCGTCTTTTACGACCGCGTCCCCGGAGGCGGAGAGGTTTCCGGAGCCGTCGTCGGCGTACTGGAACGTGTCGGCGGTGAGCTTGGGCATGCTTGCCTTTGCAAAGTTTCCGAGCAATGTGCGCTCCTTGCGGCTTGAATCTTCGGGGGCGGAGGCGGGCTTTTCGCGCTTTGAGCCGTCGTCTGCAAGGCTTCTTTGATGCGAGAGCGAAACCCACGGAACGTCGCGGCGGTATTTGCGCTGGACTTTCGCCCCGGTTTCGGCCGACTGCGCAGCACACGGAAGCAAAAACGCCGCCGCCGAAAGCGCCGCCGCGAGCCTCACGAACAAAATCCTCATTAAATTCACCCCTTCCCTATTAATGCGCGACGATTTCAACTCAAGCTTTTTATTGTGCGTTATTGTTCGCGCAGGGTAAATTTAGGCGTGACAACGGGAGGCTGCGCCTGCATGATTGCCCGAATAAATCATCGTGAGCAAATCGGCAAAAGACATAGCCAAAGTCGCCTTTGCAACCCTCGGTTCCCGAATACTCGGACTGGCGCGCGACGCGGCCACTATGGCGAGCCTCGGAATGGGGGCGATAAGCGCGGCCTACACCTTCGCCTTCACCCTGCCAAACCTGTTTAGGCGGCTTCTTGGCGAAGGGGCGTTGGCCTCCGCCATGGTCCCGGTGTTTTCGCAAGCCCTCAGAGACGGCGGCACGGACGAAGCCTTCGCATTTTTAAACAAGACGCTGACGAGGGCGGCAATCCTCTTTTCCGCGGTGGTTGCGGCGTTTTCGGCGGCCGCGCTTGCGGCGGGCTTCGGAATCTCCGGAGCGGAGCGTTTCGTGCTGGGGGCGCAGTTTTCCGCGCTGATGATGCCATACATGCTTCTGATTTGCCTGGCGGCGGTGTTTTCGGCGGCTCTCAATGTGCTCGGCTCGTTCGGGGCACCCTCCGTGGGGCCCATGGCTCTCAATATTTCCATAATTGCCGCCATATTTTGCGGCAGAGCCGCATTCGGCGCGAGTATGGAGGCGTTGGCGTGGTGCATGTGCGCCGGCTGGCTCGTCGGGGGAGCTTTCCAGTTGGCGATTCCGGCCGCATACCTGCGCAAAAAGGGCTGGCGGTTCAAATTCGACCTCGGAAAGTCCCCGCGGCTTTCGGAACTGTATGCGCTGTTCATTCCCGCGTGCCTCGGAGCGGCGGTGATTCAGATAAACATATTGGTGTCCAAAATGCTCGCCCTTTTCATAAGCGATGCTGCGCTTCCGGCAATCTACATATCCAGCAGGCTCGTCGAACTTCCTCTTGGGGTCTTTACGCTGGCGATTGCCACGGTCTACTTCCCGAAGCTGGCCTTGCTCAACTCCAAGCGGGCACACGGAGAGTACAAGGAGAACTACGCGCGCGGATTTGTCATGACAATGTGCGTGACGATTCCCGCGGCCGCGGGGCTTGCCGTGCTCGGCCGCGACATATTGACCGTTCTGTTTGAATGGGGAATCTTCAAAGCCGGGGACGTTGACATCTGCCTGCCGGTTTTGGCCGCCAGCGCAATAGCGCTTCCGTTTTACGCGATTTCGACATTTGCCACGCGCGGATTCCACTCGGCCAAAGACATGAAAACTCCCATGCGCGTTTCGTGCGCGGTAATAGCGGTAAACATGTTTTTTTCGATTCTGCTGATGTTCAAGTGGCAGGCCGTCGGGCTTGCGCTGGCGAACACGGCGGCGGCGGCCGCGCAGGCGGCAATGCTTTCGGGAAGGCTCGGACGCGCGTTCGGCAGCTTCGGGACGCGGGGGGAAATATTAAAGATACTTATGGCTACTGCCGCCATGTGCGCGTTCGTCGCGCTCGCGCGGGCGGGCTGCGGAATTTTTTTGGAGGGCAAACCCCTGGCTATCGCCTCGTGTTTCGGAGCGATTCCCGCGGCGATTTTGTTTTACTTTGGCGCGCTTCGGTATTTGAATTTTAAACAGCTGCGGGATTTTGAATTGTTTTTTGCAAAAAGCAGATGGAATCGGACAAACGCATAACTTCGCGCCGCCTATTTAAGGCGGCCTGCTCCGGGGAGAAAACTCCCCGCCCGCCCGTCTGGGTGATGAGGCAGGCGGGACGCTACCTTCCGGAATACAGGCGGCTGAAACAAAAACACTCCTTTCTGGAAATAGTCAAAACTCCAGAACTCGCAGTAGAAGCCACATTGCAGCCGATTGACAGATTCGGCTTCGACTGCGCGATACTCTTTTCCGACATACTCGTCGTCTGCGAGGCTCTGGGGGTCGGGTACGATTTCAGGGAGGGCGGCGGCATAACGCTCTCAAGAAAAATCCGCACCTTGAAAGACGCGGAGGAATTGGACGCCTCCGCCGACAACGTGCGCTCGAAACTAAAGTACGTCGCCGATGCGCTGAAAATTTTGCGCTCCCGCCTGCCCGACACCGCGCTGTTGGGCTTTTGCGGCTCGCCGTTTACGCTCGGAGCGTACATGGTCGAGGGCGGAAGCGGCAATGACTTTTCGGAATACTCCCAATTTGCGCGCAAAAACCGCGAGGCGTTCGACGCCCTGATGGGGAAACTTTCAAAAGCCGTGTGCGAATACGTAAAAATGCAGTGCGAATGCGGCGTCGACGCGGTCCAGATTTTCGACTCCCACGCCGCGCTTGCGCCCGCGGGGGAATACGGGAGCCTATCGGGAAACCTCAACCGCGAAATCGCCCAGGCCGCGCGCTCTGCCGGAACGGGGGCGAAGGTAATACTCTACGCAAACGCGATGACCTCGCGGCTTGGGGAACTGCTGTGCGCGAATGCCGACGCGTATTCGCTAAGCTCCCAAATCAGGCTGTCCGAAGCCGCGAAACTCTGCGGGGGGGCCGCCCTTCAGGGGAATCTCGACCCCGCGTCGCTCTCGGAGGATTCCCCGGAGTTCGTCGCCGAAAAAACCCGCCGGATAATTTCCGACATGGTGCCGCTGGGCGGACACATTTTCAATCTCGGCCACGGAATACGCCCCGACGCAAAAATTGAAAATGTCGAAGCCATGTGCTCGGCAATATTTGAATTTAAAAACTGCGACAATGAATAAGCTGCAACAGCTCATTGAAAAATACCGCACCAACGGCCCGCGCTACACCTCATACCCGACGGCTCTGCACTTCTCGGAAAACTGCGACAGGGAAAACCTCGTCAGGCTCGCTCTCGCGGGGGGCAAGGAGGCGTCGCTGTACGTGCACATACCGTTTTGCCGCTCGCTTTGCGCCTTCTGCGGCTGCTCGTCCAGCGTGTGCCTGAATCCGGCGGAGGTGGACGACTATCTCGCGCTGCTGGAAACCGAGCTCGAACTCTGGAGGCGCGCCGGACTTCAAAGGCGCGTCCTCAAGCAGATTCACTTTGGCGGGGGAACGCCAAACTTCCTGACTGCGGAGCAGATTTTCAGGCTAAACGCCGCCATCGAGCGCCACTTCGAAAAGGACGCGCTCGACTGCGAATTTTCCGTAGAGCTCGACCCGCGAACCCTCACATGGGAGAAAGTCTCCGCCTTCGCCTCGATAGGCGTAAACCGCGCCTCGATAGGCGTTCAGGACACCGACATTCGCACGCAGAAGGCGATAGGGCGCATACAGCCGCAGGAAAAAAATCTGGAGGCGGTGGAGTGGCTGCGCAAGAGCGGCATAGACAAAATCAATGTCGATTTGGTTTACGGGCTGCCGTTCCAAACCGCGGAGGGATTTTTGAATACGGCCCGCGACGCGCTCGAACTTCGGCCGACCCGAATCGCGCTGTTCGGATACGCGCACGTCCCGTGGATAAAGGCGTCCCAAAAGTCGCTGGAGAGGTATCCGATGCCGAATCCCGCAGAGAAAGCCGGGATATTTCTGGCCGCGAAGGACGCGTTTGAAAAAAGCGGCTTTGAATTTATCGGGCTGGACCACTTCGCGCTTCCGGCCGACCCGCTGATTCAGGCGCGCAAAGACGGAACGCTCCACAGGAATTTTCAGGGATACACCACGCGCGCGGGGCTCGACTGCTTCGCCGTCGGGCTCACGTCGATTTCCGAAACAAAGACCTCCTACCGCCAAAATAGCAAGGGGCTCGACGAATACCGCCGCTTGCTGCGCGCCGGGGAACTTCCCATAGCGCGGGGAATCGTATTGGACGCGGAAGACATTCTGCGGCGCGCCGTCATAATGGACGTAATGTGCCTGCTGAACGTCAGATTCGACCGCTACGGCGCGGATTTTTGCAAAAAATTCGCCTCCGCCTTTCCCGCATTGGAGGAAATGCAAGCCGACGGGCTCGTCGAGATTTTCGACGACCGCTTCGAGGTGACAACGCTGGGCCGCCTATTCGTGCGCAATATAGCGATGCTTTTTGACGGAAGGCTCGGCGGGGAGAAATCTTCCTACTCAAAGACGCTCTAAGGATTTTAAAAGAAAGTCCCGCATATGCACATGAACTTATTTTTGGCAAGACACGCGAAAGCCCGCGAGGGGTATCCAGATTCGACGCGCGAGCTCTCCAAATCCGGCGCGGCAGCCCTTAGGCTGCTTTGCCAAAGGCTCGACGCCGAAACGTTTTCCGAAGTATCGCAAATATGGCACAGCCCGTATCTGAGGGCGGCTAAAACGGCGGAGATACTCGCAGAGGAAATGAATCTAAAAGTCGAGCTCAAAACCGTCGAAGGGGCGCGCCCGGACGACGACCCGTTTCAAATGGCGCGCGCCATTGCGGATTTCACGGCGCGCGGGGGCGGGCTGATGTTGGTGTCGCACAATCCGTTTGTCGAGATACTGTCCGGCATTCTCGTCGGCGAGGCGCCAAATTGCCGCACCGCGTTCAAGACTTCCACAATAGCCGGATACAGGCTTTGCGAGCCTCCCTCAATCGCAAATCCGTTCGGGCTGTGGACGCTCGGAATGTTGGTTTCCCCCGCGGTATTGCATTGAGGCGGCGCGTCAAAACGCTTGCAAAATCCGACGCATTTTTCCAATAGAAAGAGATTATGGATATTTGGTTTCACCCTTCCAAAGAAATAGATTTGTTGCTAAGAGACGTCGCGGCGTCGCTGGGGTTTGACCCATCGTTCGATCCGCAGGTGCGCCCCGCAGACCCGCGCTTCGGGGATTTTCAGGCCAACGGAGTCCTTCCCTACGCAAAGGGGCGTTCGGAGAATCCTCGCAATGCCGCAAACCTTTTGCTCGGCGCGATAAACTCCTCGCCGAAATTCGACGCCTCCCTGATTGAGACTTCGGTGGCCGGCCCCGGATTTATCAACTTTAAGCTGACGGACAAGTTCCTGCTGGCGTGGCTCGGAAAGTACAAGGGCGAAAGCGAGCTAAAAGAAGCCTCAAGCGCCTTCTACAACGGGAGGAAAGTCATCATAGACTATCCGTCGCCGAACACGGCCAAGCAAATGCACGTGGGGCACCTGCGGCCGATGGTCATAGGCGAGGCCGTCAAACGCCTCCTGAAATTTTGCGGGGCCGACATCAAGTGCGACAACCATATCGGCGACTGGGGCACAAATTTCGGCATTCTCATACACGGCATCAAGACAGGTGGATACGTCCTCGACGAAAACAACGAAAATTCGCTGGAGGATTTGGAGCGCATGTACAAGGCCGGAAGCAAACTCGCAAAAGAGAGCCGGGCCGACGCCGACGCCGCGCGCGCCGAACTTGTGAAACTGCAAAACGGCGATCCGGAAAACGTCGCCCTCTGGAACAAAATCAACTCCGTAAGTTCGGCCGCCTTCGACAGAATGTACAAGACGATGGGCCTTACCATCGACATGACTTTCGGCGAATCCTACTACCGCGACAAGGTCGACAGAATATACCGCGAGCTTGAGGAAACCGGCATCGCCCGGAAGGACCAGGGCGCGCTTGTCGTGTTTATCGACGAACACGAGAGGTTCAAAACGCAGCCGTTCATAATCAGAAAGAGCGACGGCGCCTCAAACTATGCCTCGACGGATTTGGCGACCCTGCTCTACCGCGTCGAAAATTTCGCGGCCGAAGAAATAATATACGTCACCGACGGACGCCAGCAGGACCACTTTCAGCAGCTCTTTCTGACTGCGCAAAAATGGTTCGGCGCAAAGGGCTACAAGCTTCCTAAGCTCCGCCACGTGTGGTTCGGAACGATACTCGGCCCGGACGGAAAGGCCATAAAGACAAAGAGCGGAGAGCCGATACGCCTAAAGAGCCTCATAGACGAATCCGTTGCGCGCGCGCGGGAGATCGTGGAGCAGAAGTCTCCGGAGACTCCCGCGCAGGAGGCCGACAAAATCGCCCGAACTGTCGGCGTCGCCGCCCTGCGCTACGCGGACTTGGTGCAAAACCGCACGAGCGACTACGTTTTCTCGTGGGACAAGCTTCTCGCGTTCGAGGGCAATACGGCGCCTTACCTGTTGTACGCGGTCGCCCGAATGCATTCCATATTCCGCAAGAGCGGCTTTGACGCCGACGCCGATGCCGATATCGACGTTGCCGCACAGTCGGGCCGCTTTGAAACCGAACGGGAAAGGACGCTCGCGCGGAAGCTCGTCGCCCTTCCCGCCCTGTTTGAGCTCACGCTTTCGGAGCTTCGCCCGCACTACCTGTGCATATATCTTTACGAGCTTGCGGGGATATTTTCCGCATTCTACAATGCCGACAAGGTCATTGTCGACGACGCGGCCACAAGGGCGCGCCGCCTCATGCTGTGCGCGCGCACATTCCGCGTCATGGAGACCGGGCTGAGGCTTCTCGGCATCGAACCGCTGGAGAAAATGTAATGAAGATAAGCACAAAAAACGGCGACGGCGGGAAAACCGGCCTCATGTTCGCAAGACCCGTTTCAAAGGCGTCGCAGCGCGTGCGCGCATACGGCATGGTCGACGAATTTTCGGCCTCTCTTGGATTGGCGCGCGCGTTCGCCGCGGGAACGGAGCTTGCGGGGGAAATTCTCGACATTCAAAAGACGCTCGTCAAACTCATGACGGAACTTGCGACCGACGAGGCCGACTTTCCGAAGCTCGCAGAGAAGAATATCCCCATAATTTCCGCCGAAGACCTGAAAAAAATAGAGGTTAGAATCGACGCCCTTGAGGGGGAAGGCAATGTGTTTTCCGGCTGGAAACAATCCGGCGAATCTCCGCTTCAGGCCGCGTTGGACATGGCCCGCGCGAAGTGCCGTTCAGCCGAACGCGAGGTAGTCGCCCTAAGCCAGGCCGGTTCTTTGGCCCGCCCGCTGCCGCTCGAATACCTCAACCGGCTGGCGGATCTCCTATATCTCTTCTCGCAACGGTAGCCGCGTTTTAGCGCTACCCCAGCATGCGCGCGAGCGTTTTTCGAGAAAAAAGCGCCGATGCGCATTCGGGGCGTTTGGATAATATTTCGGAGATACTATCAAAAAATATTTTTCACACGAATACCCCGCCGAAAAATAAAACCGCCGAAAAAATTTTTCGGCCAGGCGAATAGAGTTTGGCAAGACGGGCGGAAATTAAGGCGCCGGTGAAAAAATTATACCCGCCAAAGCGCGCCGCAATCGCTCCGAGCCCCGAAAAAAGCCGCACCCGAAACTTGAAAGGCAAAATAATTAATGGGCTTTCCGCAATTTTGGCGCATGCAAATCGAAATTGCGAAATCGCAGCGTCTGATCCGGACGGCGGACCATGCGTTCACAAAAAAACGACTGCCGAATCTCCGCTTGAACAACCCTTGTGCAATCCGCCAGTCCGATAGGACTTAACCGGTTTTCGCGCAACTGTCCATGCGAAGAAATCCGCCGCGGAAATTCACGCGCAAAAGCCCTGTGCAAAATGCGCAAAAAAGTCCGCCGCAAAAACCGCGGCTATTTTTCCAAATTGCAAATTGCGAAAACCGGAATTGGACCCGGCAAAAGCCTATTTGCAGACTACCCTGCCGTCGGAATCCACAATGACGCTTGACGGCTTCTTGTCCGGAAGGGTGAACATTACGTCGAGCATTATGGACTCCATAATCGAGCGCAATGCGCGCGCCCCCGTTCCCAAATCTATGGCCTTTTGGGCAATCTGGGCGATTGCGCCGTCGGTGAAGTCCAGCCGCACGCCCTCAAGCCACATGAGCTTTTTATACTGGCGGACGAGCGAGTTTTTCGTCTCCGCAAGAATGCGAATCAAATCCTCCTTCGTAAGTTCCGAGAGCGTGCATACAATGGGCAGGCGCCCGATAAATTCCGGTATGAAGCCGAAATACACCAAGTCTTCCGGCTGCACTTTCCCCTCCGCAGCCGGCTTTTTTGAGTCCGAAACGCCGGATTCAAACCCCAAGATTCTGTCGCTGGAACGCCTCGCCATAATTTTGTCGAGCCCCACGAACGCCCCGCCGCATATGAAAAGTATGTTGCGCGTGTCTACGCGTATGTACTCCTGGTCGGGGTGCTTTCGCCCGCCTTTCGGGGGTATGTTGCACACCGAGCCTTCGAGAATCTTAAGCAGCGCCTGCTGTACGCCCTCGCCGCCGACATCTCTTGTTATCGAGACGTTTTCCGTGCGACGTCCGATTTTGTCTATTTCATCGATATAGACTATTCCGCATTGCGCGCGCTGCACGTCGAAATCCGCCGCGCGAAGGAGGTTTAAAACTATGTTTTCCACGTCCTCGCCGACGTATCCGGCCTCGGTCACCGTCGTTGCGTCCGCTATTGCGAACGGGACGTTCAGCATGCGCGCAAGCGTCCTTGCCAAATAGGTCTTTCCGCTTCCGGTCGGCCCGATCAGGAGGACGTTGCTCTTCTCGATTTCCACGTCCTCAAATCCGCGCGCGGCGGGTTCGGATTCGGGCGACAATTTCTCCAGTATCTCGGCGCGCAGGCGCTTGTAGTGGTTGTAAACGGCGACGCTGAGCACCTTCTTCGCGTCCCCCTGCCCGACGACGTACTTGTCGAGCTCCGACTTCATTTGCGAGGGCGTCTTAAGCTCGAAATTAAACAGGGCCTGCATGTTGCGCGCGGCGTTCTTGCGCGCGCGCAATTCCAGAGCATTGTGCAAAGCCCCCACGCACGACGGACAAATCATGGCGCCGTCGCCGCCGGCAATAAGCCCCTCGTCGCCGGCGGGACGCCCGCAGAAACTGCACGAATCGCTCTTGTCGGACATTTTCGTGCTAAACGGTTTCGCGCTTGTTTTCTATGACCCTGTCCACGATTCCGTAGTCCATGGCCTCCGCCGCGGTCATGTAGAAGTCGCGGTCGGAATCCTTCTCGATTTGCTCGACCGACTTTCCGGTGTTCTTGGAGAGAATCTCATTTATCTTTTTGCGCCAGCGCAAAATTTCGTTGGCCACTATCGTAATGTCACTCGACTGTCCCGACGCCCCGCCGTACGGCTGGTGAATCATGACGCTGGAATTCGGAAGCGCAAAGCGCTTTCCCTTCGTTCCCGCCGCCAGGAGAATCGTAGCCATGCTTGCGGCCTGGCCGACGCAGTAGGTGACGACGTCGCAGCTTAGAAAATTCATGGTGTCGTAAATGGCCATTCCCGCCGTGAGGGAGCCTCCCGGACTGTTAATGTATATGTGGACGTCCTTCTTGGAATCCTCCATTTGCAGAAACAGCAGCTGGGCTATGACCGCATTGGCCACTCCGTCGTTAATCGGCGTGCCGATAAAGACGATTCTGTCTTTCAAGAGGCGCGAATAGACGTCCCACGAACGCTCCGTTCTTCCGTCGCGCTCAAAAACGGTTGGTATGTAATATTCCGACATAATCCTGAGTTTTTTATTCAATCGTAAAAAGATCCGCCGGATTAACCGCAAAAACGCCGTCGGATTTTCAACAATGTAATTTTGCAATCTCATACGAAACGGCGCGCAAACTCAACAAAATAATCCGCCGCGCGCAAAAAGCGCAAAAATTCTTCCTCCCGCGCGAAACTCCTCCGCACGCCGAACGAATGCAAAAGAAATTCCGGATAAAAAATTCTTCAAAAAGAAGATTCCTCGGAACATTCGTTTGGATTTTATAACGGCTTAAAATTACACCCCCTCGCAGGAAAATATCGAGAAAAGCCCCGCAGGGGCGCCGGATATCCCTTTCGAAAACGGGCGGCAAACAGCCTTAAAAAACCGGCAATATTCGGTCGGTTCAAAATATTGAAAGGCGGTTGACGCTTTGAAGTTTCCCGACGGGCACGCGCGCGGGCATGTGCGAAAAATCCGAAACGCGCATTCCATGCGCCGTCGATTTCTTTTGCAAAATAAAACGCGCGGGGGGATTAGCGGCACATTGCATTCAACCGGCCAATCCCTCCCTGCGCGCCGGACAAGAATAATAAAAACTTCAAAACCTTCCCGGCTCCTCCAGATTCGAGTTGGCGCAAAGGGCAAAATCCCGCGTCGATTCCGAAGTTTTCCGACGCTCCAATGCGCCCCTTTTTGAAAATCTGTCCGACGGGCGAGCCTTAAGCGCAACGGGCCGCTCTAATGGGAGAATCCCCCACGCGAAAACCTTGCGGGAGGACGGCCGTTTTCGGAAACGAAAATTTCCCTCGCGCACTGCCGCGCGTCGGGGATTCCAAAGCGGCGCGCAAATTCCGACGCGTCGAATATCTTTCCCATTTCGCAAATTTCGCATTCAAAGTTCCCGCGCCACTCCCGTTCCAGCGGGCCGAATTCCCCGCGCCAGGCAAAGAGAAGCTCGTAGTCCTCCCCGTCGCATAAGGCCCGTTCGAGCGAAGCGCGCAGACCGCCAAACTCCGCGCGCGGAATGCGCTCGGAATAAAGAAGCGCGCAAGTCTCCGGTGAAAGAAGGTTCTTCAAATCCGCCGCGACCCCGTCGCTGATATCCGTGCATGCGCTTGCGCCTTCCGCTCCGCGGCTCAACGCGCAGGAGCGGCGCGCGAGAAATCCGCCCTCCGCAATGCGGGGCTCGAAGTCGAGATGCCTTCCGCTCTCGCGGGAAAATCCGAGCGCGCCCGTGACGCAGATTTTATCGCCGGCGCGCGCGCCCTCCCTCAAGAGCGCGGGAAAATCCGAATCACCCAGAAGCGTCATGTGCGCCGAAAAAAACCTTTCCGGCACGCTCGCCATGTCGCCGCCGACAATCTTTATGCCGAGCCTATCCGCGCACTGCCCCGCGCCGCGGCAAAATTCGTCCAGCCAATCTGCGGAAACGTCTTTCGAGCATATCGCGCACAAAAGCGCAAATTTCGGAGCCGCGCCCATTGCGGCGATGTCGCTGGCATTGCGCTTGACGAGCTTCTCCCCGACGCGCCGCGGCGGAGCGTCGGCGTCGAAATGCCGCCCGAAAATTACGGCGTCGGAAGTGGCGAATACGTTTTGCAAAAAGGCTCCGCGCCCCAAGAGGGCGCAGTCGTCTCCCGGCCCGAACGGGGAAGGCGGCACGCACGCGCCAAACTGCCGGCATGCGCGCGCTATCAGGGCCTTTTCGCCCTCCCGCCATGCGGATTTAGATGCGTCAAAGATTTCCATTTGATGCCAAGTCGCCCAATCCGAGAATGAGCGCGACATTCAGCGCGTTGAACAATCCGTGAAAGACTATCGCCGAAAGTATGCTGCCGCGCTTGGCATAACAGCCGACAAACATCATTCCCATCGTAAACAGCGGAAAAAACGCCAACGCGTTGCGGTGTATGGCGGCAAATATCAGCGACACGCAAACCGCAGACAGGAACGCCGCCGCTTTTTCAGGCGGCGCGAACCTTCCCATGAACGCCTCGCCAAACAGCCCGTCGCGCAAAATTCCGTAAAGCGCACCGCGAAAGAACAGCTCCTCCGCGATAGGCGCCAGCACAACTATCGAGAATATCGCCAGCGCAATCGCCTTCCAATCCTTGATGGAGCGAAATACCGCTATCACCTCCTGCTGCTGCGGTGTTTCCCCGGTGGAAATCTTCAGGCAATAGTAGGACAGGAGTATCGCGAACGGCATGACCAGAAGCGACATGAGAAAATACTTAACCCCGCACATCGCGTCGGCAAAGGTCGCCGAGCGAAAGAACCCGAATCCCCCGAAGGTCGAGTATTTTCCGAACACGAATATGCCCGCTATTGCAAACAGCTGAAGGCTCGCCGTCGGCGCGAACACCGCCCAGTCCGACCTTCCGTACAGGCTGTTTTCAACAATGGACGCCATGCCCGCGCCGCCCAGAAGCACGCAAACGCACAGAAAGAAAAACAAAAAACAGTCCGACAGCGAATATCCGATTTTCGCAATCCCCTTCGCGCCCGACCTCGAATAGGCGAATACGCCCAACGCGGCCGCGCAGTATCCAAACAGCAACAATGCGAGCAAAGGCGCCATCAGCGTATGTCGTACACGGGTTTTCCGTCGACGAACGTCGCCAGCACGCGCGCGCGAAGCTTTTTTCCCAGCCACGGCGAATTGCGCGACATCGACAGCGGCTCGTTGTAAAAATACTCAGCCCTTTCGTCGATGAGCGCGAAGTCCGCCGCCCTGCCCTCTGCCAGCGTGCCCCCCTCGATTCCGAGCAGCTGCGCCGGGCGCGCAGACATCAGTTCGACGAGTCTGGACAGCGAAATTTTCCCGCTCTCGACCAGAGCTTGATGGCAGACGCTGAAGGCGGTCTCAAATCCGATTATGCCGAATGGCGCCGCGTCGAACTCTCTGTCCTTTTCGTCCTCGCAATGCGGCGCGTGGTCGGTTGCGATAACGTCTATCGTCCCGTCGGCAAGGCCCTTGACAATGGCGTTTGCGTCGCTCTTGGAGCGCACGGGCGGGCACATTTTGAAATTCGTGTCGTAGCTCGAAAGCGATTCGTCGGTCAGGGCTATGTGGTGCGGCGTCGCCTCC
>QALA01000074.1 GCA_003343565.1 Verrucomicrobiota bacterium | reverse complement strand
CTCACTTTCACGGGCAAGGCAACGGGCAGCGGGGAAGTCGTAATATCCCTTGCAAACTTCAACGGGGACGACCCCTACGACTACCTCTCATACCTGATAACCGACGACGTCGCCGCAAACGGCAAGAAGGTCATATCGTGGAGCGAAGCCGCAGACCAGGGAATAAACTTTACCACCGACTTGTACAAGACCTTTGAACACGAAGGCACAGAATACGTTTTTGAGACATACAACGGAGCCGACGGGCTGTACATAGGCTACGTGCAGGTTCCGGAGCCCGCGGGGATTGCCGCCGCATTCGGCGCGCTGGCGCTGGCCGTTGCGGCGTACCGCAGGAAAAGATAAGGCGAAAAAAAACCGGGCGGAGTAAAAAACTCGTCCGAAAGAAAATCCGGCCGGAAGCGGAATATTGCAATCCGCTTCCGGTTTTTTTTGGAAAAGTTTTTTTATAAAAACCTCTCCGTACCCAACAGCTTTACAAACTACGGCTTCTACGCTTGTCGGCCTTTGTAAACGGCGGTTTTTGCACAGAACAACTTTTGCACCCGACAGCTTTTGCACAGGACAACTTTTACTCCTCGGCTTTTAGAACCCGGTTCGGCTTTCCGCGAAAGTTTGCAATAAAACCGCTAAAACTTATAGCGGGCGCGGGATTGCGCGCCATATTTCCCGTATCTCGCACCGCCGCGTTTTGACATTTCCATTTTTTCGCGCGGAGCGCTTATACAAAAAAAATTATCATACCCCCCGGCGCGACAAACATCGCGGCCAAAATTTTCGAATCGAGTCCAAACGCGCGTTTCCAAAACTCGAACGCGCTTGTCTTCGCCTTTATAAGCGGCGCGGATATTGCGCAAATGACCAAACGCGCGCTTCCAAAACACACGAGTCTCCCGCCCAAACCGAAGACAGACGCCTCCAAGTCCAAAACAATCCGACTCAAGGCGGAAAGCCCGCCCGTCTTGAAGACCTATCCCTCCCGCGAAGGCGGTTTCGCCTCTACTTGTAAAGGCTTGCGTCTATGCCCAATTTTTTTATCTTATAGAGTATCACGCGCTGCGTGGTGCCCAGATGTTTTGCGGCGGCGGTGGCGTTGCCGTTTTTGAGCTTCAGAGCCTCGACAATAAGTTCGCGCTCGAACGCTGCGACGAGAGATTCGTAGTCGCTTCCCGACGACTCCGAAACAATCGAAGTGTCCGTCCCCTGCGCCGTCTGGAGGGAGGGCGGAAGATTGTATCCGCTGACCACGTTGTCCAGCGTATTCAAAACGGCGTACTCCATGCAGTTTTCAAGTTCGCGCACGTTGCCGGGCCAATAGTACGTCGTCATCATGTTTATGGCCGGAGTGGAAATGCGCTTGACCTCCTTGTTGTGCACCTTGCTGTACTTTTCCAGAAAGTACTCGGCCAGCAAAACGATGTCTGCGCGCCTGTTTCTCAGGGCGGGAACATATATCGGAAAGACGTTGAGGCGGTAGTAGAGGTCCTCGCGAAAAGTTCCGGCGCGAATCATCTCCTCAAGATTGCGGCTGGTTGCCGCGATTATTCGCACGTCGACTTTGTGTTCCTGCGAACCGCCGACCCTGTAAAAAGTGTGCTCCTGTATGAAGCGCAGAAGCTTCAGCTGCATCGGCAGCGATATGTCACCAATTTCGTCCAGAAAGAGCGTTCCCGTGTCCGCGAGCTCCGCCAGACCCATTTTGCGGTTTATTGCGCCGGTGAACGAGCCCTTTTCGTGGCCGAACAATTCGCTCTCGATAAGCCCCTCCGGCAGCGCCGCGCAGTTGACGGCCACAAACGGCTTGTCGGCGCGCGCGGAATTTTTCTGAATGGCCTTTGCAATCAGCTCCTTGCCGGTGCCCGATTCGCCGCGAATCAAAACCGTCGCGTTTGAAGCGGCCACTTTGGATATCATCGAATAGACGCGCTTCATGTTGCTGCAATTTCCGATGATGTCGGTCGGGCGAAGCTTGTTTTCGAGTTCGAGCTTCAGGCGCGCGCTCTCGCCGCGCAACTTCTCACGCTCCCGATGCTCCGCAAAGGCGGCAAAAATGGCGTCCGAAAGAATTGTGGAAATGGTATCCAACAGGTGGTAGTCGGCCTTTAGGTCTGTGTCGGCGTCAACCTTGCGGTCTATGCTGAGCGTGCCGATAACGTCGTCTTTGTAGATTATGGGAACGCATACGAAGGCGACGTTCTTCTGTTTGAGGCGCGCTCCGGTGCGGTTAAGGAATCCGTGCTCCTTCGAGATGTCCGGAATTATGCGCCCCTTGCCGGAGGCCGCGACGGAGCCGGTGACGCCCTCGCCCACGCGGTACAGTCCCCTGTCGACTTCGCTTTTGCTCAAGCCCTCCGAAGCCTCTATCACGAGAGTGTCCCCCTCGCGAAGGGTCACCGTACCGCGGACAAGACCCATCTCGACATTCAATATGCGCAAGACTTCCTTCAGCATTTCGCCTACTGAAGTCCTGCGAGCAATCAAATGGCTTATCTTGTTTAAAACCGCGACTTCGACATGGAGACTCATATCTTAACGCATTACCATTTTTTTAAGATAGGAGTCAACATATTGCGCCAGATTTTTGCCGGAATTTACGGCTCTCACAACCAAAGACGGCCCGTTCACGCAGTCGCCCGCGGCAAACACTCCGTCCATGTTTGTGGAAAATTCGGAAGAGGCGCCTATCATACCGCGCGGAGTCAGCATCACGCCGAGCTGCTCGACCGCCCCGGACTTCTCCACTCCGCAAAACCCCATGCTCAACAATACCAAATCCGCCTCGATTTTAAATTTTGAGTCGGGATTTTCCGCAAACGACTTCGGCCTTCCGAATTCGTCGAAAGTCCAGTCGCAATTGACGAACGTCACAGACCTGACCGTCCCCGCGCGCCCGACGACCTCCTTTGCGCTCACGCTCCATAGGCGCGTGCCTCCCTCCAGCTGGCTGCTGGAGGTGCGTAGGCAGTACGGCCACATCGGCCACGGGGTGGAGCTGTGGCGGCCCTCCGGCGGCTTCGGCATGATTTCGACTTGGGTGACGCTCTTGGCGCCCTGTCTGAAGGCCGTGCCCATACAGTCGGAGCCGGTGTCGCCGCCGCCTATGATTAAAACCTTCTTGCCCTTTGCGGAAATTTCCGGCGCGGCAATCTCCCCGGAATTTGCGCGGTTTTGCGAGCTTAAGAAATCCAGCGCGAAGCGGACTCCGCCCATGTTGCGCCCCGGCACGCCCTCCGGAAGCCCGCGCGGAACCTGCGTTCCGAGGCACAGGCAGACTGCGTCGAACTTCCTGCGCACGTACTCGCCCGATATGTCCGCGCCCACCTCGACGCCGCCCTCGAACATCACGCCGGCGGACTTCATCACGTCGATTCTGCGCTCGACAAACCTCTTTGCCAATTTGAAGTCCGGAATGCCGTAGCGCAGCAGGCCGCCGAAGTTGGCGTTCTTTTCAAACACCACGACTTCGTGCCCCATTCTGTTCAGCTCGCCCGCGGCGGCCAGGCCCGAAGGCCCCGAACCGACCACGGCCACCCTCATTCCCGTGCGCACGCGCGGGCGTTGAGGCTCCACATAGCCCTTGGCAAAGGCGTTCTCTATTATGGCGTACTCGATTTGCCGAATTGTCGTCGGCTCGAAGTTTATTCCGGCGCAGCATGAGGCCTCGCACAGGGCCGGACACACGCGGGAAGTGAACTCCGGAAAGGGAGAAGTCTCGGCCAAGATGTAGTAGGCGTCGCGCATGCGCCCCTCGGAAACCGCCCTGTTGAAGGCGGGAATGTCATTGCCCAGCGGGCACCCCGCGCCGTGGCAAAACGGTATCCCGCAATCCATGCAGCGCGAGGCCTGCGTGCGGATCTCCCCCTCTGACAGATGCGCCTCGACTTCGTCGAAATCGGCGGTGCGCCCCTCGCGGTATCCGCCCGTGCGGCGGGGTATGTCCATAAATTCGCGTCCCATATTCTAAGCCCCGCCCTTTTGAAGTTCCGCCTGAGCCGCCGCATTCTCAAGCGCCTTGCGGTACTCGACGGGGAACACCTTGACGAATTTGGGAAGCTCGTCGCTCCAGTTTTCCAATATCGCCGCGGCGCGCCGGCTGCCGGTCTTGGAGAAAAAGTCCCCGATTATCGATTTCAATTCCGCCTCGTCGGCCCCGCCTTCAAAGACGCTCTCAAGGTCTATGGAATCGAGGTTGCAGCGCAGGTCGAAGTCCCCGTTTTCGTCGTAGACGTATGCGATGCCGCCGGTCATGCCCGCGCCGAAGTTGAATCCGGTGTTTCCCAAGACGACCACCCGGCCGCCGGTCATGTACTCGCAACAGTGGTCGCCGACCCCTTCGACCACAAACGCGGCCCCGCTGTTTCTTATGGCGAAACGCTCACCCGCCGTGCCGTTGGCGTAAACCTTTCCGCCGGTCGCGCCGTATCCGACAACGTTGCCGACAATCGCGTTTTGCCAGCTGTCGCACTTTTCAGAGCGCGACTGCCTTATGTAGATGTTTCCGCCGGAGAGCCCCTTGCCCACGTAGTCGTTGGCCTCGCCCTCAAGGTTGAAGGTTATGCCCCCGGCCAGAAACGCCCCGAAACTCTGTCCGGCAACGCCCGTAAAATTCACAGTTATCGTATCGTCGGCCAATCCCCTGTCGCCGTATTTTTCGGCCACGCGCGAACTGAGCATCGCGCCCGCGCTCCTGTCGCAGTTGCGTATGGACATGGATACTTGCGCGGGACTGCCGCTTTCAATGGCGTCTTCGACCAGCGGCAAGATTTTCTTGTCGAAGGCGTCGGGAAGATTTCTCTCGCGGATTTGCGGGCAGCTGCGCGGCGAATCGGCCCCGCCGACTTCCGCGAATATGCCGGAAAAGTCGAGATTGCGGCTCTTCCAAAATTCTATTGCGGTGTCGGTTTCCAGGAGGTCGCTGCGCCCGACGGCCTCCCCCATGCTGCGCAGGCCGAGGCTTGCGAGAATTTCGCGCGCCTCCTCCGCCACGTAGCGCAGGAAGTTCACGATGTGTTCAGGCTTGCCCTTGAAGCACTTTCTGAGCTTCGGGTCCTGCGTCGCAACGCCGACCGGGCACGAATTGTCGTGGCACTTGCGCATCATGACGCAGCCCAAGCTCACCAGAATCGTCGTCGCAAACCCGAACTCCTCCGCGCCGAGAAGCGCGCCGATTACGACGTCTCGCCCGGTCTTCAACTGCCCGTCTACCTGCACGCGAATCTTTCCGCGCAGGCCGTTTAGAACGAGCGTCTGCTGGGTTTCGGCAAGCCCCAGTTCCCACGGCAGCCCCGCGTGCTTTATGCTCGTCAGCGGCGACGCCCCCGTGCCGCCGTCGTGCCCGCTTATGAGAACGACGTCCGCCATGCCCTTGGCCACCCCCGCGGCAACCGTCCCGACGCCCACCTCGGAGACCAGCTTGACCGACACGCGCGCCCTCTCGTTGGCATTGCGCAAGTCGTAAATCAGCTGCGCCAAATCCTCAATCGAATAGATGTCGTGGTGCGGCGGCGGCGAAATGAGCGATACCCCCGGAGTGGAATGGCGCACCCGCGCGATTGCGGCGTTGACTTTGTGCCCCGGCAACTGTCCGCCCTCGCCCGGCTTTGCCCCCTGGGCCACTTTAATCTGAAGCTCTTTGGCGCTCGCCAAATATTCGGCCGTCACGCCGAAGCGGCCGCTGGCGACCTGCTTTATCGCGCTGTTCCTGTCGACCGGCGCGCCGGCGGTCTTGAAGCGCTCCGGATCCTCTCCGCCCTCGCCCGAATTGCTCATCGCGCCTATTGCGTTCATGGCAATCGCAATGGTCTCGTGCGCCTCCGGGCTTATCGAGCCGAAGCTCATCGCCCCGCTGACAAACCTGCGCATGATGCTTTCGGCGCTCTCGACCTCCTCGACGGGAACGGGTTTTGCCGGCTTGAATTTGAACAGCCCGCGCAACGTGCAGAGGTGTTCGGACTGCTCGTTGACGAATTTTGCGTACTCGCGGTACTTGGATTCGTCGCCCTCGCGGACCGCCCGCTGGAGCAAGGTTATGGTCTTGGGCGTCCACAGATGGTGTTCGCCGCCGTTGTTGAACTTGTACTTGCCGGCGTTCTCAAGGACGTTCTCGTATCCGGCCTTCGGATAGTGCGCGTTGTGGTAGCGGGCCAGTGCCTCCTTGGCGACCTCCTCGATTCCTATTCCGCCAATCCGCGACGCCGTGGGAGCAAAGTATTTTTCCACGAACTCGCGCCCAAGCCCCACGGCCTCGAACACCTGCGCCTGGCGATAGCTGCGAAGCGTCGATATTCCCATCTTCGACATCACTTTGAGTATCCCCTTGCATACGGCGCGAATGTAGTTCTCCACAGCCTGCGCGGCGTCGATGTCCCTTATGCGGCCGTTTTCGGCCATGTCGGCGATGGTCTCTATGGCCAGATACGGATTGACCGCCGTCGCCCCGTACCCCAAGAGCAACGCGAAGTGGGCAATCTCCCTGGCCTCCCCGGTCTCGACGACGATTCCGGCGCTCGTGCGCAGATTTTTGTCTATCAGCCTGCGGTTGACGGCCGCAACGGCAAGAAGCATAGGTATGGGCGCGCAGCCGTATGACAGATTTTTGTCGCTTAAGATAATGACGCTCTTTCCCGCGTTCACCGCGGCTTCGGCGGCGTCGCAAACCCTGTCGAGAGCCTGCTCAAGCCCCTTCCCGCCGCCGCTGGCCAAAAACTCCGCCTGAATGCGCTCCGATTGGAAGCTCTCAACCTTCGACGCGCACAGGCACGATATGTCGCGGTTGGCAAGTATCGGGTGCGGCAGCTTCAGCAGATGCGCGTGCTCCGGAGACTCCGCAAGCGTGTTGCCCTGATTGCCTATGTAGGTCATCAGGCTCATCACGAGAGTCTCCCTGATCGGGTCTATCGGCGGATTGGTCACTTGGGCGAATAGCTGCTTGAAGTAGTCGTACAACAGTTGCGGCTTCTCCGAAAGCACGGCCAAAGACGCGTCGTTGCCCATGGAGCCGACCGGCTCGGCGCCCTTCTCCGCCATGGGGCGCAGTATCAAATCGAGATCCTCCGAACCGTAGCCGAAAAGCTTTTGGCGCTGGACGAGATTTTCGCCGACTATCGGATCCGGAACGGACTCGAAAATCCCGCTGAGCGAAATCCTGTTTTCGGCCACCCATCTGCGGTAGGGGCGGTGCCGGGCGACAATCGTCTTTATCTCGCTGTCGAAAAGCAGGCGGTGGGTTTGGAGGTTTATGTAAATCATCTCGCCGGGACGCAGTCTGCCGCGACGGACGACCTTCTCGTGGGGAATGTCGAGAACGCCCGTCTCGGAGGCCAAGACGAACAGGCCGTCGTCGGTCATGGTGTAGCGCGCCGGGCGCAGCCCGTTTCTGTCGAGGAGAGCCCCGGCGTGCACGCCGTCGGTAAATGCCAGCGCGGCGGGACCGTCCCACGGCTCCGAAAGTCCGGAGTGGTACTCGAAAAAGCCCAAAACGTCCTTGCTTACGTGGAAGGTCTTGCCCCACGCCTGCGGAACGAGCATCAGCATCGTGTGGGCCAGGCTGCGGCCGGCGGACGCGTAAAGCTCGACGGCGTTGTCTAAGCAGGCGGAGTCGCTCTGATTCTTGCGTATGACGGGCAAAATCTTCGATATGTCGCCGCCGAACAGCGGAGACTCAAAGTGCCGCTGGCGCGACTCCATCTGGTTCAAATTGCCGCGCAGCGTGTTTATCTCGCCGTTGTGCGCCAAGTAGCGGAAGGGCTGCGCCAGATGCCAGGCCGGAAACGTGTTCGTGCTGTACCGCTGGTGGACCAATGCCAGCGCGCTCTTGAAGGAATCCTCCGACAAGTCCGGATAAAAGCCCTTCAGCTGCGGGGCGTTCAAAAGCCCCTTGTAAACCACCGTGCGGGCGGACAAACTGCATATGTAGAAATCCGGAGCCTCCGGGAGCGCGGCTTCCGCGCGCTTTTCAATCGCGCGGCGCAACACGTACAGCTTCCGCTCAAAATCCGAAACCTCCGCAAAACTTCCTTTGGAACGCACGAAAAACTGGACGATTTTCGGGCAGGTGCGCAACGCCAATCCCCCTATTGCCGACATGTTCACGGGAACGTCGCGCCAGGCGAAAATCTCCATGGACTCCTCCGAGGCAACCTCTTCGCAAAGCTTGACACACTCCTGCGCCGCACTTTCTGCGCGCGGCAGAAAAGCCATGCCCACGCCGTATTCTCCAAGCCGCGGAAGGGCGTCGATTTTAGAGCGGAAAAATTCGTCCGGAATCTGCACCAAAATGCCCGCGCCGTCGCCCGTCTGGGAGTCCGCTCCAACCGCGCCCCTGTGCATCAGCCTGTCCAAAATCCGTATGCCGTCTTGCACTATTTTGTGTTGCGGAACGTTGTTTATGTCGAGCACAAGGCCGACGCCGCATGCGTCGTGCTCGTTGTTCGGGTTGTACAGCCCGACGGGCTGCGGATAACTGCTTCGATTTTCCATATTGGCTGTTTCTTTATTAAACTTTACTATCCGTCTTTTAAGCAGATAGCGTGCCAATTTTGTCGCGATATTCGTAATTTACTTAAAATAAGACAATTAAATGTAAATATCCGCAATACTACAAAATTGGCGCAAAAATCGGGACATATTCGACTACAAAATTGTAGTAAATTTTCATCTGCCGCCACATTTTTGTAGTGACAAAAATTTCGCGTCCAATTACAAATCCTGCGCATATCACACTCAAAAGGGAGCCGCATGCGCCGCAATGTATTATAAATAGAGGAGAAAGCCCGCCGTAAAATCGCGCTGCGGCCCGAAATTAAAAACTGGCACGCAATCTGCTTTAATAGCGATACAGAGGTCAACTTTAAACAAAAAAGGAAAACAATGAATGCAAGACAACGCGCACTGGCCAAGATAGCCTGCACAAAGGTCGAATACGTCAACGAACCCGACGTTTACAACGCCGAGGAAGAGTACGGGGTGGATTCGTTCAACTTGAAGAACATGCAGAACTATCTGTCCAAGCCCATATACAGGAAGCTGTTGGACACGATAAACAAGGGCGTTGCGCTCGACCAGGAGGTCGCCGACGACGTCGCACACGCGATGAAAATTTGGGCGATGTCGCGCGGGGCCACGCACTACACGCACTGGTTTCTGCCCCTGACCGGCTCCAGCGCGGAAAAGCACGACTCTTTTTTGGAGCCGACAAAACCCGGCGAAACGATGACGAAATTCTCCGGCAAGAATCTCATTATGGGCGAGCCGGACGCCTCCAGCTTCCCCTCCGGCGGACTGCGCGCCACGTTTGAGGCGCGCGGCTACACCGCATGGGATCCGACGAGTCCGGCGTTCATCAAGCGCGTAGGAAAGGTCGCAACGCTTTGCATACCCACGATATTTTGCTCCTACACCGGAGAGGTTCTCGACAAGAAGGCGCCTCTGTTGCGCTCCATGCAGGTGCTCGGCACGCAGGCGCGCCGCCTGTTAAAATGCTTCGGCATAGAGACCGACGCCCGCGCCTCCGCGACGCTCGGAGCCGAACAGGAATATTTCTTAATAGACAAAAACTTCTACATGCTGCGCCCCGACCTCATGCAGACCGGACGCACGCTGTTCGGAGCCCCGCCGCAAAAGCACCAGCAGCTTGAGGACCACTACTTCGGCTCCATAAGGCCGCGAATCCTCAACTTCATGTCCGACGTGGACAAGGAGCTCTGGAGGCTCGGCATACCGGCCAAGACGCGCCACAACGAAGTCGCGCCCGCGCAGTTCGAGATAGCCCCCGTATTTGAGGAGCTAAATCTGGCGGTGGACCACAACGTGGTGATGATGGAAATACTGCGCAACGTCGCGGACCAGCACGGGTTGGTCTGCCTGCTGCACGAAAAGCCGTTTGCGGGCGTCAACGGTTCCGGCAAGCACAACAACTGGTCGCTGTCGGTCGGCGACATCAATTTGCTCAATCCCGGAAGCAATCCGCACGAAAACGCGATATTCCTGACCACGCTCTGCGCGGTAATCAAGGCGGTCGACGAACACGCCGACTTGCTGCGCTCCTCCACCGCGGGCGCGGGCAACGACCACAGGCTGGGCGCGAACGAGGCTCCGCCTGCGATCATATCGATATTCCTCGGCGAACAGCTGACGGACATCATCGAGCAGATTGAGGTTGGAGGCGCGAAGAAGTCGAAGCAGAGCAAGCCGCTCGTGGTCGGGGTGGACACCCTTCCCCCGCTCCCGCGCGACGTCACAGACCGCAACCGCACGAGCCCGTTCGCATTTACCGGAAACAAATTCGAGTTCCGCGCGGTGGGGTCCTCGCAGTCGTGCGCCGGCCCGAACATTATCCTGAACACGATAGTCGCGCAGGCCTTCGACGAAATCGCCACGAAACTCGAAAAGCTCCCGAAAAAGGACTTCAACAAGGGCCTGCAAAAAATATTGCAGGATATTGTAAAAAAGCACAAAAAGGTAATTTTCAACGGAAACGGATACTCGGAGGCATGGAAGCTTGAGGCCGCAAGGCGCGGGCTGCCGAATCTCAAGGACACCCCGGAGGCGCTCAAGCCCCTCATCGACCCGAAGAATATCGCCATATTTGAAAAATACGGCGTATTCAGCGCGGACGAAATGAAGTCCAGATACGAAGTCTTCCTTGAAGAATACGAAAAGAAAATCGACATCGAAACAGCCCTCGCGCTGAACATGTCCAAGACCATAATCCTGCCGTCCGTAGTGCGCTATCTGGACCAGCTTGCCAAGTCCGCCGCAAACGTGGCCGAAGCCGGCTGGGGCAAGAACGACTCCATCGAGGCGAAGGGCAGACTGGTCTGCGCGCTTCTCGACAAGCTGTCGGTTGCCAACAACAAGCTTGAGGTTCTCATCAAGAACAAGGAGCCGATAGCGCAGAGGCTTGAGGCCATGCACGAAGTGCGCGCGATAGTCGATAAAATCGAAGTGGAGATCGACGACGAAATTTGGGAGCTTCCCAAATACTCCGAGATGCTCTTTATCTACTGAAGCGCTTTTTATCTATCGACGGGAGTCGAACAATAAGCCGCATAAAAAAACGGGGCGCTCTCCTTCGGGAGGGCGCCTTTGAATTTTTCGGCGCAATTTCGGCGGACGCCCTGAATCCGCGTTCGCGCCGAAAATACGCCTCAAATTGCGCGGAAGGCATCTCAAGTTCAAATCTGACGCAAGGATTTTTATTTGGATACAAAATTCCGCAAACCCGCAACAACATTTCTCAAAGGCGTTTCGCAAATTGAAAAAAAACCGCAGTCAGCCCCTCTAAGGAAGTTTCCGCAGACATTTTGAAATTGCGGCTTGGAAAGAAACCTGCGAAGAAAGCATACAAACCGGGAAACGATTGCCCCAAAAAACGGACAAAAAAACGGGAGAAAAAACTGCAATATCAAACGGCAGGCAGGCGGCGGAAAAATCGGGCGTCAAAAATTTTCGCCGGCCGGACGGGAGGGCCTAAAATGCGAAACACTCCCCCGCGCCGCTTCCGGCGCAAAGGCGGCACAGTAAGACTCCCCGAATCGAGACCGCAAGCCCCTCCGCCGACGCGCGGCGCAAAGAACCGCGATACGCCAGATCAGCGTGCCGGCGTCCGCGGCTGCCCCTGCGCGGGAGCCGACGCCCCGGCGGGAGTTTCAGAAGGGCCTTCAAACGCGGCCCTCTCCTCTACCAGCGAGAGCGCAATTACCGCAAGCGTGACGATTAAAAATAAAAATATTCCGACAGTAAAAAATTTTTTCATGACATTTCAGATTTGCATTGCGGGTATTGCGAGTTTTTTGTCCCGACCGGAACGCGATTCGTTCAGTGCGGTTCGGCGAAGGCGCCCGGCGGAAGCGGCCGCGCTGGCGAAAAATAAATTCCCGCCAACCGGCTCCGCAATGCCTATGCGTCTTCGCGCCTACGCGCCTATGCGTCCCCAACGCGCCGTTCAACGCAGTCGATACCTCCCGCAGCAAACGCGCCAGAGAAACCGGCTCGCGCGCGCCGCGCCGCAATGCCGAAAAAGGGAAAATCCCCGCCCCAGCATGCGCGCGCAAAACGCACAGGCAATCGGCCCGCACAGTTTCCCGTATTATAATTTGACACGCGCGCGCAAAAATTGTTGCCGCCGCGCAAAAATTTTTTGCGCGTTCCGCACGACAAACGCGAAACGCTCCAATCGACTGCCCCCACTGTACAAGGCAAAACTTCCCCCCCCATTTGCGCAAACGCAAATATTTGCAAAAAATGCTTGTAGAAAAACCTCCGGCTGCCACTATCCGACAAATAAATCGATTGGGTCGATTTTAAACGTTAACATTTGCTCATTTTTCATCGCATAAACAAAGTGAAAAACTCTCACCGATATACAAAAATCGCGGCTGCATTCGCACTGCTGATGACAATGTTTGCAACATCTGCGCCGGGCGAAATAGTCAACCTCTCCAACGGAGACAGAATCACGGGAAAGGTTCTATCAACGACAGCCAAACAGGTCATAGTCCAGACCTCTTTCGGAACGGTGACGATACCCATTGAACAGGTCGCAGGCGTCCTGTCCTCCGAACAGGCCGAAAAAGACGCGAAAGAAGCGCAGGCAAAGGCCGAACAGGAAAAGGAAAAGGCGGAACCCAAGGCTGTCGCCGAAAATTCCGAGGCCGCGGCAGCCGCGGCAGACCCGGCCGCCCCCGAAGCCAAGCCGCGCAAAGTGGGCTGGATAGAGGATTACCGCGCCTTCATAAAAGAAACTCTGCCGGAGGACCTTCACATGCGTTTCCGCGGCGGCGTGCAATACCGGGAAACTTCGTCGAAAACCATGTCCGTGGGCCTGGCGTTCGACTTGGTCGAAAACTTCAGCGAGCTTCAAACGTTCAAGGCCACCCTCTATTACGAATACGCAACCGAAACGCCCGATGGCGGAACCGACAGCGTGACGGTTGACAAATACGGCATAGACACTTCCTATCGCGTCGATTTCAACGAAACAAAGACGTGGTACTTCAACAATATTCTCAACTATAAAGTCGACAGGGTTCGCGGAATCAGAAACCAGCTCGACGAAGCCGCGACATTCGGCTACCGCTTCGACTTCGACAGGTACGACCTCGTAATAGACATAGCTCCCGGCCCCGCCGTGCGCTACATAAACGCGGAAGATTACGACACCCACTGGGTGGCCATGGCGGTGATATCCGAGGATCTGGTGTGGAAGTTCCACTCGTTTATGCGCTTTGAGCAAAACCTATACGCCGGCTTCGACTTGGAAAATCCGGACAAGTATTCCGTCAATTTGAAGCTTGCGCTCATAGCAAACGTGTCTGAAGTGATGGACATAGCGCTGCGCTACTCGTACATTTACGATTCCATCAACGCCACCGACGCCCAAAAGAGCGAGCAAATTCTGACGCTCTCGTTTGAATTTCCCTTTAATTGGAAAAATTAATATCGAACCCGTGGGATATAATATGAAACAACCCGTCAAAATTGCAGTCACCGGCGCGGCCGGACAAATCGGTTATTCGCTCTTATTCCGCTTGGCGAGCGGGGCTGTATTCGGTCCCGACCAGCCGATAGAATTGAGCCTGATAGAAATAGAGCCCGCAATGAAGGCGCTGGAGGGCGTAAAGATGGAGCTCGACGACTGCGCCTTCCCGCTCTTGAACAAAATCGTCACCACTTGCGATCTCAACGAAGGCTTCAAGGGGGCGAACTGGTGCCTGCTCGTCGGAAGCGTTCCGCGCAAGCAGGGAATGGAGCGCGGCGACCTGCTCGGAATAAACGGCAAAATTTTCATAGGCCAGGGGCAGGCCATACAGAACAATGCGGCATCGGACGTGCGCATTCTGGTAGTGGGCAATCCTTGCAACACAAATTGCCTGATAGCCATGAACCACGCAAAGGACATACCGAGCGACCGCTGGTTTGCGATGACGCGTCTGGACGAATTGCGCGCCAAGACCCAGCTGGCCCAAAAAGCCGGCGTGCATGTCAACGAAGTGACGAACATGGCCATATGGGGCAACCATTCCTCCACGCAGTACCCCGACTTCTACAACGCGAAAATCGGAGGGCGGCCGGCCGCGGAGGTAATCGGCGACAAAGCGTGGCTTAAAGACACTTTCATACCCGTAGTGCAAAAGCGGGGCGCGGCAATCATAGCCGCAAGGGGGCTTTCAAGCGCCGCGAGCGCGGCAAACGCCGCAATGGATACGGTGCGCACGCTCGTCACTCCCACCGCTCCCGGAGACTTCTTCAGCGTCGGCGTATGCTCGGACGGCAGTTATGACACTCCCAAGGGAATCATAACCTCCATGCCTGTGCGTTCCGACGGAAAGAACTGGGAAATCGTACAGGGGCTGGAAATAAACGACTTTTCCAGAGAAAAAATCGCCGCGACAAACGCGGAACTTCTCGACGAAAAAGAGACGGTTGCAAAGATTTTTGCCTGACGAATGCGGTTGAGCTAAAATTCAACCTTGCGCGTTATGCGCAAAAACGAAAAAAGGACGCAGCAACGGACGATGGCTGCGTCCTTTTATTTTTTCATTTTACTTTGCCAATACGCTTTTCCTTTCTTACGCGCCTTGCCGCCCCCACTTCCCAATTCGCCGCAATTTTAAATTAGGCAGGAACGCGCGCAATCAAACTTCCCCAAAAACGCGCCGGCGCAATTCCTTCCGGCTCCGACTTCCCCCCTCCCCCGCGGAACGAAAAATCCCTAAAAAAACACTTCGCCGCCGAACGATTTGCGCAAATTTCCAAGCCGCCCCCGACGCCACCGTCACATAAAAATACACAAGTTTTAAAATAAAAAAACTTCCACATATAAAACTGCAATTATACCCCCTTTTTCATTCGATTTGTTAATCCCCCACCCTTTTTCTTACGCGCCTTGCCGCCTCCCACTTCCCAATTCGCCGCAATTTTAAATTAGACAGGAACGCGCGCAATCAAACTTCCCCAAAAACGCGCCGGCGCAATTCCTTCCGGCCCCGACTTTCCCCCTCCCCCGCGGAACGAAAAATCCCCAAAAAAACACTTCGCCGCCAAACGATTTGCGCAAATTCCCAAACCGTTCCCCGACGCTATCGTCACATAAAAATGCGCATGTTTGAAAACCGCCCGCTTCCCCGGCACGTATAAATTTATATTTATTTGCAATTCAAACACTTAACGCAATAAAATCGGGCTTGTCCCCAACGCCTAAAAGCGAAAATTCAACTTAAAAAATGCCCGTTCGCCAAAATAGTCCGAACTTCTCAAAAAAATGTTGACGGTGTCGCCGGCAATGTTATTTGTGGGGGCTTTTAGTAAAAACTTAAAGAGACAAACAGCAATGTTGGTGCAAGTTTTAAAATCGAAAATATTGAGGGCCGAAACCACCGACTGCCGCATAGACTACGAAGGCTCGCTGGCCATCGACGAAGATCTCATGGACAAAGTGGGAATGTTGCGGTACGAAAAAATACTCGTCGGCAATATAGCTAATGGGGAGCGCTTTGAAACGTACGCAATACCGGCTCCGCGCGGCAGCGGCACATTTTCGATAAGGGGGGCGGCGGCGCACCTCGGCAGGGTCGGAGACCTTCTGGTGATCATGTCGTTCGCGCAAGTCGAGGCTGAAGAGGCGGCGCACGCGCTGCCCAGAACAATTACGCTGTCGGAAAAGAACACTAAAATAATAAAGTCGCAAAACGCGCTGGACTGATTTCAATCGAACGGGCGCGCGGGGCGAAAAATGCGCGCAATTTCTTATTTTTTTAAGTTCTTGCGCATTCGCCGCGCGGCGAGAATTTCAAGTAAAATTTACAAACCAAACGAAGGAATATATGGCATACAAATTGTTTATCCCCGGCCCCATAGCCGTGTCAGAAAAGACATACAAAGCGATGGCGACGCCCATAGTCGGCCACAGAAGCAAGGACTTCACAAATCTGGTCGACAGCGTAATGCCGCGCCTCAAACAGCTCTTCTACACCGAAGGCGACGTCTATTTGAGCACCAGTTCCTCGTGGGGCATCATGGAGGGGGCGATACGCAACGTATGCAAGAAAGCGGTTCTGAACTGCTGCAACGGCGCGTTTTCCGACAAGTGGTTCGACGTTTCCAAACGCTGCGCAAAAAACGCGGCCGAGCTCAAGACCGAATGGGGCAAGCCCGTGGATCCGGAGGCGTTGGACAAGGAGCTTGCAACGGGCAAGTACGACTGCGTGACGCTGATACACAACGAGACCTCCACCGGTACCATGAGCGACATCTCGGAGCTGATGGGCGTTATAAGAAAATATCCTGACGTAATAAGCGTAGTCGACACCGTAAGCTCGTTCTCCGCCCTTCCCATCAAGAAGGACGAACTTGGCATAGACGTCATGGTGACGGGTTGCCAGAAGGCTCTTGCAATTCCTCCGGGACTGTCTTTTTTGGCGGTTTCCCAACGCGCTCTGGAGCGCGCGGCCGAGGTCGAAGGAAGGGGCTACTATTTCGACTTCCTCGAATTTAAGAAGAACATGGACAAGTCCATGACGCCCTCCACTCCGGTAATTTCGCTCATATACGCCCTGCAAAGCAAGCTGGACGACATTTTTTCCGAAGGCGTCGAGAACCGCTACGCCCGCCACGCGCAAAACAACAAGATCGTGCGCGAATGGGCCTACGGGCACGGATTCAAGCTGTTTCCCGAAGAGCGCTACGGCTCCGTCACGCTCAACTGTTTTCACAACAACCTGGGCGTCGACCTGCCCGCCCTGCTGGACGAGCTGAAGCGGGAGCGCCACATGGTGTTCGACGGCGGCTACGGAAAGCTCAAGGGACAGACGTTCCGCATTTCCAATATGGGAGACGAGACCCCGGAAACGATGCGCGAACTCTTGGACAACATCGACGCTCTCCTTCCGAAATATCTGCCCAGATAGGCATTGCAACGTACATCGCGCGCGCGGATTAAAAGGCCGTGCGCGCGTCGTTTTTTTCCAGAACACGACACTCCCGCAAAAGACAATGAAGAAACTCATCATAGCAGAAAAGCCCTCGGTGGCCGCCGACATAGCAAGGGTTCTCGGCAAGGCCAAAAAGAACGAGGATTTTTACGAAAACGACGAATACGTCATAGCGTCCGCAGTGGGGCATCTCGTTGAGCTGGTGATGCCGGCCGACATCGACAAAAAATACGCGAGGTGGTCGTTGTCAAACCTTCCCATAATACCGGAAAAATTCGACCTAAAGCCGATAGAAAAGACGAAGAAGAAGCTCCAGGCGCTGAAGAAGCTGATGGGGCGCAAGGACATCGAGTGCGTCATAAACGCGTGCGACGCCGGCCGCGAGGGCGAGCTGATATTTACGTACATATACGAAATAAACAAGTGCAAGCTGCCGCGCAAGAGGCTTTGGGTGTCGTCGATGACGCCTTCGGCGATATCGGAAGCGTTTGAAAATCTCAGGACGCAGGAGCAGATGGCGTCGCTACAGGACGCCGCGCGTTGCAGGAGCGAATCCGACTGGCTTGTCGGAATCAACGCGACCCGCGCGATAACCAGCAGAATGTTCGGAGTGCGCAACAAGAATTTGGCGTCCGTCGGCCGGGTGCAGACGCCGACGCTTTCGATGATAGTCGAGCGCGAGCACGAAATACAAAATTTCAAATCCAGACCCTATTGGCGCATAACGGCGCGCTTCCGCGTGGAGAACGGAGAGTACGAGGGCGTTTATCAGCGTCCGGACTTCAAGCCGTCGGAAAAGTCTCCCCTGGACAAGGCGGACAGGATATGGCAACATTCCGACGCCGAGGCCGTCCTGTGGAACGTAAGGCAGATAGGAGTCGCCAAGGTGAGCGACAAAAACACGCTTTCCAAACAGTCGGCTCCCCGCTTGTACGACCTGACCACACTTCAGCGCGAGGCCAACAACAAGTTCGGATACAGCGCGGGCAGGACGCTGAGCATAGCCCAGGCGCTCTACGAAAAACACAAGCTCATAACCTATCCGCGCACCGACAGCCGCGCGCTCCCGGAGGACTACCGGAGCGTCGTCGCAAAGACGCTGTCCGCGCTGGAGGAGCCGTACGCAAAATTCGCGCAGAGGGCCGTCGACGAAAAATACGTCTCCAAGGCCGGCAGGCGCGTATTCGACAACAAGCAGGTCAGCGACCACTTCGCCATAATTCCGACCGAAACGCACAACCAGAAGCTCAATGCCGACGAACGCAAAATTTACGACATGATAGCGCGCCGCTTCATAGCGGCATTCTATCCGGAGGCGCAATACGACGTGACCGTGAGAATTTCGGCGGTCGGCTCCAACGTGTTCCGCACCGAGGGCAAGGTTCTGCGGGTGCCGGGCTGGCTGGACGTGTACGAGAAAACCGCGGGCGACAAAGATTCGATTCCGCCGCTTTCGTCGGCGCAGGAGCAGGCACAGGTTCTGGAGGCCAATCTTAAGGAGGAAGCCACGAAACCTCCGGCCCGCTACACCGAAGCGACGCTTCTGTCCGCCATGGAAGGCGCCGGAAAGCTTCTGGAAGACGAGGAACTGGCCGAGGCCATGAAAGACAGCGGCCTCGGAACGCCCGCAACCCGCGCGCAAATAATAGAGACGCTAATAGCGCACAAATTCGTAGAGCGGCAGAAGCGCGAGCTCGTCCCGACGACGCGCGCAGACGGACTCATAAAATTCCTGAAAGTTCTCTGCGTAGACTCGCTCACCAGCCCGGTCATGACGGGGGAATGGGAAAAAAAGCTCAGGCAGATTGAAAAGAGCCAGATCTCCAGAAAAGACTTCATGACTGGCATAGAAAACGTCACGCGCGAAATAGTGGAAAAGGCGCGCGACTTTAAGGAGGACTCCGTCGAGCCGCGAGAAACGGACATTCCAAGCCCGATAGACGGCACAAATCTTTTGGAGACGTTCCGCTCGTACAAATCGCAGGACGGCAAGTTTACGATTTACAAGACAATCGGGAACCGGAAAATATCCGAATCGGAAGTCAGGGAGCTGGCGACAAAGGGGCGGGTCGGTCCGCTGGACGGATTCAAGAGCAAGCTGGGACGCCCGTATTCGGCAATACTCAAATTGGACGAAAATTTCGCCGTAAAATTTCAGTTTGGCGACGGGGAATCGACCCCGCGCAAGCAGGAAAATCTTGAGGACGCGCCCGTAGTGGGCCGCTGTCCGCGCTCGGCAATGGGGTTGTGCGACTGCAAGGACGGCGAACTTGTCGCAACGGAATCCGCCTATGTCTGCCGGAGCAAGTCGGAGCGCAAGTGCTCTTTCAGGCTTGGAAGAACAATGCTGTCTCACACGATTACGCAGGCCGAGATAGACAGTCTCATAAACACGGGAAAAACGCCCATGATAGACGACTTCGTATCGAAGCGCACAAACAAGAAATTCTCCGCCTCGCTCGTTCTCGATCCGCGCGGGAATATATCGTTTGAATTTGCGAGAAAGACGCGGCCTGCGGGAAGCGCAAAAGGCGAAGCAAAAAAGGACGAGGAATAACCCCTCGCCTACATAATAAGATCGCCATTAAAATCCCGCAACGCACGCATGAGTTGTTGCGACGGTCTGCCCCTGCGGCGGAATTTAATTATTCTTACCGCATCGCAACCTGCGAGAAACGCAAAAGGCGAAGCGAAAAAAAAGGCGAGGAATAACCCCTCGCCTACATAATAAGATCGCCATTAAAATCCCACAGCGCACGCATGAGTTGTTGCGACGGTCTGCCCCTGCGGCGGAATTTAATTATTCTTACCGCATCGCAACCTGCGGGAAGCGCAAAAGGCGACGCAAAAAAGGACGAGGAATAACCCCTCGCCTACATAATAAGATCGCCATTAAAATCCCGCAACGCACG
>QALA01000033.1 GCA_003343565.1 Verrucomicrobiota bacterium | reverse complement strand
AGAAAGCAAACGATATTATGAAGAATTGATAAAATGGATAGATAAGCGTATAGGCGAAGTAGCTTCTGGAAAATTTGACGTTGACACATTGGAATTCATGAGCATGCGTTCCTATTCAGATAGAGGTTTTGAGAGCGACTACAAGGAAATGTATAAACATTTGGGAACCCCCAAAGACTTTAGAGAACGTGTTTATATTAAATATTTAAGTGACAAGAAAGAATTGGCATTGCGCAGAATTGGCGAGATGGATAATGGCAATAAAGCGCGATAAATTGGGACTAACATTGGCATATCGCAAAACTTCTTATTTAGTTTCAATATTGCCTATGCGCGTAAGCCATGTAGAGTACTGGAAAAAGTGATGTTAAAAACAAGTCTTTGGGAAATTGGTGCGATAGGAACGGGGCATATATCATTTCACATAATTAGACATAATATATATTGTGCGACAAATAGTATTATGTGATGGCGTGAGGTCTGGGACGGATTCTGCGGGTTCAAAAATGCATGGGAGGAGGTATTGGACTTGTCATCATTGCGGCTTCTGTTCGTCGCCCGCGCCATAGACCGCCGGCGCGCGCTCGACAAGCTCGCAATCTTCAACGCGCAGGCCGCCCTTGTAGACGAAAAATCCCTCAACCGGCTTAACTGCGAATTGAGGGAGTACAATGGCTAAATCATCGAGATTCTCTGTCCGTCAGAAAAGTATGACCGCCCTTAACGGTAGAATATTTTATAAACTTGCCCCACAGCTTCAACAAACACCAGAAGCTACCCCCTACGACAACCATAAGGAAAAGCGTTATAAAAATGTCCGTTAGAGTTTCCATTTCTGAAATCAGAATCGAATAAAACTTTCACAAATCAACAAAAATCGGACGGATATGGCCGACGAAAAAAACCCTGCAATATAAATATAGAGGCGAAAGCCCAGCTTGAGGAAATTCAAAAGCTCCTCAGCGAGCTGCGTTCCATCAATGCGGAAATTTCCAAAATCAACGGGCAGACATTTTCGGCAGTGTCTATGTCGGCCGCGGAGCTTTCCAAAACCGGCAAAGACCTTGCAAATGCAATCATAGCGCAAAGGAATGCTTCCAACGAACTCAATAAGTCGCTCGATGAAAGTAAAACGTCTCTAAACAGCGCAAATAAGAATATCAAAGAATTTAAAAATGAAGTAAGCGGCGCCACAACCTCCATAAAGGGCTTCTATCTTGATCTCGGCGCGATGGCCGCGCGCATGGCGACCGTGTTTACCGTCGGCCGTCACGGCGGCAATACAGGCGTTTGCTCAACAGGAGGCGGCGTTGCAAAGGCTTTCCGCGGCGGTAGAGCGAACGGCGGGAAGATGTCGGAAACATCTCGATGGATACAATTTTTTATCGCCTCGGTCCGACTCGTAGGCGAGATTGTCGCGTCCGAACAGCAATAGTCCAAACGCCAATATATTTCTCCGTCTCCTTATTACGGCCCAATGAAACTTAATCCCAAATATTAAAAAGAATAGGAATGGGAGTCTCCTCCCATTCCTATGAATTTATATATACTCTAATAACTATGTTTTATATAAGGCGTAAAAAACTAAAATAGAATTAAATCTATTTTATAATTCAATTGAATAAAACTATTTTTAATTGATTTTCAATATAATTTTACAAAATTTTTTACATCTTCCCAAATTTTTTTGTGTAAATGATAAATTGGCGCATATAAATCGTATTAGATTATTATATGATGACAGTCGTATCTTGATTATGTGCAAAGATCCCCCCGAAACCACCCCCAGTCCCATCATCATTTATGGCGTGCGTACAAGTTAACTCGCATGTTCGCATGATAAGAAGCGCAGTGTTGGCGGCGCATAAAGCTCCCCCTTCCCCGTTCCCTTCCCGATTTTTCGCGCTTAAGTATTATTATCTTTTATTTCGCACTATTAACCCTCGATTAGGGTAAAACTTTATTTCCGTTAATGGTTCAAAGTAATCGGGAAAATTCACCGCAAGTGGGGGGACGTCACCTTCGCCGTTTGCTGTTGCAACGCGTCTGTCCCAAGTTTCCATTTTAGGGGCCCCATTTTACGGACGGCTTGACTACCGACTGAATTTTACTTTTCAAGACGCGCATAATAATTTTAAAATAGGCGACATTATGCAATACGCGGAAATTAGACGTAAGGATAGGATTTGGAATTCGGAGGAGGCCGACGACTTGCTGACGAATGCGGAATACGGCGTTTTGTCGTTTTCCGACGAAAATTCGGGATACGGCATTCCGATAAGCTATGCGCGCGAAGGCGGCACGCTTTATTTTCACTGCGCTCCCGACGGCAGGAAACTTAACGCCTTAAAAAATTGCGCGAACGTGTCGTTTGTTGTGGTCGGCAAAACGAGGGTACGGCCAAGCGAATTTACAACCTCATATCAAAGCGTAATGGCGCAGGGAAAAATCAAACGGATTTTCGACGAAAGCGAAAAGCGCAAGGCGCTGCGCATGCTGGTGAAAAAATATTCGAAGGGCTTTGAGGAGATTGGCGAAAAATACATAGACGCATCGATTGGAAGAACGGCGATTTTGCGCCTCGACATAGAATGCGTATCGGCAAAGGCAAAGGTAGAGAAAAAATTGCAAAAATAAAATCTCAGGGGTAAAATCTTAAATTTGTGCGGCGCGCTCTGTACGGCGCGTTTTAAATTTCCTTATCGCCCTGAATTTTTATTTCTATAAAAAGTCCTGCCTCCCACCGCAGGGCGAAGTTAAAAATCGTTGCGCGGTACTCGGTACTCTGCCCCGCAGCCGTAACCTTCCATGCGCTTGCCAAGCCTAAATAAAGCCGCACAAGCCCAATAAAAAAACCGCGGCATAAACCGCGGCAAGCGCAAACTATGGAACGGCTGCGCCAAACGGCATAAAAAAACCACAGACAAAAAGCGCAGGAATAAAGGCTTCCCGCGCAAATTTGTCCGCAACTTTTTAGCACCCCCACTGGCGCTTCTTATGCCTATTGAGCTTGGCGCGCTTCGAGCGCTTGTGCTTGTTCATTTTGAGGCGTCTCTTTTTCTTTAAGTTGCTCACAATCGTCCTTTCTGAAGTTAAAATTATTAAAAATATCCCATGCGTATCTTCGATAATCGCCGCAATTGCAAGAAAAAACATTGCGAAATTTTTTATTGCCAAAATTTTTGCCGATTTTTCTTTGCGGCGATATGGAAAAAATCTTCCCTATTTGCCGCTTTTTTCTTGGTGAAATCGAATGCGATATGCCAAAATATACGCCGAAATAAAAAATTTAACCGTGGGGGAAATAAAAATGTGCGAAAAATTCGGCGCGGCAATTGCCGCCATTTTGGCAGTTTTCATGTCGTCATGCGGCGGCGGACAAGGCGGAACTTCGGGCGGTGTCCATGAGGCCGACATCGTCGTCTACGGCGGCACCAGCGCGGCAGTGGCGGCGGCCGTTCAGGCGGCGCGGGAGGGAATGGATGTGCTTCTGGTCTCGCCCGACCTTCATTTGGGCGCCATGAGCAGCGCGGGATTAGGTTATACCGACTCCGGTAAGGCGCACGTCATTGGCGGAGTTTCTAGGGAGTTCTACCATCGCATATGGAAGGAGTATCAAAATCCGAACGCATGGAACTGGGTAAAGCGCGAGAACGACGTTCTGAGCGGACAGCAGACCAAGGCCATAAACGACGAAGACCGTACCATGTGGATATTCGAGCCCAAAGTGGCCGAACGCGTGTTCGACAACTGGGTTGCGGGCGAAAAAAACATACGTTTGTTTAGGGGAAAACTTTTGGACAGGGACGGCGGGGTCGAAAAGAACGGCGCGCAAATCGTCTCCATAAGGACGCTGGACGGCGCGCAATTTCGCGCAAAGGTATTTATAGACGCGACATTCGAAGGGGATCTGATGGCCGCTTCCGGCTGCACGTACAGCGTTGGGCGCGAATCCAATTCGACGTACGGCGAAAAATGGAACGGCGTGCAAACGGGGGTTCTTCACCACGACCACTTTTTCAGGAAGAACGTTTCGCCCTACCGCGTCGAAGGCGACCCCAATAGCGGCTTAATAAAGCATGTCAGTCCGAATTATCCCGGCGACAAGGGCGCGGGCGACGACAAAATACAAGCCTACTGCTTCAGATTGTGCATGACCGACGTTCCGGAAAATCGCCGCCCCTTCCCCAAGCCCGACAACTACAATCCGGACGACTACATTCTCGCCCTGCGCTACTGGGGCGCCGAGGGGCGAACCGACATTATAAAGCCCGACAGAATGCCCAACGGCAAGACCGACACAAACAACAAATCGGCTTTCAGTTTTGACTTTATCGGCGGCAACTACGAATATCCGGAGGCGTCCTATTCGGAGCGCGCCAAGATTGTCAAGGCCCACGCCGACTACCAGCGCGGTTTCCTTTATTTTCTCGCAAACGATCCGCGGGTCGCCCCCGAACTGCGCAAGATTTTCAACACATACGGATTGGCGAAGGACGAGTTTGTCGACACTGACAACTGGCCCTTCTGCCTTTACATACGGGAGGCGCGGCGCATGGTCGGCGAATATGTCATGACCGAGCGCGACTGCCTTTCCGAAACCGACACTCCCCGCTCCATAGGAATGGGCTCCTACACGCTCGATTCCCACAATGTGCAACGCTACGTCAAACCGGACGGGTTTGTCCAAAACGAGGGCGACATCGGCGTGCATCTGAAACGCCCGTACAAAATTTCCTACGGCTCAATAGTGCCGAAGCGTTCCGAAGCTTCAAATCTGCTCGTGCCGGTCGCCTGCTCTGCCTCGCACATCGCCTACGGCTCAATACGAATGGAGCCCGTGTTCATGATTCTCGGCCATTCGGCGGCCACGGCGGCGGCGCAGGCGATAAACTCGAATTGCGGCGTGCAGGATATCGACTATTCAAAACTTCGCGCAAAGCTGCTGGCCGACGGCCAAATTCTCGAAGTTCCCCAAGATTCGAATGCGCGCTGACTCATTTGGGCGCGCCGGTTTTGCGGCGGAATGCGGCGTGCGAATTTGCGCGAATTTGAATGTCGCACATTTCCGCAAGCCGGGTTTAGGGCGCGTTAATTCTCGCGGTGCTAATTGCGGATTTGCCGTTCTTTGCCCCGCGGGCGAAACCCCGCGTTCTTAAATTTAATTCCCGCCTTATTCGCGGCTTGATTTTGCCGATAAAAACAACCGGTGAGATTTTTTTCATTCGGCGGTTCCCGATTGCGGAACCGCTTTTTTTGCGCTTGCGCGTCGGAGGGCGAAAGTGAAGAAATAGCGCGGCGCTTTTTTAAGTTGTCAAAGGCGGCGCAAAGTTTAATGCTTGTCAAAGATATTTTTTATCGGAGGAATTTCAATATCATGGAAAATCAGGAGCACACAAAAATAAACGGAATTAAAAGGCCCGTCGTACTTGTAATCCGCGACGGATGGGGCGAAAATCACGACGCTTCGCTCGACCGCTACAATGCGATAAAGCTCGCGAACGCCCCCTTCTGCAAAGGGCTTGCCGCCGAATGGCCCCGCACGGAAATCGCGGCTTGCGGATTGAACGTCGGCCTTCCGGAAGGCATAATGGGAAATAGCGAGGTCGGCCACCAAAATATCGGAGCCGGACGCATAGTCGATCAGGAAATCGTAAGAATCGACAAGGGGTTTGCAACCGGTTCCGTCCTTCAAAGTCCCGCGCTTCAGGAGGTGTTCAAGAAGCTGGACGGCGGGGGAGCCCTGCACTTGTTCGGGCTCTGTAGCGACGCCGGCGTGCATTCCATGCTTCGCCACCTCTATTCCCTTCTGAAAATCTGCGCCGATAAGAAGTACGACAAAGTTTTCTTGCACGCCTTTACCGACGGGCGCGACACCCCGCCGACCAGCGGCTTGGATTTCATCAGACAGGTTGAGTCCGAAATGAAGAAATGCGGAGTGGGGAAAGTCGCCTCCGTAATCGGGCGCTACTGGGCTATGGACCGCGACAAGCGCTGGGACCGCGTCGAGAGCGCCTATGATTGTCTCGTGGGAGTCAAGACTGCGGCCCGCGCGGACAATGCGGAGGCCGCATTCAAAAACTACTACGACCACCCCGCATCGGACAACATGCAGGGAGACGAATTTATACTCCCCACATGGATTGAGGAAAACGGCAAACCTATCGGCAGAGTTTCCGACGGCGACGCAGTCATATTTTTCAACTTCAGAGGCGACCGTCCGCGCGAAATGACGAGCGCGTTTGTCGACAAGAATTTCGACGGATTCAAGCGCGCCGTGTGGCCGCAGGTGTTCTTTGTCACGATGACCGAATACAAAGTGGGCCTGTGCGAAAACGTGCTGTTTCCCAAGCCTCCCAAGATGGCCAATATTTTGGGGGAATATGTCAGCTCCAAAGGACTGGCGCAACTGCGCTGCGCCGAAACGGAAAAGTTTGCGCATGTCACGTTCTTTTTCAACGACTACCGCGAGGAGCCTTTCCGCGGCGAAGATCGAATCCTCATAGACTCTCCGCGCGACGTGCAGACTTACGACCAAAAGCCGGAAATGAGCGCGCCTGCGGTGGCCGACGCCGTCGTCAAGGCGATTGGCGAGGATAAATACGCCCTCATTGTCGTCAACTTTGCCAACGGCGACATGGTTGGGCACACCGGCAATCTCAAAGCCGCAGTCAAGGCCATTGAGACGGTCGACGCCTGCGTGCGCCGAATAGCCGAAGCCGCCGACAAAATTGGAGCCGCCCTCGTAATTACGGCCGACCACGGCAATAGCGACCAGCTTTTCGAGCCTTCCATAAACGAGCCGCACACCCGCCACACTATGAACCCCGTGGAGGTCATAATCTACGGGCGCGGCCTAAAGGGGCTGAAGATGCGCTCCGGCGGGGAATTGGGCGACATCGCCCCGACCGTTCTCCAGCTGATGGGCCTGAAAAAGCCGGAGGAAATGACCGGCAATTCCCTCATATCCCAATAGCGGCGCGAAGGCAAGATGTCGGAAAAGTCAGAGGAATCCGAAAAGCCGAATTTGTATCTGTTGGGCTTCATGGGCACGGGGAAAACCACCCTCGGCCGGCGCGTCGCGCGCGCCCTCGGATACGAATTCGTGGATTCCGACGTCGAGATAGAGAGGTCCTGCGGAATGAAAATTTCCGACATATTTGCCGAGTTGGGGGAGGAAAAATTTCGGGAAATGGAAAGGAAGTTTCTCGAAGGCGGACACAGGGACAGCGGATGCGTTGTCGCATGCGGCGGCGGACTGGTCTGTTTTCCGGGAATGCCGGAACTCGTCCGCTCAAAGGGCGTCTGCATAGTCCTTTTTGCGTCCGCAGAGGAAATTTACGAGCGGGTGAAAAACGGCAAGAACCGGCCGCTCCTCAATGTGGACAATCCGCTTGATCGCATAAATTCCCTATTGAAGGATAGGACTCCCGCGTATTTAAAAAGCGGCATCGCCATATCCGCCGGCCCGGACATGGCCGAAACGGAGGCGCACATATTGCGCGTCTATCGCGCGGAAATAAGGCGGCGAAAAAACGAAGCGCAAAAGCGGAATGCGAATGTGGCCGCCGAAATGAAAAAAGCAAACAAGGCCGGATAGGCTTGCAGGTTGCGTTGCGCGCTTATCCCCTCGTTTTATTCTCCATGCCTTTGACAGCTTTCGTTTCTTTTTGCAAACAATCAGACTTCGGCGTCTTAGGCCGGAAAATTTCCGCCACGTTTTATTTTCGATTATTCCCGCGGCGGTTAACCGATGCCCAATTTACCGGCATCTAATTGATGTTCGCCTTTGCGTTATCGCCGGGTTTTTACCGAGCCGTTTTTGCGCTTTGCTTTTTTGTCGGCTCATCGTTTCATCGCGGTTAAACGCTCTATAACATGTTTTGCAGGCAGCACATATTAACGCGCGCCGAATGGCGAAATTAAATCGGACAACAAATTTAAACATCGCTTCCGAATGCGGGGGAATTTTTCCGCCATTCCGCCGCCCAAATTTAATTTCGCCACGATTGGAAATTTGGAGTCTCGAATGCGCGCGTTCCCGCCGTTTTGGCGCGCTGACATTTGAAAGATGAGATGAAAACTGGAAATGGCGGGAAATAATGGAAATGGCGGGAGTTAAAAAGCTTTGGGGGCGGACTTATCGCTTGGATTTAAGTTTGGAAACTTTTTGCGCCGTCGCCCTCATATGAAGCAAGATTTGGAAAGGTCTTTTGCCCTGCTCCGGGTTTTGGCGTACAATGCGCGATTGCGTTCTGCGCTGAAAAAAGAGCCCCTGCAATGGGTTTGCAAGGGGGTTGAAAGCAGTTGCGTCATCTTTTTTTGCGCGATTCCATGGGCTCAAAAATGCCCGCCTGTTGGAGCAAGCGGGCGCGGAGGCAGCTTCTAGATCCTACTTCATTTTTCCAAAATCAAATTTCGCGATACAGGGGTGAACTCATAATCGCGTTCTTCAAAAAAAAATGCGGCGCGCCGAGAATCGCACAGGCGCGCCGCATTTGCTTGAACGGGTTTTCAAAAATTTAGAATATGGTGTACGAAACCGTGAATCCGGCCATTACAATCGCAACCATGCTCATGAGCTTTATGAGAATGTTCAGGGAGGGACCGGAGGTATCCTTGAACGGATCTCCCACGGTATCGCCTATGACCGTCGCTTTGTGGGCGTCGGAACCCTTGCCGCCAAAGCTGCCCTGCTCTATGTATTTTTTTGCGTTGTCCCATGCGCCGCCGCTATTGGCCATGAAGACCGCCAAGACAAATCCCGCCGAAAGCGCGCCGGCCAGAAGCCCAAGCACGCCCGCAACGCCGAAGAACAACCCCATCGCAACCGGCGCTATTACGGCCAGTAATGAGGGGAAAAGCATTTCCTTTTGCGCGGCCTTCGTGGAAATTTCCACGCAGCGCGCGTAATCGGGATCGGACTTGCCCGCCATGATTCCGAGATTCTCGCGGAATTGGCGGCGAACCTCGTTGACCATTTGGTTCGCGGCCCTGCCCACCGCATTCATGGTCAGGCCGCAGAACAGGAACGTCATCATCGAACCTATGAACATTCCGAGAAGAACTTTCGGATTCATCAGCGACACCTGGTAGACGCTCATAAAATCCATAAGGCTTGCAGACTCCACCCCGCCGTTTTGCACGACGTCGCCGAATTTGGAGATCGTGCTTTTTGCATATTCGGAGATGTTAGGATCGTCTTTTATGCGGATCAGGCCGATGCGCAATTCCTCGACATACGAAGCCAACAGCGCAAGGGCGGTGAGAGCCGCCGAGCCTATTGCGAAGCCCTTGCCGGTAGCGGCGGTGGTGTTGCCGAGAGAGTCGAGCATATCGGTGCGCATGCGAACTTCCTTGCCGAGCCCGGACATTTCCGCATTGCCGCCGGCGTTGTCGGCTATCGGGCCGTAGGCGTCGGTCGCAAGCGTTATGCCGAGCGTCGAGAGCATTCCCACTGCCGCGATTCCTATGCCGTAAAGCCCCTGGCTCATGTTGAGCAGAGCCTCTTGGGAAAATCCCCCCGCGGAAAATCCGTACGCCAAAAAAGTTCCAATTACTATGGCAATCACGGGATAGAAAGTGGAAATCATGCCGGTTCCTATGCCCGCGATTATTACCGTGGCCGGGCCGGTTTTTGCCTGTTCGGCTATGTTTTTAGTGGGCAGATAGGCCTCGGAAGTGTAGTACTCGGTGATTTTTCCTATGAACAATCCGGTCGCCAAGCCGACTATTATGGAACCCCAAATTCCGAACCAATTTGGCAGCCCGATCGCGTAGAGCAGCACAAACGAAAAAACCGCTATGAAAACCGAGCTTAAGTTTACCCCTCTTCCGAGCGCATTGAGAAGCTCCTTGCTGCCCGCCCCCTTCTTGACGCGGACGAAATATATGCCCGCGACAGAGAGAACCACGCCGATTGCCCCGATGACCATCGGAGCCAAAATCGCCTTCATTTGCGTCGCCGCGTTCGTCATGTACGCGGCCGCGCCGAGAGCGGCCGTGGCCAAAATCGAGCCGCAGTAGGACTCGTATAGGTCCGCGCCCATACCCGCGACATCGCCTACGTTGTCGCCCACATTGTCGGCAATCGTGGCGGGGTTGCGCGGATCGTCCTCCGGAATGCCGGCTTCCACCTTCCCGACCAAGTCGGCGCCCACATCGGCTGCCTTGGTGAATATGCCGCCGCCGACGCGCGCAAAGAGGGCCTGAAGGCTGGCGCCCATGCCGAACGTCAGCATGGTGGTCGTAATCACGACCATCTTGTGGGTCTGGCTTGCGTCGGAAATAAACGCATTAAGAATCACAAACCAGAGCGAAATATCGAGAAGCGCAAGCCCGACGACGACCAATCCCATCACCGCGCCGGAGCGAAACGCGACGCGCAGCCCGTGGTCGAGGGAATTTTTAGCCGCCCACGCCGCGCGGTTGGAAGCGTACGTCGCCGTCTTCATTCCGAAAAATCCGGCCAACCCGGAGAAAAATCCCCCCGTTATGAAGGCGAAGGGAACCCAGCCGTTTTGCACGTTTAATCCGTAGGCCAAAAACGCAAAAAACAAAGTCAGAATTACGAATACCGTCGCAACTATCTTATATTGCTGCTTGAGGTATGCCAGCGCGCCCTGGCGGACGTGCATGGCAATCTTTCGCATAATTTCGGAGCCTTCCTCCTCCTTTTTCATGCCCGCGTAAAAACGCCAGGCAAAACCGAGCGCAATCAGCGAGGCCAGCGGAACCAGCCAGAAGACTGCGTTCACCTCCGAAAATGCGCATTGCTGCGCCGCCGCGAATATCAGTACACTTTGCATAGTTATGTCGTATTAAAAATGGATTTTTGCCATTTCGCCGCCCGCATTGCGCAACGCAAACAGGCGAAAAGACAAAAATAAAAAAGAACTCATTCTTTCCAGAGTGTACCCCGAAAGTCAATTCGTCAACAAATCTTTTTTATTTATTTTGCTTCCGGACTCTCGCGCGAGGCGTTTGAAATAAAAACGAAACCGCTTCGGCCTTTTTAGGCTTTCCCGGCTTTACTTTACTAAATTTAAAAACTTCGCGGCCCTGTCGGTGGTGACGCTGTCCGCGCCGATATTCAACAGGCGCCTGCATTCGTCGGGATTGTTGACCGTCCAGACGTGAAATTCCAGCCCAGCTTTCTTAACCGCGTCCACAAACTCTTTTGTCACGAACCGCGAATCCCCGATGTCGATGCCGTCTGCATTGCAGTCGGCGCACATCTTAACAATTTCGTCCGAAGTGCGAATTGCGGAATCCTTCCTGCCGGGATTCTTGCGCATTGCCGAAAGCAGAAAGGTCTTGTATTTCGGATACTTTGCCTTGAAGTCTTTCAGCGCGCCGGGCGAAAAGCTTATCAGGCGGATTTGCTCCTCCTTCAACCCGCATTTCTTGCGGATTTCGTCAAAGGCGGAGGCAAAATTCGGGGAGTATCCCTTTATTTCCGCAAATATGACGGCCCCCGGAGGCATTGTCTTGAAAACCTCCTCCAATGTCGGGATTTTTGCTCCGGGAAATTTGCCGGCGTGTCTGCCGCGATATTTGAGCGCCTTGTAGTCGGACAGCGCGAGTTTCTGAAGGCGGCTTTGCGGAACGTCCAATCCCCAGAATTTTTTTAGCTCCGCGGCGCCGTGAACGCACACGATATTGGAATCCTCCAATATGTAGAAATCGCCCTCTATCGCTTTTATTCCGCTTTTAAAGGCCAATTCAAAGGCCTCGACCGTGTTTTCGGGGGCCATTGAATTTTCTCCCCTATGCGCCACCAGCGCGGCGGACAATCCCCCCGCAGCAGAAACTGCGAACAATGTTGCCATGATCTTTAGAGTTTTCATTCGCGCACAAGATAGTTTGCGGCAAAAAAAAGGCAAATCCAAAATCGGATTTGCCCCGTTATTTTGAGTATATAAAATTAAAGCTTTTGCAGCCAGATGTTGCGGAACGACAGCAAGTCTCCGTGGTCCTGAAGCTGAATCGACACGGGCTCTCCGCTGTGCCGGTATTCGGCCCCCTTGTCGGGGAAGAGGGAGGTCTTGTAGGCTATTTCCGTCTCCTTTTGCACGAGCACTCCGTTGTGCCACACCGTAAATGTCGGAAGCTTTACAAGCTTGCCGTTTTCGAGGACGGCGGGCTTGAATATGATGTCGTACGTCTGCCACGTTCCCGGCTCGGTGCTGGCGTTGACGAGCGGAGCGACCTGGCGATAGACCGAGGCGCATTCGTTCCAAAGGCCTTCCGTACCGAAACTGTCGAGCAGCTGGACTTCGTAGTCGCCCACTATGACGCCGGAATTGGCGCGGGCCTGCCCCAGTTTGTCGTAGTAGCCGGGCATCATAAATTCGAGATGCAACTTGAACGGACCGAACTTCTCCTTGGTGAAAATGGAACCGCCTATGCGCTTCTTGCCCTCTTTAATCGCGGGACGAACAGTCATGACGCCGTCCTTGAGGGTCCAATTTACGGGAATGTTGGGGTCTCCGTGCCTCCATGCGTCGAAATTTTTGCCGTCGAAGAGGACGACCGCGCCTTCGGGAGCCTTTTGTCCGAGGGTCGGAGGAACGATTTCCATTCTTTCAAGCTTCAGTTTGGCGGGATTTTTACCATGCACAAACCCCTCCGCCACGATTTCCTTGGGAGTGATTTCGCCTTTGAGGTCGTAGGCCTTCGACGCTCCCTTAAATTCTATCTTGCCGTCTTTTGCCTCCAAATTGTCAAGATCGTAAAAGACGTCGCAGCGGCTCATTATCACCGGAAGCAGGCGCAAGCGGTACTTTTGGTTCGGGCCGCGGTAAACTTCGGCATATACGTCCGGGCAACTGGTTGTCGGATAGCACTTTTTCGCCTCCACAGTCCCCTTGTAAAAACCCGCAAATTCGTCTTTTTGGGCGAATGCGGACAGCGTTATAGTCAATGCGGCCAATGCGGCAATTATGGTTTTCCTCATCATAATATTTAAGCGGTTGTAATTGAAAGGATAAGGCGGCTAAGACGCTTCAATCGAGCTTTTGCAGCCAGATGTTGCGGTAACGTATGGGCGCGCCGTGGTCCTGAAGTTTTATGTCTACCGGAGCCTCGCTGTGTTTGTAATTGACTCCGGCGTCCGGGAAGAGCGCCGTGCCGTAGCGCACCGGAGATTCGTTGTGTATGCGCACCCCGTTGTGCCACACGGTGAAGCGCGGCAGCAGAATTTTGCCGCCCTCTATTTTGGCGGGCTTGAAAATTATGTCGAAAGTCTGCCACGAGCCGGGCTCGGTGCAAGCGTTGACATGCGGGGCAATCTGCCTGTATATGGCCCCAATGTCGCCCCAATTTCCCTCGAATCCAAAGCCTTCAAGCACCTGTATTTCAAAGTCGCCGAAATAGACGCCGGAATTGGCGCGCGCGCCGG
>QALA01000059.1 GCA_003343565.1 Verrucomicrobiota bacterium | reverse complement strand
ATACACCAACGACTTGGCCGACTTGCGCATCGTCATGAACAGCGCGGACGGCACCCTGACGCAGGTCTTGTCCGGAAACACCCTGAAGTTTTCCGGCGGAATCGACATACACAGCGGGACGCTGCTGGTCAATTACGGCGAAAATTCCAGGAAGTCGCACGGCGCGCTGACGCTCGACAAAACGGGCGGTACCGCGGCATTCGGCAATTCGTCGGACGTCGGCGGGACGTTCAGCTTTACCGAAATCAAGGTCGTCAACGGAGGAACTATTAAGGTACAGTTCAGCGGCTCCGAATTTAACAGCGATCTTGCCTATGACGCAATCGCCCTGACGGAGGGCGGGGTGAGCGGCTCCGGCACGGTCGTCATAGACTTCGGGACTGCCGAAGATCCGTTCTTGGCAAATCTGGTATTTGAAGATGTCGGCCAGGGCATGGGGGCGAAAATAATTTCCTGGGAGGAAGGCAATTCAAGCTCGGCGACTTTCATAGCCGAAAAGAATCTCATTGAGGACGGCGGAGAGCTTTACGCCTTTAGGGCATACAGTGGCACGGACGGCCTGTATGTGGGATATGTCCAAGTTCCCGAGCCGGGACAGTGGGCGGCGATGTTTGGTATAGCGGCTTTGGGATTTGCGGTTTGGCGCCGCCGGGAAATTCCGACGGCGTTTTTGTTTTTGCCGGACTTTTTTTTTGCCGGAAATTTTTTTTGCCCTCATGCGGCGCGCGTATTTCTTCGTTTTGCGGTTTGGCAGATGAGTGCGGGTATTGTATCGGGAAGTCCGGGTTTGAAAAAATGAATCGGAATTTAACGCCGCCGTCTGAGGCAATGACTCTACGGCATCGCCCGTTCTTTTGAAATTCTCGGCGGGGATACATTAGTTGCGGAATTACGGCCTGACGCCGAAACCGACGGCGGGCGAATGGTTTAACTACGCCGAGCCGAAAGTCTCCTGCGCCACCGACAAAGGCGTCTGCCAATTACGCGTCAAGAAAAAACCCTGCAAATAATCCGTCCGCACCCGCGCTCGCGCCTGCTTTCAAATTTAACATAGATTGCACCCCTCTTGCAACCTCCCCGAACCGCCTTTTCAACACCCTTCCTGAGAGCCTTTTCCCAAATCCTGCTTCATTTTTCCAAAATCAAACTTCGCGATACGTCGCGGAAAAATTCTTCCTGAAAAAAAAATTCCTCCGAGAACTTTCGGAGGAATTTTTATTTCCGTCTGCGCAAACCGCCGAACGCGGCGAGGGCTACCGCTTTTTGCCCTTCCCCAATTTCTTCGCCACGCGGGCGGCGACGGCGTCGACAAAGGCGTCCATGTTCCAGAGGAGCGATTTGTCTCCGCTCTTAAAGGAACGGCAATCCGGCTGGCGGACAAATCCCATGGCGTCGCGCATGGCGATGAGCTGCTCCGCCTTTTCGGGCCCGAACTGAAGCGCGCCGCCAAGCTGGGCGGCAAGCATGCAAGTGCGGCAATGGGCCTCTATGTTCTCCATCTTCCACAGCGCGGTTTCGACGTCGCCCGCCCAAGTCATCACCCCGTGGTTTAGCATGAATACGCAGTCGTGCTCCGCTCCGGCCTCGCCCACCAATTCGGCCATGGAGGAGGTTCCGGGAGTGTCGTAGTCTGCGACGGCCACCTGGCCTATGAAAATCTCCGTTTCGGGATTTGCGCAGCGCGGAGGGGTAAGCCCCGCCAACGCAAAGGCCGTCGCATGCGGAGGGTGAGCATGGCAACACGCCTTGGCGAGCTTTTGGCGCCGCATTATCGCCAGGTGCGCCAAAACCTCGCTCGTGCGGCGGCGGCTCCCCGCCAGCTGCTCGCCGTCGAGATTTACCAAGCACATATCTTGAACGGTCATGCTGCCCTTTGAAACCATGGTCGGAGTGCACAAAACGAGATTATCCCCCACGCGCACGGTAAAGTTGCCCCCGTTTCCGTCGTTAAAGCTCCTACCGTAAGAGCGGCGTCCCAAATCGACAATCAGCCTCTTGATGGCTTCAATTTTTGGGGAATTGAAAAATTTTTCTATTTCCCTGCGGGTTTTGGGATCCTTCCCCGGCTCCCACGAGTAATCCTTGACGGGTATCGGATAGTCTCGAACCTCGACTTCTTCCCTTTGCCGGAATTTCTTTTTTACCGCCTTTTTCATCAAAATTTTCCTTATTACCATATTTTATTTGTGTAAATTCAAAGAAAGTCAAAACTATTTCCAAATAAACCGTCATAAATGCGGATTTTTTCCTCCAAAATCGGGCCGTATTTCATGGCAGTAAAATAGGGAACAGCCGAACAAAACATTTGAGGTTGCATTACTGCCGAACGAATCCGATTCGACATGCCGAATTTACCCCCAAGCTGTGCCCCTCGCAAAACCGCATGGAACAGACGACGCAATTCCCGCGCCGCAACGCGCAAGCCGGTAGTGTTCGCGGCATAAGATTCCTTCTCGGCACGGCACAACTTCCGCATCGGCACAGTTCACACACAAAGCCCAAATGCGGCAATCGGACCCGCGCCTTGCATCGGCCGCATGCGACATGCAAGCGTTCTTTTCGCAAGCGCGCCTTTTGCGGCGTAGTTGCGCAATTTGCCTGTCCCGGCCCCGAATTTCATTGTTTTCATAAGCGCACTTTCGCGGCGCACTCGCGCAATGCGTCCGCAATCTCTGCGGCAAATCCCCCGGCAGTTCCGGCGTCCATGCGCAATTTCGCAACTCCAATACCGGCTTGACTAACGGGAAATAAAACGATATCTTAATTGTATTATGAAGAATAAGTCGTACCTCTTGTGTGCCGTTGCGCTCTTTGTAAGCGCGGCGTGTTTCGGCGAACCCGCGAACATTTCCATCGGAACTTTCAACATTAAATGCGCCCAAACTCCGGAGGCAAACAACTGGGCGCAGAGATCGGACTCGGTAAAAAGACTCGTGCGCTTTCACGATTTCGACGTAATAGGAACCCAAGAAGGCTGGCTTCACCAGCTCGACGACATAAAGGGCGACGACAACATTTACGAATACGTCGCCGATCCGCGGGAGGACGGCGAGCAAAAGGGCGAAACGTGCGCGATTTTCTACAAGCCGTCGAAGTACGACCTCCTCCTAAACGGGCGTTTCTGGCTCTCCGAAACGCCCACCAAACCCTCATTGGGCTGGGACGCAAGGCACAAGCGCATATGCACGTGGGTAAAGCTGCGCGACAAGGCCTCAAAAAAAGTCTTCTTTGTATTCAATGTGCATCTCGACAATGTGGGCGCGCGGGCGCGGGCGAACTCGGCGAGGCTTCTGTTTGAAAAAATAAAATCGACGGCGGGGAAAGATCCGTTCTTCCTCGTGGGCGATTTCAACAGCCCGCCCTCGTCGGAGGCGATTCTATATCTGACGACGAAGGGTTTTATCGACGCGAAAAACGCATCGAAAACTCCCCCCTACGGCCCGCGGGAAACGTGGCACAACTATACCTGCGCGCCGGTTGAAAAACAGCCCGACAGAATCGACTGTATACTCGTCTCGCCCGGAATCGAAATAGAGCGCTACGGAGTTCTGACCGACAGGCTTTGCGACCTCATAAAAGACGATTCGATTTTCGGAGCGAACGCAAATTCGAAAGGGGCGCGCTGGTCCAATATTCGCACGCCGTCCGACCACTATCCGGTGCTCGTGAGAGCCACTGTCAAATAGGCCCTGTCTTTGCGGCGCGCCTTCGGCGCCCCTACCCGCAAGACCGCGCAAAAAGCGCGGCGAAAGCGCGTCCATAGCGCGTTGAAAGCGCAGAAATTGCCGGGGCGGCATGGGCGTTTATACGATTGCCCGATTATTCGATTGTCCCGCAAAAATTCGCGCCGAACCGAACGCGCCTTTGGGGTATTCCGTCGGGAAAGTCGGAGAACTCTGGGAAGCCGGCGCGAACCGGCGCATCGTGAAATGTGCCCCTAAAAAATGAAGCGACATCAAGAAATGAAGCGGGATTTTGCCCCTCCCCTTGCGGCGCGGCATTGCAATCTGTTTGCAAACCCATTGCCGCCGGCAATGCGCATAAGGCCCGCGCAATGCGCCGCCCTCGACAACTTTTCCCGCTTCTGTCCGCACTGCCTCCCCGGCCGTCCTGACTGTCCTGAAAGCCCTTCCAAATCCCGTTTCAACTTGGGCCGTTTTGGAAAAAAATATCCCCGAATTAAAATCCGCATTCAATTCCTCCGCAATCCCCTTAAACATTCCGCAATTCTGCATTATCTTTCGCGATAACTCCGCTTCTAAAAGCGCGCTTCAAACGCCGCCGCACCCCGAAGGCGTTTGCAAAGGCGCGGGATATTTTAAGCTTATGCCGATAAAACTTGCGCCATGTTGCACAACTATTCGAAGCTTTAGAAGGCGTAAAAAAACGCGCGCAAACATCGCAAAAAAAATCGCGAAAAAATAATCCCCTACCGCAGAATTGCCAAAACGAATCTAAGAATCTCCGCCGAGCGCGAAAAAAATAAAAACGCTCCCCTCCCGCCGACGCGGCACAAAAAAAGCGTCGAGACTCTACGCTAAGGCCCGACGCTAAAACCCGAATTTTGCTTCCTAAAAAATGGAGCGGGCGATCGGGTTCGAACCGACAACCTCGACCTTGGCAAGGTCACGCTCTGCCAATTGAGCTACGCCCGCGCAAAATTCAAACTATGGGCAATCACGATGCCGAATACCTACAAAATGTCAAGCTCGAAAAGCGACTTTTTTCTGGACTCCGGAGGCGCGCTGAAAAATCCCTTTGCGTCCAGCCTGTCGGCAATCTGGGAGCCGAGGAGAATCGACACGAGCTTCTTGACCTTCTTGGCGTTCTCCCGCTTAAATACGATGTAATAGCTGAGCGTCATCGGGTAGTCGCCGTTGAAGACGGAAGCCTGATTCGGAAGAAACGAATAGCGGTAGTTGCCGCCGGAACTTGAATCCGAAACGGAAAGTATCTTCACCATGTTCTTGTCGTAAACGCGCCCGACTATCCCGATTGCGGAATTGTTTACGCGCACATTTGAAAGCACTTCGGAGGAGTCTTTCATCATCGTCACCCAATCGCCCAATTCGCCGCCGTCGAACGAGGAATTTTTAAACAGTTCGACATATATTCCGTCGGAATACCCCGTTATCAGCGCAAGAATGTTGCGAAGCCCCGCGTATCTGACCCCGACCTGGCTCCATGATTCGATTCGGCCCGACGAAACTTTCGAATATATTTTCCGCAAAGTGTCCGTCGATATTTCCTCTATCGGATTGGCCGCATTTACGACGACCATCGCAACCTGATACGCAAACGGTATTGCCACGAGATCGGACGGAAGCTTGCCGCCCTTCGGCACCGCGACCACGGCGGCGTCGAAAGGTTCGGGGGAGTCTTCCCTGAGGAGCGGATACGTGCCCCTCATGTCCAACGACAGCGAAATGCGCTCCCGCTTTGCAAGCTCCATCAGCGCGTCTTCAATGGCGGGCTTTACAATGTCGCTTCCCTTTAAAACTATGCCCGCAGGCTGGCCGGATTCCGAAGGCTTTTTTGCCGGCTCGCCGTAAGCGCAAAGCGATAAGACGGACAACGCCGCCGTGACTGCCAGTTTAAAATTCATCATTCTTCCTTTTATAGAAAATAAATTTTAAATAAAAATAATTTCCCGGCCTGCCAAGCCTAAATTTAGGCCCTTTCTCGACCGAAAAAACAGTCAAACATTCCGCGTCTGCCCCATGATTCCTCAATCTGTGCGGCAATTTACGCAATAAAAAACGGCGGAAAAACAAAGCGCTCCCCCCCGGCGATTCCGATTCGACTTACGCCTTGCAATAGCGGCGCGAATAGAGCGTTTAGAAGCGTAACCTGCAAAGAACGCAGAATTGGCGAAACGCTTGACATACGAATGGGAACGGGAGGTGGAAAAGAAGCGGCGTCGGAAAAATTCGCAAAAGAAGAAAATTCGGAATATTTTATTAAAAAAAATTGCGGCCTATTCGCGGGAGGACAAATTTGCGCTTAAGAACATTTCCCGCCCGCACTCTAAAACGAAAAACATTCGGAGCGATTTTTCAGAAGGCGAAAAAACTTCAATAATCCAACCGCCTACCGCGGGTTCGGCCAACCAAAAAAAAGGCGATTCCGCAACGCAAGGCAAAACCGCGTTCCGAAACGCGCGGCGCGAGAGGCCGCGGGCATTTACAGCGCGGACGGAATCTCGGACATATCGGGTGCGTCGGCGTCGCGGCGAAGGGTGTCGGGGGGAAGAAATCGAAAGTCCGCGCAGACTGCTTTGTCCCGCGCACAATTTCCGCCTCGCGCGCAATCAGCCGAGCAATCCGCCGCCATACAATCCGACCCGCAATCCGTTAAACAATCCGCCGCGTATTCGACGAGCCATGCGGCCGCGCGAAAATGTCTAATTGCCGCCCACTACAACTGCAAGCCGACAAATAATCTGTAAGCCGACAAAAATTCGACTTAAATTGATTTCCCCAGTAATCCGCCTCGGAATCCGACACGACAGCCTCTGTTCTAATCGCATACCGCAGATTTAGACCGCAAAAAAGGCGACTCCGCAGCGCAAGGCAAAACCGCGCTCCGAAATGCGCGGCGCGAGAGGTCGCGGGCATTTACAGCGCGGACGGAATCTCGGACATATCGGGTACGTCGGCGTCGCGGCGAAGGGTGTCGTGGGGAAGAAATCGGAAGTCCGCGCAGACTGCTTTGTCCCGCGCGCAATTTCCGCCCCGCGCACAATCAAGCGAGCAATCCGCCGCCATACAATCCGACCCGCAATCCGTTGAGCAATCCGCCGCGTATTCGACGAGCCATGCGGCCGCGCGAAAATGTCTAATTGCCGCCCACTACAACTGCAAGCCGACAAAAATTCGACTTAAATTGGTTTCCCCAGTAATCCGCCTCGGAATCCGACACGACAGCCGCCGTTCCAGACACCTGCCGCAGATTTAGCCCGCAAAAAGGCGATTCCGCAGCGCAAGGCAAAACCGCGCTCCGAAATGCGCGGCGCGGGCGGCCGCGGGCATTTACAGCGCGGACGGAATCTCGGACATATCGGGTGCGTCGGCGTCGCGGCGAAGGGTGTCGGGAAGCAAATCGGAACTTTGCGCGGGCGCCTTCGCCCCGTCGGCATTCACCGGGCTTTCGCCGGGCTTTGCCGCGTTCACGTCGGAATCCGCCGCTCCGGACGCGGCTCCCCCCTTTTCGGCATTGAGCCTGCGGATTATTTCGGCCGAAATGTCCCTGCTTGGCGAGGCATACATATTCGACGACGAATCTATAATATACGCCGCCCTTATCGACGCCGCAATTTTGCGCACTTCCTCCTTGATTTCCGAAATAAGTTTTGCGTTTTCCTCGCGGGAGGCCTTGGCAATCTTAGCCCTTGCCTCGGAGCTAAAACGCCTCATAAAATCGCGTTGCGAATTGAATTCGCGCATGGCCGGAAGGATTTTATTCTCGTTTATCCTGCGTCGAGCCTCCTCCGTCGGCACCGCTTTCAGCTCCTCCGCAAACTTTTTTAAGGCGTTCTGTTTTTCGGCAAGCTCCCTGCGCATCGTCTCTATTTGGGCATTCGCTCCGGCCAGCATATTTTTTAGCTTTTTTTCGGATTCCGCGGTTTTGTAGAACCCCTTTTTTATCGCGACCAAATCGGCCGAATAAACGCGCGGCGCAAACAGTTTATATCCCACAAAGCACGCCATAATAGACGCTAAAAACGTCAGCGCGCAAAGCGCAAGCGCACAAAAAAAGATCTTAAAATTCATAGTTCGGCATTTTTGTCCGCACGCAATGCACAAGCAAGCAATTAATTTCCGCCTCCGACGGCGCGCCAAACCGATATTAAAACGCCCGTCTTGCCGCGGCGCGCAGGTATTTTTTGCAAATCTCCTCCTCAATTCCTTCCGCATTCTTGGCGCAATAAGACGCCTGCCTGCCTTGTTGCGGCGCGCGGCGGACGGCGAATGCGCCCGACCAAATGAAATCACATTTTTACCCCCTAATTCTCTTTGTCGCGCAAACTTTTAATTTGGGATATTTTTTTGTTTTTGCGCATTTTTTATTTCGG
>QALA01000004.1 GCA_003343565.1 Verrucomicrobiota bacterium | reverse complement strand
CAGGGAATCGCGTATGTGATGAGCTTCGTATCCATAGCCGCCTATTGTATACCAGCAAGCGGCGTTTACGCTTGGGCTTTGCGCGCCTGGGACTGTACGCAGGTCACCGCGACGGTGCCGACGATGTCGTCTGCCGAGCACCCGCGCGACAGGTCGTTGACGGGCTTTGCCACGCCCTGCAGGATGGGACCGAAGGCATCGGCCTTGGCCAGGCGCTGTACGAGCTTGTAGGCGATGTTTCCTGCGTCGATGTTGGGGAAGATGAGCACGTTGGCCTTGCCGGCAACGGGCGAATCAGGCGCCTTGAGCGCCGCGACCGTATCGACGATGGCCGCGTCGACCTGCAGCTCGCCATCGAGCTGGAGCTGCGGTGCGCGCTCCTTGGCTATGCGCGTGGCCTCGGCCATCTTCTCGACGCTCTCGCCCTTGCCCGAGCCATAACTCGAGTACGAGAGCATCGCGACGCGCGGTTCGCCGCCGCAGAGCTGCTCGAAGCTGTTTGCGGACGCTATGGCGATCTCTGCGAGTTCCTCGGCCGTGGGATAGATGTTGAGCGCACAGTCGGCAAAGACGAAGAGTCCGTCGTCGCCATAGGGACAATCGGGCACGTCCTCGACGAAGAACGAACTCACGAGTTCGGTACCCGGCGCGGTCTTGAGAATTTGCAGCGCGGGGCGCAGCGTATCGGCCGTGGAATGGCAGGCACCGGAGACCATACCGTCGGCGTCGTCCATGTAGACCATCATGACGCCGAAGTAGCTCTCGTCCTTCATCTGCTCGCGCGCCTCGTTGATGGTGACGCCCTTCTTCTTGCGTAACTCGGCGAATTTCTGGGCATAGGGCTCGAGGAGGTCACTTTCGCGCGGGTCGATGACAGTGGCATCGCTCACGCCGATGCCATGGGCCGCGACCTCGCTTTGCGAACCGAGGATGATGACGTCGGCAATGCCGGCATCCAGAATGACGCGCGCTGCTTGCACGGTGCGGATGTCGCTTCCTTCGGGCAGGACGATCTTCTGCTTGTCAGTTTTGGCTCGCTCGATAATCTTGTCCAGAAACTTGCTCATCACGCACATCCTCTCAAGTACCAATGCAAATACAGTTCTCAATAGCTTATCGGATATGGGAGGCATGCACTAGAGCTTGCCGGCCGCAAACGAGGCCAGACCCTGCCAGACGGCTCTCACGACCGAGCTGCTTCACCAAGATTCAGAAGCTCGTCTTCCGCCTACTGAATCAAGCTTGACGAAGCACCCCCCCCCCTAGAATTACCGCGTGATTTCGTGTTTATCTCAGATTGAGTGAGCAAGAGAGACATGCGCATGCGGGCTGACATCGGCAAATTCAAATCGGGCAAGGCGAGCGTGTAGTATGCATTGCCCCGCCCTCCCACTGAACAAACAGCAAACAGGTCGCCTTGCCGAAACCATTGCGATTACAAACTTTCTTTCTTGGGGCTTTGAGGTCTTCGTTCCATTAGTAGATGACCGGGGCATCGACTTCCTGGTGAGGCATCCTGGCTCCTTGAAAATGCTCGAGATTCAAGTCAAGGGCGTCACTGGTCGCAAGTACGCCTATATCCGAAAATCCACCACTAATCCCAAAACCGCACATATGCGTTATGTATGCTACGTGCGACTCGATCTGCAACCGTGCCCAGAGCTGTTTTTGATTCCCATGGAAGCGTGGGAAAGCCCAAATCCCGTGCTTGTCGATTACGCGTACGATAGCCCCGGATGCAAGAGCAAGCCCGAATACGACATAAACTACTCGAAGAAAAACGCGCATCTTCTAGAGCCCTATCACATGGATACGATGCTTAAAAGACTATGCGATGCGCCACAAAATGCCGATCCATAAATCCACAGTAGTGCTGAATACTCGGCAAACCCCTTGAACTAACCCACGCCCCTTGTAATCGACGGTTTAAAGACACGAACAATATAAAAGAGAGGACATGATTATGGCATTTACCCAAGAAGAAGAGGTCGAGATTATTCGCAAGGCAATTTCATTGACTGCAGCAATACAAACCGAAGAAGAAGCAGTCGACGCCCTCAAACATGCAGTGTTTGACACATTCCCAAAATATGAGGATGTCTTCCCAACCAAAGCGCCGAAAAAGCCCGTCAAGAAGCACGTCGACACGCCGGCAAAAGCGCAGCCCACCTTGCCTCCCCCACCAAAACCAGACCTGAACTTTGGCGCATACCTCGACCTGAAGAAGGAGCTGGTTTTGGCGATCCTTCTTGGATGCGCCCTCGTCGTATTTCCCGTTCTTTCGATTTTTTTCGATATCGAGTTCGCGACTTTTGCAGGCGTCGCCTGCCTCATCGGGTTCTTCGTTGCCCTATCGAAGTTTCGCAAGCACTACAAAAAGAGGCTTGACGAGCTTGAAGAGGAGGCCCGCAGCAACCCCGAGTATCGAAAAGCCGTTGCCGAGGCAAAGAGTGAAGCCGCGCAGCGCCAGGCCGAGCTCAATGACGAGGCCAGGCGTAAGCAAATCGAGGCCGATAACGAATACCAGGCTCAATTGAAGCACTATAACGAAATCGTTCTGCCGGAATACGAACACGCCGTAGCCCTGCAAAAAGAAGAGTACAAGGAAATGCAGAGGGAATACTCTGCTGACAAAGAGCAGTGGAAAGAGGATCGCGAAAAGGCCCTGGCGGAGTTAAACAGCGATATTGCGGCCAACGAAGCCGCCTTGGAAGATCTGTACCAAACGTCCAAGCTCGTTTCTTTGCATTACCGTGAGCTTTGGATTTTGCAGTGGCTTTATGACGACATGCGCACGTCCGATCACGATATTCGATACGCAACCGAACTCCTTGATAGAGACAGGCAGAGAATTGCGACAGCTAACGCAGCGGAGAAGAATAAGGAAGCGCTAGACGAATTTAGAAAGCAAGCACGTCAAGACGCCCAGACGATAAAGGAGCTTCTATCCGTGCAGATCCAGGGACTTCAGTCTCTCGATGCCAATGCGGCAGAGCTGCTCCGCTATACCGAAAGCATCTATGACAACAACAACAAGCTTCTCTTCCATCAGCGGGTCAATACCGCCAACATCGCCGTGCAGGAATGGCGTCGTCGCAAACAAATAGGATAGAGCAGCCCCGAAAACAAGAATCGAGCGCAGGGAATGCTGCGCCTAAAAACAAAGACCCGTATGGCACGGCCCCGTGTATGCATGAAGTATGTATCCATGCATACACGGATACCCTCAGCAAACGTGCAAATTATCAAGTGTCGGTAGTATTTTTTGTTTTCCTAGGCTTGCAACGCCAGCTATGCATGTTTACGCCGTTTTTCTAGGACAGCAGAATCATCCATGTAAGTTTCTTTCGTTTTCCTAGGGTTGAACGGTTCAGACATCTAGGAAAACGTCACTTTCTTGTACCAAGCGAGAAGTCATCCTAGGAATCCGTCATTTTCATACATGGGACTCGTATTGATCCTAGGAAAACAGCATTTCTTTGCATGCGAGCTAATTGATATTGAACAACGAGGGGGCAGGCACAGCAAGACGCCACGCAAGGCACCCGAAAAGGTTCTACACAAGCGACGTTCAGCTTGAGCCTATGCGCCGCCTCTTCAGGTGGCGCGAAATGATGATAGAAGTTGTATTTACCCTTTATTCGCAGTATATTTCATGTGAATAAGGGGGTTGTCATGCCGCAAATTAAATCTCTTTCCGATTTCAACCGAAACCAGAATGCCCTGATCGAGGAGCTCGGGCAAACGGGCGAACCCTTGTATCTCACGCGAAACGGGGCCGCCTGTCTTGTCGTGATGGACTCCGAGGCCTTCGATGAGGCGATGCGCTTTCGCGATGAACTCCGTGAGCAGGAGATACGGACCTACCGCGGCATCATGCGCGGCTACGAGCAGTATCTCAACGGAGAGGTCATTTCCGCTGATTACGCATTTTCAAAGATACGCGCTAGCCACGAATGGGAAGATGAATGAGCGATGAGAGCCCAACAGAGGTAGAGGTTGTCCTCATAAACGACGTTGTGACTTTTCTGGACGAGCACGTCGAAAGTCCTCGCGTCCTCAATCGAATCGAAAAGTATTTGCGCGCATTGAGGACGTTTCCCGAAATGGGCCAGGAGTACTCGCCGACCTACGAGGCTTCGTGGCCTCCCATTCCGTGCCGTTGGATCGCCATTCCCTCAACGCCCTTTACTATCTACTACCATTTCTTCGAAGAAGCAAAGAGGATTGTGATCCTCTACATCGAAAACCAGCGGTCAAATCTCAACAAAAGGTTTTAGGAAAAGCGGATAGATGCCAGATTACTGCCCGGCGGGCATGGAACTTTCCTCGATGACGTTGCCATCCTCGTCGAGGCGAATCACGTGCACCGAGTTCTCGAGGCTCTGATCCTCGCCCGTCTCGTTGTTATGGATGACGGTCTTCTGCATGTCGGGCAGGACCTTCTGGACGCCGGGAACATGCTCCACGAGGACGCGCTCGACACCTTCAGACAAGGTGAGAGCCGATAAGGGACAGTCCACACAGGCACCCCTCAGGGCAACGTAGACGATACCCTTCTCGTCATCGATTTCCGTGACGTCAAGATCGCCGCCGTCCGCCTGTATCTGGGGCCGTATGCGACTTATGACGTAATCGAGCATGCCTCTATCGATCATGAAAGCGACCTTTCACATACAACAAATCATCCGCATTGCAGACTACCACTCGAAGGTATGGATGGAAACAACAGCAAGTTTACGATTGAAGAGCATTCAATGCGTGAGATTAACGTGAAGCGCAACACGTAGCATTATCAGTTGCCCCTGCGTGTTTAGATGCGCGAAATCAGCCTGAAGCGAGAGGCGACGCGAATCAGTTGCCACTGCGCTTTAGGGTGCGTGAGATTAACGTGAAGCCGCAACACGTAGCGTAATCAGTTGTCCCTGCGCTTCTGGGCGTACGAGATTGGTGCGAAATGGTGGGCGAAGCGTATCCGAACATACGTGAGCCCACCAGTGAGCGCCAAGATCGTGTGTCCAGAAGCGCAGGAAGCCCCTGGAGAGCTCAGCATCGTCCTAGTCTCCCACGGCCTTCCGCCGTAGTAC
>QALA01000080.1 GCA_003343565.1 Verrucomicrobiota bacterium | reverse complement strand
CAACGCGCGGGCGCGCCGCGGAGATTGGTTCCCATGTTGCATGTTGTAAGCGTTTCTTTCCGAATCTTTCGCACCCGGCGGAGCCTTTAAATCGCTTAACGGCACTTTCCGCAATGCAATATGCGCGAAAAAAAGCTTTTAAAAAGGAGCGTCTGCCTTACATTCTGCGCAGTATGAAGAATTTTTACCTGACAACCGCCATTGACTACGCAAACGGCGCCCCGCATTTGGGACACGCATACGAAAAAGTGCTCAGCGACGTAATAGTGCGCCACAAGCGGCTTTCGGGCGTGCGCGCCCACTTCTTGACGGGGCTGGACGAACACGGTCAAAAAGTGCAGCAAAGCGCAAAAAAGGCGAACGTCGAACCGATTGCCTTCTGCGACGAGCAGGCGGAAAAATTCCAGGCCCTGTGCCGCATGCTCAACATTTCCAACGACGACTATATCCGGACTTCCCAGCCGCGCCATGTCGAGGTCGTCAAACAGATACTCCAAAAGCTGTTCGACAAGGGCGAAATATACAAGGCCGAATACAGGGGCTTCTACTCCGCGCGCCAGGAGCAATTTCTTCAGGAGAAAGACAAAGTCGACGGCAAGTGGCCCGACATATTCGGCGAAGTGACCGAGATAACCGAAAGCAACTATTTTTTCAAGCTGAAGTCGTACCAGCCCTGGCTGGTCGATTACATCGCCTCGCACCCCGATTTCATCTATCCGCGCTTCCGCGCCAAGCAGGTCGCCGAATTTCTGAAGGAGCCCCTGAACGACCTGTGCATATCGCGCCCCAAAGAGCGCCTCTCGTGGGGCATAGAACTGCCGTTCGACTCTGACTACGTGACTTACGTCTGGTTCGACGCCCTCGTGAACTACATATCCGCCGTCGGATACGGAACGCCGGAGTTTAAGAACAACTGGCCGGCGGATTTCCACGTAATCGGCAAGGACATTCTCGTTCCGCCGCACGCCGTGTATTGGCCGGCGATGCTCAAGGCGGCGGACATAGAGCTTCCAAAGAGCCTGCTCGTCCACGGCTGGTGGATGTCGTCGGGGCAGAAGATGTCCAAGAGTTTGGGCAACATAGTCAATCCGCTGGACCTCGTGGACCGCTTTGGTGCGGACGCATTCCGCTATTTCCTCATGCGCGAAATGAACGTCGGGCAGGATTCCGACTTCTCAGTCGATCTGTTCGTCACCAGATACACTTCGGACCTCGGCAACGACCTCGGCAATCTGCTGAGCCGCCTTTTGAATATGACCCACCGCTATTGCGCCGGCACGCTTCCGGCGGCGGGCGAGGACGGCGAGTTTGAACGCTCCCTCAAAGGCCTCGCAGCCGAGACCGTTCCCGCAGTAATCGCCCACTACGACGGCATGCAGTTTCACTTGGGGCTGGAAAAGACCTTCAATTTCATTCGCGCCACGAACAGATACGCCGAACAGCGCGCCCCGTGGAAGCTCGCCAAGAGCTCCGAAGAAAGCGACAGGCGCGCGCTCGAAACGACCCTCGCGAACATGGCCGAGGCGCTCCGCTTGTCGTCGGTTCTGCTCTCGCCGATTATGCCGGAGATTTCAGCCAAAATTCTGCGCCTGATGGGGACGACACCCGCAGAACTCTACGCCGGAAATCTTGAATGGTCCGACGCCCTATCCGGCGCAAAGCCCGCCCCGCAGGAAATTCTCTTTCCCCGCCCCGCGACGGAATGACGCTGAATCGCCTCGCCCGCCGCCGCTGCTTCCGGCGGCCGCAATAAATTCCCGCGCCAAGTTATGACTTCCGGCAGCCGCGCGATGGTTGAAGATTGCAAAATTATAAATCGCAATTCGGCGCGCCGCATGTCCGCAGTTTGTTGTTGTCCATTTGCGGAGGGTTTGCCGCAAAAAGTCGGAACACTTTAAGACCTCCCCCGACGACGACGCCATACCTTTCGGCTTATACAATCCGAACGCGGGAGATAAAAAAACCGCCCTAAATGCGGCACACTCCGCGCCAATCTGTGCGAATAAAAATCGTCGGGTAAAAATGCGACTTGGCAATGGGGGTTGTCCCGGCGCCGCGATATTGGCAATACGAATTGCCGACGCGGCGACACGGCATAATTTGAATGCCGCAGTAGGAGAACTCAGGCGCGCGTCGCATCGGACGCGCGAATGTCCGCTAAAGGTTGCCGCGCCTCAATTTCTCTTCGGCATATGCCGCTCCCGTTCGGCGGGCAAAGCGCAATTTGTATAAACATTTCGCGCGCGCAAGGTGCAAGGCGGACAAAATGCGCTTTCATACACAAAGCGCATAAAATTTTCGAGCTTTGCGGGCGCAAATGCGCCTCAAAATCCCACCGTCTATTTGCAACGGCCGTTCGCCCGCATGGCGGACGACCGCGCATTCTGATTCCGCGCCGCGCTATTAAAAAACAAAGCAACTGCGCAACAGTCGCCGCCATTTCGCAACAGAAGCCGCAATGGTTTAACTTAACAAAAAGGTTTGAGGAATTGCGAGAAAATCGCCAAAGCGCGGAAGCTGCGGTGTATCGTGAAGTTTGATTTTGGAAAAATGAAGTAGGATTTGGAAAAAGGTTCTTGGGAGGAAGGTTCAAGGACGGTTCAGGGCAGAGGTATAAAGGAAGTGCAGTTTATGTTAAACTTGGAATAGAGCGAAAACCTTTCCAAATCTTACTTCATTTGGGGGGCTGCCGGCGCAAAAGTTTCCAAACTCAAATTCGGCCGACAAGTCCGCCTCAAAGCCTTTAAATTCCCGTAATTTCCCATTATTTCTCGGTACTTCCCGTTCCCAATCTAATCTTTCAAACATCATTAGAAAAAATTAAAAAAAGCCGCCGTTCAAATTTTTGCCCGCCCAAAAAAGACCCGTCAACTTTTGGAAGCCGCGGCGCCGCATTTGAACGGTGCACGCGCCGCGCGCCTTAACTTCAAACGCCCCCGACCGCAACGGCGCGCCGCGTGGGCGCGAAACAAAATCTTTGGCGTTCAACGCCAATTTCTGCGGCGCGCATAAAAAATCCGCAGCTCGAAGAAGGCGCATGCGGACGCGTTCAAGCAGACCAAAATTAATCAAGGCAACCTCTGCGGCAATCGGCGGACAAATCGCGCAAAGCGCGCGCTTTAAATTAACGCCGCAAAGCCCGACGCCAATGCCCGCAGGCCGGCAAAGGCCGTCCGCAAACATGGCGGCCGTCAAAATGGCGACCGCCACCCCCCCGGCGCGCGGCGCGCGGCGGGACGGCGGGTGCGCGCAATCCCGACAACCGCCTTTGCTTGACAAAATTTTTCCGAAAAAGAAAATTTTTCTAAATAAGAATCGAGCCATGCAAATATTTCCGCCACTCAAAGACGAACCGCGGCGCGCGCCGAGCCAAACGCAGAAAAAAATTCTCGAATTGAAGCAGAGGCGCAACGCCGTAATTCTAGCGCACAACTACGTCTGCCGAGAGATTCAGGAAGTGGCGGATTTTGTCGGGGACTCGCTGGGGCTTTCCCGCGCGGCAAGGGATACCGACGCGGACGTCATCGCCTTCGCCGGGGTGGATTTCATGGCCGAAACCGCAAAGATTCTCAATCCGCAAAAGACTGTCGTCCTCCCGGACGCCCGCGCAGGCTGCTCGCTGGAGGAGCTGTGCGATCCCATAGAGCTCGGACTATTGAAGCGGCAACACCCCGACGCGCTGGTAATTTCATACATCAACTGTTCCGCCGCCGTAAAGACGCTAAGCGACATAATCTGCACGAGCGGCAACGCCCTCGACATCGTCAGCCAAATTCCGGAGGACCGCCGGATAATCTTTTGCCCCGACCGCCACTTGGGCTCCTGGATAGAGGAAAAGCTCGGACGCAAGATGATTTTGTGGGACGGCTACTGCCAGTCGCACATACAATACGACGCGGCGGAGCTTTTAAAGTTCAAGCAGGCCAATCCCGGCGCCCCGCTGGTCAGCCACCCGGAATGTCCAAAGCCCGTGCGCGATGTTTCCGACTGCGTGTGCAGCACTGAGAAAATGATTGCCTTCTGCCGCGAGAATCCCGCCGACACATTCATCGTCGCAACGGTCGTCGAGATGGTGCACCGCCTTCGGCGCGAAATTCCCGAAAAGACTTTCATCGCCGCCCCCGCTGCCGGCAAGCCGTGCCAGCACTGCGTCAACATGCTCCTAAACACTCCGGAAAAACTTTTGGACTGCCTCGAAAAGCTCTCTCCGCAAATAGAGCTCGACGCCGATACCATTCAGAAGGCGCTCAGGCCGATTGAGAGAATGCTTGAGATGTCGAAGTAAGGCGCAAGCCGCATTTTCGCAAGCGCACAAGCCCGCGCTCTTGCAAACACGCAAGGCGCAAGTATGCAAGATGCAAGCCGACACGCGAAATAGGCCGCAATCCGCCTGCCCGCAAATCTCGAATCATTATAACCGGTTTGGAAATTTCCCGCGGCGGTTTTTTTAACGCATTCGCCTAAAAACCGCCGCGGGTAAAATTCGGGCGCGGCAAAAAATTCCCGCCGAAACGCGCGCAAAAAAAGCCCGCAGCGCGAAAAGGCAAAGCGGGCAAAAAAAATCGAAACTGCCCCCAAACGCGGCCGCAATTTTTACCCATTCGATTTTCCCGCATTCGGAGCCGCGCAACGGGAGCGCGGACGGAGAGCGGGATATTTACATGCGCGCAAAAAACTGCCCGAAGGTTTGAAACCGGACACGCTTTAACTGGAAAGGCTTTCCGCGCAGTTCCTTTTTTCCCTCCTCTCCGCTAAAACCAATGCCTGCGGACAAACCGCCGCGCCGCTCAAAACGCAATTCGGAACAAGGTGCGCAAACCGCTGTATCGTGAAGTTTGATTTTGGAAAAATGAAGTAGAATTTGAAAAAAGGTTCTTGGGAAGGGTGTTGTAAGGGCGGTTCAGGGAGGTTGTAAAGGGAATTCAACTTATGTAAACTTGGAGTAAGACAAAAACTTTCCAAATCTTACTTCATTTTGGGGGTGCCGGCGCAAAAAGTTTCCAAACTCAAATCCGCCCGACGACTCCGCCCCAAAGTCTTTAAATTCCCGCAATTCCCCATTATTTCCCGCAATTTCCCGTTTCCAATCCCATCTTTCAAACGCCACCGCATTGCCGCCCGCGGCGAAAACAAAAAACGGGAGGGAATTTCAAGTCCCCCGCAATCCCGCGGACAGATTCCGCTTTCAAAATCCGGCCCGCACGCTACCGACGTGCGCGATACAGTTGCAAACCGCCGCGCCGCCGAAGGCGAAGCGATTGGCGGCGACGTTTGCGCGCGGCGCTAATCGTCCAATCCAATGTCAATCCACGAGCTCGAATGAATGGGCGCGCCGCTCGAAACGAAATCGGGACCGATTCTGCCTATGTCGGCAAGCGTATCCAGATTCACGCCGCCGGAGGCCTCCGTCCATGCGGCGTCGCCGATAATTTTCAAGGCCCGCTCAAGGTCGGACAGGGAGAAGTTGTCGAGCATTATCACGTCGGGCTCGGCATCGAGCGCGGGAGGTATTTGCGCGAGGCTGTCTACTTCGACCTCGACCGGAATGCCCGGATTTGCCTCGCGCGCCGCAACGACCGCGCCGGTCAAAGCCGAGCCGCTCGAAGCGCCCGAACATGCCAAATGGTTGTCTTTGAGCATCACCCTGTCGAAAAGGCCCATGCGGTGGTTGTATCCGCCGCCGCACGCGAATGCGTACTTCTCAAGCGCGCGAAAGCACGGAGTGGTTTTGCGCGTGTCCAAAAGCATGGTCTTGGAGGCTCCCAAAGCGGCGACATACTTCGCCGTCTCCGTCGCCACGCCGGACAACCGCTGGATAAAGTTTAGCATCACGCGCTCGGCCTGCAACATCACCCTGCCGCCCCCCTCGATTCTTCCGAGAACCGCGCCGCGCCCGACCCGCTCTCCGTCGGAAACGGCCGCCTCAAAACGGCACGGCTCGTCGGAGGCATGCGACGAATAGACGTCGAGCACGAGCGGCACAAGCCCCATTCCGCAGACGACCATCTCCCTGCGCGCAACAAGGTTTGCCGAAGCGCGCGTGCCCGGCGCAAGAGTCATCGTGGTGATGTCCGTCCCCCTTTCCGGCCTGGCCGCCAAACCCATGCCGCAGACGTCCTCTTCGCGCGCCAGCTCTATTATGCTTCTGACGTACCCTTCGTCCAAATCGCCCCATGCGATTCTCCTGACCAACTGCGAAACGTACCTATTGCTCTTCATGAAAAACCTTCGTCCCCCCGCCCCTTTCGCGCGCGCCGCAAGCGCGTGCGCGGGCGGCAAATTTATAGTAAAAAAATCCTAAACAAAATACTCCCTCTTGGCCGCGGCCTGTATCGACACGCAAAGGGGCTTGCCCTCTATGCCCAGCGGCGTAAGCTCAAACGCCCCGCCCGCGCCCTCAATCAGGGAGAGCCCGGCCGCGACGTCCCACAAATACAGGCGGCTCTCCGAATAGGCGTCAGCCCTGCCCGCGGCGACCCACGCAATGGCCGCGCATGCGCTTCCGCACATTCTTACCTTCTTGAACTTTTGGGCGGAAAGAACAAAGCGCGCAAGCGCGGCGTCGGAATAGTCCGTCGCGCTCGGAAAGCCCGTCATCAGCACGGCTTGGGAAATGTCGCGCGCCCAGGCGGGCTCCGTGCGAACCCCGTTGACGAATAGTCCGATTCCCCCGGCTCCGGAAAAGAGTTCGCCGCGCGTAAAGTCGTAAATCGCGCCCACAACCGGCTCAAGGCCGCGCATGAGGGCGACGCTCACGCAGACGCCCGGTATCCCGCGCAGAAAATTGTATGTGCCGTCTATTGGGTCGACAATCCAATAAAGCCCGCCGTTGAAAACCAAATCGATGTCGCCCCCGCGCTCCTCGCCTATTACGGGAATGCCTGTGGGGGCGAGGAGATTGCGGATAAAAAGTTCGCTCTCCACGTCCTCCTGAAGCTTCACGTCGTTGCCCAAGTCGGAATTTACCCTGCGCTCGCGTATGCCGCAGAGCCGCTCGCCGGCGAGCTTCGCCACGCGGGAGGCGGTTTCAAACATAGCCCTTGCGTCCACATCTTTCATGGAGGGCAATCCTTGCCGCGCACCCTCTTTTTACAAGAAAAAACTCCCGGCCCTCCAGCTTTTGGATTGCATTGAACAAAGTTTTTTCAGATGTTTTGCGCATGGAAGGACTGCCTCCGTTAGAACCTTTTTTGGCAAAGCTCGACGCCCTCTCAAAGAAGATGGCCGAGCCGAACTTTTACAACGACCAGCGCGCCGCAAGCGCCGTATCGCGCGAACACCAGCAGCTTGAACGCCTGAAGGAGCTCTATCAGGGCCTCGCAAAGACATTTTCGCAAATAGAGCAAAACAAGTCCATAATCGAGGAAAACGCCGACCCGGACTTCGCGGAGCTGGCAAAAGAGGACTTGCGCGCATTGGAGGCCTCAATCGAACCGCAAAAGGCGGAGATACTCAAACTCATGATTCCCCCGGACCCTGCGGACTCCAGAAACACGGTGGTCGAAATACGCGCCGGCACGGGCGGAGACGAAGCTTCGCTGTTCGCGGCGGACCTGTACAGAATGTACTGCCGCTACGCCGATTCGCGCGGGTGGAAGGTGGAGAATCTCAGCTCAAGCGAATCTCCGGCCGGCGGCTTCAAGGAAATATGCTTTCTGCTGTCGGGCGACGACGTGTACAGGTCGATGAAATACGAATCCGGAACGCACAGGGTTCAGCGCGTTCCCGTGACGGAGGCCTCCGGCAGAATACACACTTCCGCCGCGACCGTCGCCGTGCTTCCGGAGGCGGAGGAGGTCGACATTCAAATAGACCCCTCGGAAATCGAGATTTCGATAGCCCGCGCCAGCGGCCCCGGCGGACAGGGCGTAAACACCACCGACTCCGCGGTGCAAATATTGCACAAGCCGACCGGAATGATAGTCAAATGCGCCGACGAACGCTCGCAGCTGAAGAACAAGACGAAGGCCCTGAAGGTATTGCGCTCGCGCCTGCTTGAGGCCAAACGCCAGCAGGAGCACGACAAATACGCGAAAAACCGGCGCGAGCAAATAGGCTCCGGCGACCGTTCGGAGCGCATACGCACCTACAACTTTCCGCAGAGCCGCCTGACCGACCACCGCATCGGCCTGACGCTGCACTCGCTTCCGCAAATAATGGACGGCGACATAGGCGAACTGCTTAAGACTCTCGAAGACGCCGACTGCGCCGCGCGCGTCGGCGAACTTACAAAGCGACAATAACCGCCTTTAGCAAAACGCCGTGCAAAGCGTCCTGGAAATATTGAAGAAGTGCGAGCAGTACTTCGGGCAAAAGGGGATTCCCAATCCCGGCCACGACGCGCAACTTTTGCTGGCGCGCGCGCTGGGTTGCAAGCGGCTGGAACTGTTTTTGATGTTCGACAGGCCGCTTGGGGAAAAATCGCTCTCCGCCTTTCGCGAGTTTGCCCGCCGCCGCGCCAGGCGCGAGCCTCTGCAACACATTTTGGGCGACTGCGAATTTTTCGGGATAAGGCTCAAGAGCGACCGCCGCGCCCTCGTGCCGCGCCCCGAAACGGAGGAGCTCTGCGAAATTGCCGCCGGAAAACTCTCCGAACGCGGCGCGGACGCGCGCGCCGAGATTCTGGATTTGGGCTGCGGAAGCGGGGCAATCGCGCTGTCGCTGGCGGCGAAATTCCCGCAGCTTGCCGCCACCGCCGCCGACATGTCGGAGGAGGCATTGGAGCTTGCGCGCGAAAATCTGGCGCTTCTCGACTCCGGCGAAGGCGGATTCCCCCGATTCCCCGGAATCGCCGAACGCGTCAAAATCGTCCGCAGCGACTGGTTTGAAAGCGTCTGCGGAAAATTCGACGCAATCGCGGCAAATCCGCCCTACCTGACCGACGCGGAACTTGCGAGCGCCGAGCCCGAGGTCAGGGATTTCGACCCTCACTCCGCCCTTGTCTCGGCCGACGGCGGTATGCGCGACTTGAAAAAAATAATTTCCGCCGCGCCCGACTTCCTCAACCCCGGCGGAATTTTGATATGCGAATGCGGACTGCAACAGCCCGAAAGACTCGTCGAAGAATTTGCCGGGCTGTACTCGTCCGCGCAGGCCCTGCCCGACCTCTCAAGGCGGACGCGCTTCGCCCTCTTTGCAAAATAGAAATGCCCGCAACAATGCGCGCGAAAGAAATGTCCGCGCAAGAATCGCGCGCGCGGGCAGAGGTTTCCGTTTAGCCGCGCAAAATGCGCCGGAGGGCGGACAGTCGAATGCGGGCGCGGGCGGATTGAAAAAGACAAAGCACATGAAAAGAATAAGACTCGACAAGCGGCGCAAGCGCGTAAACGTCGACGGCTTTGAAATGGAAAACAAGGTCGTCTACAACTATTTTGCGGGACTTCCGGAGCGCGAACGCGAGGAAAAATTTTTCAAGGCCATATATATCGGTGTGCTCGCCCTCATGGAGGACAGGCTGTCGGCTTTTCTGGCAAAGACTTCAAACGACCTCGGAACGGAGCTTGAAAGCCTCAAAATGCTTTTCGACATGAAGCGGGAGATTTTCTACAAGTCCGCGGTAAAGGGAAGTCTGGCCGAAAACGACATTTTGGAATTTCTCAAAGAGCATCTGGCCGAACGCGGCATAAAGGACGCGTGCGAACTGGCCGGAACAACCGCCGGAAAACTTCCGAAAAACAAAACGGGCGACATTGTATGCCGGATAGACGGCGCTCCGGAAAGGCGCATCGTCATAGAGTGCAAATTCGACAAGAGCATAAGGCTGGGCGACATCTCCGAAAGGGACGTATTCCGCGGCGGCTCCGACACCGCATGGAGCCAGCTTCTGGAGGCGCAGGTAAACCGCGACGCGCACGCATCAATCATAGTAATCGACGCGGCCCTCGCCGATCCCGCCCTTGAGAAGAGGGTCGACGGAATTTCGTACATTCCCGGCGTGGGATTCGTCGCCATCGTCGACTCCCAGCGCGGCGACTACTCGAATCTGGCCGCGGCGTATTCGCTTGCGCGCGACATCGCAAAAAACGCGGGCTCGCCGCAGTTCGACAAAGACGCGTTCAGAATAATGTTGACGCGAATCCTGAGGGACGCGCGCGCGATACTCGAAACGCGCAAGCTCGCCGAAACGATAATAGCCGGCGGCAGAGAAATGCTGAAACGCATGGAGCAGGGCCTGCTGCTTTTGGAGCAAGATCAAAAGTATTTTCTCAAGCTGCTGCAAAACGGCTCGCTGTCGAAAGACGAACTTCTGGAGTTCTACCTCGGCAACGAGCCCAAAGAAAAGTTCTCCGAAACGGAAAGGCAAATCGACAGCCTCTGACGCGCTCCGGCGCAGCCGCCCAAACCGCGGCGAATGCCGTCAATGCGAAAGCGCAAAGATTTCTCCGTATAAGCTGCAAAGATTTCCTCGCGCAAGGCCGCTGGGGCTGTCCGCCAATTCCCTTTTTCGCGCAAATTTCGACAGCCGCGAAGAAAGGAAAGTTTCGCCCAAATGCCGAACTTTCCGCCCGAATATTGCGGCGCGAATATTGTCTTTTTCAAACAATCAATTTTGAGCGGACTTGCGCGGTTATCAGCCAATCGGCGGCGGCGGGCGAATCATGGCAATTGCAAAAGTTGCAAGGCGGCCAAAAAAGCAAAGACAAACGGATTCTTTAATAAAAAACAACAGGAAGAATTTTTTAACCGGGGCTTTTTAAGCCTTTACTTGCGCGGGAATAAAGAATCGTCAAACGGACTGCAAGCCGTAGGTCGCCGGGGATTTGAACCCCGAACCAATTGCTTAAAAGGCAACTGCTCTACCATTGAGCTAGCGACCCCGTACAATAAACCGCATTAACCTACGCAAGGCCCCCCTGTTGGCAAGCTTTTTTTTCAACATTCCCCCGCGAATATTCCCGCACAAAAAGAGCCTCCGCAGTCAAAATGCCGCCTGCCGCAAAGCGAAATTGCATAACGGCGCAAAGTCCGCATTTGAAAAAATTAACATTTCAAATTTTTTTGCAATCTCCGCAATCATATCAAAGCTTCAGAAGGTCGGCGGCGGCGCGTGAATTTGTCGGAAGGCCTTTTTCAAAACCTTTCGCAGAAACGGGTGCGCCACTGCCGCCCAATGCCGCTCCGCAAAACGCAAAAAAGAAACATCTTTTCCTTCGCCGCAAGCTGAAGAGAAATTCGAGATTTTACCGCCGCATTCGGCAAGAAAAATTCAAAGTTTGAACTAAGCTCTCTAAGACCGCCAAAAGCTTCCCGCAGACGCCTGCAAGTTCGCTTTGCGCGAGTGCGAACCTACTAAACATTCCGCAGCCGCAATATCCCGACTCTCCGCGCGGCGCCATTGCCGACCGCTCTTTGCGCCGCGGCGATTGCGGGCGTAGCTGTCAACGCGCTCCGCTGTGCGGCTCAGCCGTTCGCAGAAACGCAATCCAAAAGCCGCGCGATTGACCATTGCCCAAAGCCGTTCCCATGCCTTGCGACGCCCTGCAACCCCCGCAAAAATCGGCCTTCGCAGGCGGGCATTTTCCCGAACGTTCGGCTTTCCTCCTAAAAAAAACGATTCCCTCCAAACCTTGCGCGCGCAACAAGGCGCGCAAAGCGGGCGGGAACCGACGCAAAAACGCCGCGCGCAAATTCAGCGAACGGCGAAAAGAAGAGGCAACTCCTATGCGAACGACTGCACCACGTAGTAGAGCGCGTTGACAGCCACGCCCGTAATCGCGGCGGCGCAAAGGTCGTCCAACACAATGCCCGCGCCGCCGCCGACATCTTGAAGCTTTGATATGAACGCCGGCTTGCGTATGTCGAGAATGCGGAATATCGCAAATCCTACCGCCAGCCAAAGCCCGTTGTAAGACGACGTGCAAATCGGCGCAAAGCACAGCGGCATCGCCACGAACTCGTCGAGGTTCACCATGCCCGGATCGCGCTCGCCAAGCTCCCTTTCGGCGACGTCGCAGACCGCCGCGGCCAGATACGCGAACACCGCCGCGAACAGCAGAAACGCCACAATGTTAAGTTGCGAAAAAAACATGCAGTAAAACAGGACGCCCAACGCCGAGCCCCACGTCCCAGGAGCCTTCAGCGTGCCCAATCCCCACAGCGTGCTCCAGCAAACGGCGAGATCCGGATTTATTTTGTCGGCCCACGGATAGAATTTGTCTTTGAGCATAATTCCAACTTTCTATTCTTTTAACAGGTTTGAATATTTGATTGCGTACCCCGCGCCTGACAATATCGAAAGCAGGGTTGAAATAGCCAGCGTCGCCGCGCCGGACCAAAAGGCCAAAGTCCAAATCAGGCCGCCGTCCGCGCCGAAGTCCAGCTTGAGCGCGTGCGCAAAAATAAACGCGCCGAGCGAATACATCTGGAAGGCCGCCTTGTACTTTCCGAGCCGCTCGGCCGCAATCACGACCCCGTTGACGGAGGCTATCATGCGGATTCCGCTCACGACAAACTCGCGCGAAATCGAAATTATCGCGCAGAAGAGCGCCGGTATCGTAAAATCCCCGAACAGCCCGAACGCAAAGAGCGCCATGAAAAACGAGACGACCATGATTTTGTCGCAGAGGCTGTCCATATATTTGCCGAAGGTCGTCACAATGTTGCATCGGCGCGCTATGTAGCCGTCGAAAAAGTCGGAGACGCCGGCGATCACATACACCGCAAACGCCGCGGACGCCATGAAAGCCGTGCCGTCGAAGCACAGCATAACCACCGCGGAAAACGCAAAGACCGTGCGCAACACCGTTATTAGGTTGGGCAGATTCATCGGCCGAAAAGTGTTGCCAAAATTGCGAAAATTACAAGTCTATTTGCAACTTCTTTTTCGATGAGACAGGAAAAAATCGCAATCTATCCGGGAACTTTCGATCCGGTGACGTTGGGGCATATGGATATTCTCAATCGGGCGCTGAGAATGTTCGACAAAGTCATAGTCGCCGTCGCGGCAAACCCCGGCAAGAATCCGCTCTTCGATTTTGAGACGCGCACGAGGCTCGTCGAGGAAAACGTCAAAAACATTCCGCGCGTCTGCGTGGCGCCCATGAGCGGCCTGACGGTCGACTTTGCAAAAGACGCGGGGGCAATAGCCCTGATTCGCGGCCTGCGCGCGGTGTCCGACTTCGAGTTTGAATTTCAGCTCGCCCAGATGAACAGGCACCTGAACGCGGACATCGAAACCGTATTCCTGATGCCCTCTCCGAAGTATTTTTACACGAGTTCGACAATCATAAAACAGGTGTCCGAATACTCGCCCGAACGCGTCAAAAAATTCATTCCCGACAACGTGCTCGAACTGATGAAATCCCGCGGCATATTGGGATAGCCGCACCCGGCGAATTTATAGCGCGGACTGCCTCTTATCGCGCGGAACGTTTCTTATCGCGCGGGCCTCTTCCGCCGCAAACCCGTTTTGCAAGACCGTTCCGCCTACTTTCTCCCTCAACTCCGCTTTGCAAATCCGTTTTGTAAAATCGTCCTGTCTGCGAATCCGTTTTGCAGATTTGTTTTACAAGTTCGTTTTAGGTTCCTTCTTCTAATCCGAACCGCACAACGCCCGCTTTGGCGGAGTTCCCGCCCAATTGCGGGCAAATCCGCCCCGACGCAAATTCGTTGAAAATCCCCGCGGGACTTCGGAGGCGGGCGAAACTGAAAACTTGGCAATTCAAAAACGGCGAAAAAAACGGCGCGGACGGAATTGTCCCCGTAAAAAAGTCTCAACGCAATGCGCCGCACAAGGAGAATATCTTTCTGTTGCCGCTTGCCGCCCGCAGTCCGCCGCACAAATGCCGCACGCGCTTAAACGCCCAAACCGCATGCGAAGGCATATTTTTTCGGACAACCTGCTCCGCCGCGTTAACCGCATTAGCCGACAAACAAAAACACAAGAGGGAGACGCCCACCAATGCGGCCCCGCCAATGCAACAATACGCTCCAATACGGCAACGCGCGCAAATGCGGCAACGAACGTCAATACGTGCCGCGGATTCGCGCAAGGGCCTTTTGGGCCTCCTCGTTGCCCTTCTTCGCCGCGCTCCTGATTAGCTCTACGCCCTTTAGGACGTTTTTTTGCACGCCTATCCCGTTGTAATAACACGCGCCGAGATTCCCCTCCGCCTGGGCGTCCCCCTTTTGCGCGGCAAGTTTTAGGTACTTTATGGCCTCCTCGACATTTCTGTCGGATCCCACGGCGTTTATGTAGCAGGTGCCCAAATTGCTCTGCGCGGCGACGTCGCCGCTATCGGCGGCAGGCTTTAGCCATCTTATGGCCTCCGACGGATTTTTCTGCGTCCCCTTTCCGGCGAGATAACAAAAGCCGAGATTGCTCTGCGCGGCAATATTTCCCTGGAGCGCGGCGCGCCTGTACCATTCGATTGCTTCGGACGGATTCTGCGCGCAGCCGCGTCCGTTGAGCAGGCAGTCGCCCAAATTATTCTGCGCAATCGCATAGCCCTGCGAAGCCGATTTTGCGTACCACTCGACGGCCGCCGGCGGATTTGCCTCCGCCCCCCAGCCGTTCATCAGGCACACGCCGAGATTGTTTTGGGCCTCCGCATTGCCGCCGCGCGCGGCCATGGTCAGCCACTTTACGCCCTCCGCCAAATCGCTCACAACTCCCAATCCCTGCAAATACGCCATGCCCAAAGCGGCCTGCGCGGGAACGTATCCGTTTTTGGCGGATTTTTCAAACCACTTCACCGCGGCGTATTCGTCCGGCGTGCGACCGAATCCGCGGGAGTAAAACACGCCCAAGTGATTTTGGGCCATCGCATTGACGCCCGCGGCCTCCGAAAACAAATTAAACGCCCCGTCAACGTTTTTCGGAACGCCCCGCCCCTCCAGCCGGGCGCGCCCCAGCGACACTTTCGCGCGAACGCAACCCCCGTCGACGGCTTTTTTAAAGAGTTCCGCCGCGACCTTCGCGTCGGGCCGAGTCCCCCGGCCGGAATACTTGCAGACGCCTACCATATTCGCCGCGCAGGCCAATCCCGCCGCCGCGGCCTTTTCAAACATTCCGAATGCCGCCCTCTCGTCCTTTGAAATTCCGCGCCCGTCCAACAGGCAAATTCCCAAGCCGTACTGGCCGTAGGCGTTGCCGGCAAAGGCGGACTTAGTAAACATGAACGCGGCCTTCTCAAAATCCTGCGGAATGCGCAAGCCGTGAAAATAACATACGCCGCACACAAATTGGGCGTCGGCATTCCCGGAGTCGGCGAGCGCAATCAGGCGGCCGAAATCTTCGAGGGACGGATTGAAACTGCCGTCTCTGTCGTAGTCGAAATATGCGCAGGCTGCGCGGACGAGCTTTTCGTCCAAAACCGGCCTCCCATCGGCGGCGGGAGACGAAACCGACGTCTGCGCGCACAGCCGAAAGTCCTGCGCCGCTACGGCAAAGGCGGCGACAAACAAAATAACCGCTCTAAAAAAGTCCGCCATTTAGCCTGCCCTGTAAATTCCTGCGAAAAAATTTTTCAGACGCCAATTTATTTTAATTCGGCGCAATTGTCCACATTTAAACCCTCCGCAAGAAAATTAAACGGCGGCGGCGGCTTTGCAACGCATAAAAAAATTCGGCGAAAAAAATGTCGATTGCAAAAAGAAGTCCTGCCGCGCGGCGGCGCGGATTTTTAAAGAACTCCAAACGAAGCCGCGCGGACAAACCAAAGGCGCGCCGCAGATATTGGCGTTGGACATCAAAGATTTTATTTCGCGCCCGCGCGGCGCGCCGTCGTATCGCGAAATTTGATTTTGGAAAAATGAAGCAGAATTTGGAAAAAGGCTCTTGGAAAGGCTGTCGCAAGGGCGGTTCGGAAGATTGCAAGGAAAGCGCAGCTTATGTTAAACTTGAAACAGGACGAAAACCTTTCCAAATCTTACTTCATTTGGGAGTGCCGGCGCAAAAAGTTTCCAAGCTCAAATCCGGCCGACAAGTCCGTCCCCAAGGCCTTTAAATTCCCGCAATTTCCCATTATTTCCCGCCATTTCCCGTTTCCAGTCTCATTTTTCAAACGTCGGCAAAAAACTCTAAAAAACTCTTTTTCGCACAGCTTCTAAAATCGCATGCTCCGCTGCGCGTCCCGCGGAATCGCCGTCGGCGCGCCGCAATTCAAGGCATCGACGGCCGCGTCAATTTCTCCCGCAAAATCGCCGTCCGCAGGCGAACGGCGAAAGAACGCTTGCGCGCGGCGCGCAATACCGAATACCGCGACGCATATCGTCCCGCCTGAGGCGGATTAAAAAATGCCGCCTACTTTTCGCCAGACCGAAAATCCGGACGGCGAACGCCCGAAAAAAAAATTCCGAATTCCGAACAGCCGAACCCGACGCCTACTGCGCGTTTCCGTTTTCCCGGCAAACAGGCAGACACGAAAGGGCCATTGCGATTTCCTCCTTCGGGTAATCGTAATTGGAGAGATTCCCGCAGAAATATTCCATATAGGCCGCCATGTCGACATGCCCGTGTCCGGACAGATTGAAGAGTATCGCCTTGGAGACTCCGTTTTTCTTGCACTCCAAAGCCTCGTCAATGGCCGCGGCAATCGCGTGGGCGGACTCCGGCGCGGGAATTATGCCCTCCGCGCGCGCAAATTCAACCGCGCTTTTAAACACGTCCAGCTGCTGCACCGTGCGCGCGCGCATCAGCCCCTGCGCCATAACGTTGCTTATCTGCGGCGCCATTCCGTGATAGCGCAAACCTCCGGCGTGCACCGCCGCGGGAATGAACGAACTGCCGAGCGTGTACATTTTCATTGCCGGCGTCAGTCCCGCCGTGTCGCCGAAATCGTAGGCGTATTTGCCCGCAGTCAGGCTCGGACACGCCGCCGGCTCGACACCCAAAATGTCCACGTCTTTCCCCCCGCGGAGCTTTTCACCCAAGAACGGGAACGCTATCCCCGCAAAGTTTGAACCGCCGCCGCACGCGCCGATTACAATGTCGGGATAGTCGCCGGCCATATCCATCTGCTTCATGGCCTCCTGGCCTATGACCGTCTGATGCAAAAGGACGTGGTTGAGAACGGATCCGAGGCAGTAGCGCGTCTTGTCGTATTTCAGAACGTCCTCAATCGCCTCCGAAATCGCTATGCCGAGCGAGCCGCGGCAGTAGGGATCCTTCTGCAAGACCGCAAGCCCCGCCTTCGTCATGGTGCTGGGCGAGGGAATGACCGTGCCGCCGAACAGCTCCATTATGGCCTTGCGGTACGGCTTTTGCTCGTACGAGCACTTGACCATGTAAATTCTGCTTTCGAGCCCGAAAATTTGGCAGGCCTGCGCCAACGCCGACCCCCACTGCCCCGCGCCGGTTTCCGTGGCGACCTTCTCTATCCCCGCGCGCTTGTTCTCGAACGCCTGCGCGATCGCGCTGTTCGTCTTGTGGGAACCCGACGGGCTCACGCCCTCGTATTTGAAATATATGCGCGCCGGAGTGTCGAGCCGCTTCTCAAGCCGCCGCGCGCGGAAGAGCGGAGACGGCCTCCACTGGCGCATGATTTCCCGCACGGGCTCCGGAATCGGTATGTAGCGTTCGCGGCTGAGCTCCTGCTCCACCACGCCCTTTGCGAATATCCTTTCGAGCTTTGCGACCTCGCACGCCTTGCCCGTGGAAATGTCCATCGGCGGCGGAGTGTTTATCTTGAGGTCGGCCTCTATGTTGTACCAGTGCTTCGGAATGGACTCCTCGTCCAAAAGATATTTAACTCTCTCTGACATTTTCGATTTCTCTTTTGCAATATCTTATAAATTAAACCGCGCTCCCGCGCCGGGCGAATCCGGAAAGCGGGCCGGCATGAACGCTGAAAAAAATCAGTATTCGAGAACGACCGCCGCGGGATCGGAGGCGTTTTTAGCCATGTCGAACACGACTTTTTCGGGCACCGCGCTCTCGGACTCGTTGCCCAGCCTGAAGGCGGGAAAGGTCTTTATCTGGGTATTGAGATCGGGGGCCGAAGGAATTGCCGTGACCACCGTCTTGCGCACGAAGCACCCCGAATCCGTTGTGGCCACATCGACCGACAGCGGAGTTTTGCCCACCTTGAAGCCGTCAAGGACTATGTCGATTCCCGACGGAATTGAATCTATCGCCATCGTCCGGCTGTATTTTTCCTTGTCCTCCGTATTGCAGCCGGAGATTGAGAGCAACGCCAGCAACGGCAGGGCGAAAAGCGGGAGTGTTTTATTCATATATTTCATATATAAATCGCACAGGGCGGCCAATTCAACCATAATCGACTCTCAAAGCAGCCGCGCCGCAACGACAAACGCGCCGAGCAACAGCGAGCACGCGCTGAGGGCAAACAGCGTCGAGGCGCGCAGATCCGACACGGCGAAATCCGCGCCGCCCGCTTTCTCCTGCGGCTCCGCCGCCGCGCGAATCCACGCAAAATAGTAGTAAATCGACACGACCGACCCCGCCACCAATACGGCCGCCAGCCAATAGAGCTCCGCGCTCCAGGCCAGCATGATTATCAGAACCTTTCCGAAAAATCCCGCCGTCGGGGGTATTCCCGCAAGCGAGGCCAGATTTGCGATTAGCCCCAGCGCGTCGCGGCGGTTGCCGGCCAACATTCCGCGGAAGTCGCCAAGAGAAACCTCCGATTGCCTTTCGGCGGCAAATCCGCCAAGCACGCAGAAGATTCCGTAGTTTGCGAACATGTAGGCAAGCAGGTAGAACGCGAGCGTCGCCTCCGCGAACACCGAAATGCCGGTCTGCGCAACGGCCGCGGCCAACACGAGAAGATAGCCCGCATTCGATATTCCCGAAAACGCGAGCAGGCGCTTTGCGTTGGTCTGCGTCACCCCGCCCAAATTGCCGACCAATATCGTAAGCGCGGCAACCGCGCCGACGACCGTCACAATCTTTTCGTTCAGCGCCGGATTGTCCTGCGCGGCCGACGCCAGGCTTGCGCAAATCTTTACCAGAAACACCGCGCCCGCTCCCTTTGATGCCACGGCCAAAAACGCCGAAACCGAAGTCGGCGCCCCCTGATAGACGTCGGGCGCCCAGAACTGGAACGGGAAGGCCGCCATCTTGAAAAACGCCGCCGCCCCCACCAGCGTTATGCCGGCCCACATGAGCGGATTTTCCGCAGCCAAGCCGAGATTGGACACGGACAAAAGGTCCGTTCCCGCCGAGAACCCCGCCCCGTACAAAAACGCTATGCCCAGCAGAAAAATCGCGCCGCTTGCCCCCCCGACGACGAGGTAGCGCACCGCGGCCTCAAGGCTTGCGGAAGACGACCTCTGCCACGCGGTCAAAACGTACAGGCAAACCGTCGCGCATTCGAGCGCGACAAAGGCCAGCATCAAATTCTGCGAGCGCACAAACACCGCAAGCGACGCCGAGCATATCAAAACGAGCGCGCAAAACTCCCCGGACTTCTTTTCGGCGCGCGACTCTATCAGCAGAGTCAGCAGGCCGCACAGCATCACGAAGCACGAAAACGCCGACCCGCATTCGAGCGTTCCGCCGAAGGACGTTCCGCCCGCGGAGCAAACCATTCTCGAAATCTGCACCGCGACGGCCAGAAAAATTCCGAATGCGCAAATTCCGCGCGCCAACATTCCGCCGCGTCCGCGCGCAAACGACGCAAACAAAAGCGCGAACAGCGCGAAAACCGCAAGAATCGCCTCCGGCAGAAGCGCGCCCCACTCATACGCTATTGGAGTTTCCATAAAGTCACTTGTTTAAATTGTAAACGGGAATTGTGGAGAGCCAGCCGTCCAGCCCCTTCGTAATCGATGCGGGGCAGAATCCGACAAACAGGAGTCCGGCCAGCAACGCCGCCGCCGCCAGACGCTGCGCGGCCGACAGGTCGGAAATCTCCTCGCCGGCCGCGGCCATATTCGGATTTTCCCCGCCCATGAAAATCCGCGCCACGGCGCGCAGCCCGTAAACGGCAGAAATGATCAAGCCGGTTGCGGCCGCCGCGCAAATCCACGGCGAAAGCTTCCAGAGCGCCACAAATATCGAAAGCTCCCCGAAGAAATTTGCGAATCCGGGCAGGCCTATCGACGCGAACGTCGCCGCCGCAAAGAACGCGGCCAATATCGGCGTCCGCCTGTACATTCCGCCCATTTTTCTCATGTCCCATTCTCCGGTCTTGTTGACGACCGCATTGGAAAGCATGAACAACAGCGCCGCGCTCAGCCCGTGGCCGAACATCAGCAAAAGCGCGCCGCCCACCCCCGCGGCCGAAAGCGTGGCAATTCCCAAAAAGCACATTCCCATGTGCGACACGCTCGAATACGAAACCATCAGCTTCAAATCGTCCTGCGCCATCGTCACAAAGCCGATGTATATGACGTTGAAGAGAGCCAAAACCGCCAGCAGGTGCGACCAATCTACCGCGCCCATAGGCACGAACGGAACCGCAAACTGTATAAGCAGATACAGTCCGAATTTCTTGAGCACGCCCGCGTGAAGCATTGCGAAGGAAGTCGGCGCGGCGGCGTATGTGCGGGGCGCCCAAGAGTGGAACGGAAAGAGCGAGACCAGCGTTCCTAACCCGAACAGCAGCATTCCGAAAATGTACTTCTGCCACTCGCCGTCGAGGTGCGCGCGCGCCAAAGCCGCGGAAAATTCGTATATCGCAAAGCCCGTCGCCCCGCTTTGAATCTTGAGCGCAACTATGCCGACTAACGACGCCAGCGCGCCGAGAGTCAGATACACCGCCATCTGCATCGCCGCCATGCGCTTTCCCGCGCCCCCCCAGACGCACATCGCAATGAACGTCGGCACGAGGGCGAACTCGTGAAAGGCGTACATGCACAGCACGTTGACGGACGCGAACGCGCCCATCAGGCCGCCCTGCATTATCATCAGCAAAAACAGATAAAATCCCTTGCGCTCGATTTCGGACGAAGCCGCCCAAACCGCCGCCGCGAAACCCGTTATTCCGGCGAGGGCCAACAGCGGCGCGCTCACCCCGTTCAACGCCAGAAACGGCAGCGCCGCCCCGCCGTCGAATGCGAAGCGAAACGCTCCGGGCGCCCCGCCGCCGAGCCACGATTCAATCCAAAGCCATACCGACGCCGCTCCGGAACCCCCCGCTCCGAATACGGACACGGCGCAGGCCAGACGCCCCGAACGCCCCATTATCGGCGCGAGCACGATAGCGCACGCAAACGGGAGATAAACGGCCACACTTAAGACTGTCGAGTTGATATCCATGTCGAAAAATTCCCTATGTCAAAATCAGAAGGGCGAGGAACGCCAAACCCGCCGCAAGCCAGCCGACCTGCGCGGAAATCCCCATACAGTGGAGTTTTCTTATTCCGAAGCCCGTCACGGCGCACAGCATTCCCAATCCGCGAACGCAGACGAACTCTATCAGGAGCAAATCTACCGCGGTTGCCAAGAACACCGCGATGCGCTGCTGCACTTTGGCGACGTACCAATCGTAAAGGCAGTCGAACCACCCGTGTGCGCGAAGGGCCGAATAAACCGGCGGGCACCTGCGCTCCAAAACGTCGTATCCCTTTCCGCCGCCGTAAACGGCATACGCGACCGCAATGCCAATCAAAGTGACCGCAAGCGCAATCCACTCAAACATATGGACGTTGGAAATCGTTTCCATGCCGGCGCGGCGCGCCTCAAGCAGAGGCCCGATGAAATCCGAAGCGGCCGCGGGAATCAGGCCCGACATCTTTCCCCCGCCCCAAACCATTCCGTATTCAATCCCCCATGCGCCCGCCACGGAATAGAGCGCAAGTATCGCCAACGGCGCGAGAATCCAAAGGGAGCTCTCCCGCGCACGCTCGACAGCGGGCGTGCGGGGTTTGCCGAAAAACACATTGAAGAACAGCCTGCCCATATAGACCGGAGTCAACGCCGCCGCCCCCATTATCAGCCAGAAGGCGGCCTTGTCGAGAACGTCACCGGCCTGCGCGCGGCCGAACGCCGCAGTCAATATGGCCTCCTTGCTGTAATAGCCGGAAAAATAGGGTATGGCGATTATCGACAGCGCGGCCGCCAGCGCGACTATCGAAGTGACGGGCATGCGCCTGAAAAGCCCGCCCATTTTAAATATGTCCTGCTCGTGCGCGCAGGCGTGTATTATCGAACCCGCCACGAGGAAGAGCGCGGCTTTGAAGAACGCGTGCGTCGTCAGGTGGAACATCGCCAATTCGTATCCTATGGCCACGCCCGCCCCCATCAGGCCCAGATGCGCCAGCGTAGAATAGGCAAGAATCTTCTTAATGTCGTTTTGCCCCAACGCCCACAGCCCTGCGCAAAACGCCATAGCCGAACAGACAATCAGAATGAAATCCAGAACTTCCGGAGTCAGAAAGCCTATGCTGCACAGGCGAACAAGCAGGAATACGCCGGCGGCAACCATAGTGGCGGCGTGAATTAGCGCGGAAACGGGAGTCGGGCCCGCCATCGCGTCGGGAAGCCAAACTTGAAGCGGAAACTGCGCGCTCTTTCCGAGAAATCCGCACACTACCAAAAATCCCATCGCCGCGCTCGCAAGCGCGGGCTTTTCGCCCAAGAGCTTTCCCAACTCGGCAAAGTCCGTAGTGCCGAACGCCGAATAGCAATAAAGTATGCCCAAAAGGAATCCGAAGTCTCCCACGCGGTTGACGATAAAGGCCTTCTTGGAGGCCTCCGCCGCCGCAAGCGTCCCGCAATAGTGGGCGATGAGAGCGTAGGAGCTAAATCCCACAAACTCCCAAAACACGAACATCTCAAAGAGGTTGGAAGAGAGAACCAAGCCGGTCATGGAAAACATGAAGAAGCTCAACCCCGCAAAGTAGCGGCCTTTGTCGGGGTCGTCGTCCATGTAGCCCACGCTGAACACGTGAATCAGAAAGCCGACAAAGCAGACTGCAAAAATCATGTTTCGCGCCGCTCCGTCCCAGAGCAGGCCGAAGTCGAATTTGAAACTTCCCAGCTTGAAAAGCTCGTACGACGACGAAAAATCCGCCGCCCCCGAAAACATGATCCTCAGCGCGAGCGCGAGCGCCAACGCCGCCGACGCAATCGACAAAACTGCCGCCCCCCACTTCGACCGCCGGAAGAAAACCGCGCCGAAAACCGCCGCCGCAAGCGGCATAAACACCATAGCGTAAAGTTCCGATTCCATAGCGCGCTTCAGTCTCCGAGTGAGTTCATGTCCCTGACGTCAACAACGCCCCTTAGCCGGAAAAGGCGAACCAATATCGCAAGCCCCACGGCGACTTCCGCTGCGGCTATGGCCATGACGAACAGGGCATACACCCCGCCGTTTACGTCGCCGTTCGCCGCCGCAAACGACAGCAGCGCGAGCATCGCCCCGACCAGCATGAGCTCCACGCACATGAAGACGATTATCGCGTTCTTTTTGAGCACGGCGCCCGCAAAGCCCGTCACAAAAAGCATGAGGGCGGGCGCCAGAAATTCGCTTAGCTGAAAGTGCATAATCTTGCGCGTTGAAGTTTAGACCATTTCCCTGCGACGCTTCCTAACCGCAGGCTCCTTAGCCACGGCGATTACCCCGACCATCGCAGCCAGAAGCAGTAAGCCGGAAATCTGAAAGGCGAGCATGTTGTTTTTGAACATTGCAAACCCGTAGTTCTTGGCGACCTCCAGCGCCCCCGGCGAGCCGGCCGCGCCGGCGGCCAGTTTCGATTCGGCCCACGAAGACATCTGCGGAGCGTAAAGCCCCACCACCGCGCCGGCGGCCACCCAGAGGGCGAGAAACGCGAATTTCCGCCACAGGCGCACAGGCCCGTGCGCGTCGCCGACGAGCATCACCACGAACACAAAGAGCACAAGCACCGCGCCCGCATAGACGGTAATCATCACGAACGCCGGAAAATACGCGCCCATCATGAGCATCAGCCCCGCGACGCCAAGCATGCTGGCCAGCATGGACATTGCCGCCCCCACGTACCCCGGCGTCAGCAACACGCCGAGCGCCCCGCCGAGAGTCATCGCCAAAAAAACGTAATACACTGCCGCCTCCATTAGTGGGAATCCCTTTCCAAATCCGCGTTGTCCTTGACGCGCTTCCATTTCATTATCTTGTCCGGAAGCGTCCCGCCAGCCTCGTAGAGGCGGCGCTTGTCGAATATCATCTCCTCGCAGCTCTGCGCGGTGAAGGTAAATTCGTCCTGCAAGACTATCGCCTTCTCCGGGCAGACCTCCTCGCACATTCCGCAAAATATGCACCTTAGCATATTTATCTCAAATTCCTTCGGAGCCTTCTCTATATAGAAGTACTCGCCGTCCGGATCTATCGAACCGGGAGTAATCCTTATGGCCTTCGACGGGCACACAAATTCGCACAGCTGGCAGGAAACGCATTTCTGCCTGCCCTGCGAATCCTTGACAAGGGTCGGCCCGCCCCTGTATCCGTCGGGCAGCGTCGGACGCTGGTCGGGATACGACAGGGTCACCTTCGGCCTGAACAGGTTTTTGAGCGTTATGATTAGGCCCGAAACTATCTGCGGCAGATAGAGCCTCTCAAAAAAGTTCAGGCGTTTTCTCTCGACGACTATCGCCATAATTCAAATCTCCCGTTTCTAAAATCCCAGCCACAGCATGTAAAAGACGAGATTCGCCACGCCGAGCGGCAGCAGCGCGCGCCAGCCGAGATTCATTACCTGGTCGTACCTGAAGCGCGGAAGCGTCCATCTGATCCATATGAAGAAGAAGAGCATCGCCGCAATCTTGACAAGAAACGTCAGCACCGACAAAACCGACGCGGCCGCCCCCCATTCCTCCGGCCATGCAAGCCACGGCAACGGATTCCACGCCCCCAGAAAGAGCGTTATGAACAGAGCCGACCCCACGACCATGTGGCCGTACTCGCCCACGAAAAACAGTCCGAACTTGAAGCTGCCGTACTCGGTGTGGAATCCGCTGACCAAATCGGTCTCGCTCTCGGCCATGTCGAACGGGAGGCGGTTCGTCTCCGCAAAGAGCGCGATCAGAAACAGGAGCGCGCCCAGCGGCTGAACGATGCAAAACCACGCGGACGCGCTCTGCGCGCGGCCGATTTCAAACAAGTTCAGCGGGCTCTCCGCGCCGCGGGCCGCGAACATTACCACCGGCAAAACCGCCAGAGCCATCGTAAGCTCGTAGCTTACGACCTGCGCGCACGCCCTCATTCCCCCCAGATAGGGAAACTTGCTGTTCGACGACCACGCCGCCATGATCGTCCCGTAAACGCCGAGCGCCCCGACGGCCAGCGCAAACAGCAGGCTCACGTCGAGATTGGCGACTGAAACCGGCATGGCCGCCCCGTTGCTCCAATACACTCCGAACGGAATGACGCACGCGGCCACAAGAACCGGCGTAAGCGACATCACCGGAGCGGCGACGTACCAAAATTTATTCACATGGGCCGGCAGGGGATCCTCTTTAAACAGGAACTTAAGACCGTCGGCCACCAGCTGCATCAGTCCGGCGCGCTGCAAAAACCTCCCCAGCACGGGCACGGCCAGCACCCACGGTATGGCCGTCCTGTTCGGGCCGTATCTGCCCTGTATGAAGGCGCAGACCTTTCGCTCGGCCACGACGCTCAATCCCGCAAAAGACATCACCACAATTATGGCGGCCAGAGAGAACAGGACGCGCAGCAGCAACTCCGTCCAATCAGAGGCAGGCGACGAAACCGCCCCCTGCGCGGCGGCCGTCCCGCCGGAGACTCCGCCGGCGGCCAAAGCCAAACTGTTCAACAAGATATTAGTCATGAAAACTTCAGCCCCCATTCGCGCCGACCGACGCTGGATCGAATTTAAACGCCGCCTTTTCGGGAAATTTGACGCCGGCAAACGCGGAGGCGTCTATGAGAGCGCCGCAATCGGGAATGTCGGCGCAGCCTCCAAGCTGCGGCACGCGCCCGGCGATTACGGAGCGCAGCAGCCCGACGTCCGGAGTGTCGAAGTCCGCCCCGCCTATGCGGCAAAGAAGCTGGCTCAAGAACTCCACGGCGGACGCCGCCCACTTCGGACGCTCGACGGCCGCCTCGAAACGCTGCATTCTGAACTGGCGGTTTATCCATATGCCGCCCTTTTCCGTCTCGCTCTCCAAAGGCACGCAGACCTTCGCCCCCACGGCGGAAGAATTTTCGACGCTCGAACAAAATATCACATTGGCCTTCTTGAAGTGCTGCGAGCCGAGCCCCAGCAACTTCAAATCCTCGTCGAAACACAGCACCGTCTTAATCTCCCCGGAGTCGATTTTCTCCGCCAGAGCGCCCAAGTTGTCCGGCGGATATTCGCTTATCAGGCCCGTCACAAGCGCGCCGCGCAGGTTCGGAGTCTTGTCGGCCGAAACCAGAAAGCCGTCGTCCTCCCCCAGATGGGACACCATGTGAACCGGCGCCCCGGCCGCCCTCGCAAGCTCCTTGAGCAAAAACATCTCCTCGACCGTCTGAAAGGCGCTCGCCACTATCGCAAAATCGGACAGGCCCAAAATCTCGACGCACCTGTCGATCGCGTAGGACAGATCGCACGCCGACGAGTCCAGCCGAGCCCCCGACAGCCGCTCTCCGCGGCCGATGTGGAAATACCTCCCGCTGTCGCTCATCCACGAGCCGTTCACAAACTCGTTGTCGCGCGGGGTGACGCGGTATATGCGCCCCTCGCGCGTCCACACCGTCGTGTTCGTCCCCGCGCTGCTCTCCGGGCTTATCGAGCGCGCCGTGCGCAGGAACCACGCGCGCATCTGGAAGCGGAACGCCTTTTCCGTCAGCGCGCCGACCGGACAGATGTCCACCGCGTTGAGCAGGTAGTTGCTGTCGTTGTCACCGCCGGGATATACCGAAATCTCCGTCTTGGAGCCGCGCTTTGTAAATCCGAATATCGGCCTTCCGATTACCTCCTCGCAGAAGCGCACGCAGCGCGAACAAAGTATGCAACGCTCGGAATCGAGAATTATCTTTCCGGCGACCTCGCGGCGTTTGGGCTTTACGTTCTTGCTCTCGCAAAAGCGGGAAACTCCGTTTCCGTAGGCGTTGGCGTACTCCTGAAGCTTGCACTCGCCGGCCTTGTCGCATATGGGGCAGTCAAGCGGGTGGTTGAGAAGCAGAAATTCCAAGATGCTGCCGCGGCATTGCCTTATGGCCTCGCTGTCGGTCACTATGTTCATGCCCTCGGATACGTTTGTGCCGCAGGCTATGGACGGCTTGGGAAGCCAGGCTATCTTCACGGAACCGTCCTCGTTCTTGACGATCTCCCCCGTATTTCTGTCGCGCGCGGGAGTCCCCACGGACACGAGGCACATTCTGCACGAACCGGCAACCTTCAGACGCTCGTGGTAGCAAAAAAACGGAATCTCCACGCCGATACTCCTGCATGCCGAAAGCACGTTCTGCCCCGCATCGACTTCAAAATCCGTCCCGTTGACGTTGATTTTAACCCTGTCCATCGCTAAATGAGCCTGTATGCGTTGTTGTCGAGGCGCGCCTGCCCGCCGACAGTCTCCTGACGCCTGATTTTTTCGACATATTCCTCCCTGAACTTGGCCACATTGCTCTGCGTCGGCCAAGCCGCCCCCTCTCCGAGGGCGCAGATTGTGCGGCCGCACATGTTGTCGGCCACGCTCTTGAGCAGGTCGATGTCCTCCTCCCTACCCCAGCCTTCGCAAATGCGGCGCGTAATGCGGCGCATCCACAGCGTCCCCTCGCGGCAGGGCGTGCACTGCCCGCAGCTCTCGTGCGCGTAAAATTGGTTGAGGTTGGCCAGCGCCTCGACCATGTCGACCGTGTTGTCCATGACTATCACCCCGCAGGAGCCCAACGCCGTGCCGCACTGCTGAAACGACGCCGCGTCCAGGCGAATGTCCTCCGTGCGCCGCTCGCACTCCGTCCCGTCGGGATTGGATATCTTAAACTTTTCGTCCCAGCGCAGAATCTTCATGGACGACCCCCCCGGAATAACCGCCTTGAAACGCCTTCCGGCAAGCGGCCCGCCGCAGAGGTCGTAGAGCAGCTCGCCGAGCGTGCACGAGCCGGTTTCGATTTCGTACCTGCCGGGATTTTTCACCTGCCCGCTCACCCCCCAAATGTGCGTCCCAGGATCGGAAGCGACGCCGATTTTCGACACGGCCTCGCCGCCGAGCCTGAATATCTGCGGAACCCAGCAGAGAGTCTCGACATTGTTTACCGCCGTAGGGCAGTCGTACAGCCCCATGGCCGCGGGAAAATACGGCGGCTTTATCCGCGGATACGCCCGCCCGCCGCCGAGCGACGAAATCAGCCCGGTCTCCTCCCCGCAGACGTAGCAACCCGCGCCGCGGCAAACGGTGATGTCGCACGAATATCCGCTGCCGCAGACGTTCGCGCCCACGAATCCGCACTCGCGCGCGCGCCTTATGGATTCCTCCAGTATGCGGTAGCCGTTGATGTACTCGCCGCGGATATAGATGAACGCCTGCGCCGCGCCTATCGCGTAGGCCGCGCACATTATCGACTCTATCACCTGGTGCGGATCCTGATATATCAAAAGCCTGTCCTTGCAGGTTCCCGGCTCGGATTCGTCGGCATTGCATATCAGATATATGGGCTTGCCGCTCCTGCGGTCCAGAAACTTCCACTTCATGCCGATGGGAAAGCCCGCGCCGCCGCGCCCCTTCAGATTCGACTTCAAGACCTCCTCGCAAAGCTCGGCCTGCGGGCGCCTTACGGCGGCGGCGAGAGTTTCGTACCCGCCGTCCGACACGTACTTGTCTATCGACGCGTCCCAACCCTCCAAGTCGATATGCCTGTAAATGATTCTTGTCTGCGTTGCCGGCATGGGATTGTCCTTTTTATCCTTTGTATGCGGGCGAATCGAATCCGTCGCCCTGCGGGTTGTCGAAAGAGGAGCGGGGGGCGAGCTCCCCGGCGGCGTCCAGCGCGGAGATTTTCTCCATGAATTTCTCGGCGTCCTCCGGGGCGACCGCCTCGAACAGTTTGTCGTTGACCTGGACATTCGGCCCGCGCACGCAGTTGCCCAAGCACTCCACAAACTCCAGCGTGTAGACGCCCTTCGTGTCCCCCACGCGACAGCCCGTAATCTTGGCAAGCTCCTGCCCCAGCTTCACAGAGCCGCTGAGCGCGCAGGAGAGCGTGCGGCACACCTTGATGTGGATTCTGCCGCGCGGCTTGTCCGAATACATCGGGTAAAACGAAAGCATGCCGTAAACCTCTATCGGCTCCACGCCCAGCTTTCGGGCGGCGAACTCCACGGCGGAATCGTCAAAATATCCGAACTTCTCCTGTATGGCGTGCATGACCATCATCGCGGCGGAACGCCGCTTGGGATACTGCGAAACTAATTCGTCGCACCGCTTTTCCAACTGGCTGTCTATTTCCATGTCCCTAAATTCCCAAAGTTCCGTCACCTGTCGCACTCGCCGAGAACGAAGTCCATCGAGCCGAGTATCACGGCCACGTCGCTCATATGGTGGCCCGGCAGAACGTGCTGCATGGCGCTTAAGCTTATGAACGACGGCGCGCGTATCTTCACCCGGTACGGCACGCCCGCGCCCTTCGAAATTATGTAAAAGCCCAATGCGCCCTTGGGGTTGTCGGCCTCGAAGTAGGCCTCGCCCTCCGGAATCGCGGGGCCCTCGGTGGCGACTATGAAATTGTTTATCAAATCCTCCATGTTGCGCAAGACCTTGTCTTTCGGCGGTAGCGTGACGCGCGGATTCGACACGTTGCACGGGCCGTCGGGCATTTTTTCTATGGCCTGGCGGATTATCCGAACGCTCTGGCGGCACTCCTCTATGCGCACCAGCCACCTGTCGTAGCAGTCGCCGTGCACGCCTATGGGCACGTCAAATTCGTAGTCGGCATAGCCCAGGTAGGGGAAGTCCTTGCGAATGTCGGTGGCCACGCCGCTGCCGCGGAGATTGGGGCCGGTCAAGGCCCACTGCATGGCCTCCTCCGCGCTTATGACGCCTATCCCCTCCGTCCTGTCTATGAAAATGCGGTTGCGCGTTATGAGCTTGTCGATTTCGTCGAACGCCGGCAGAAACTGGTTGCAAAACGCGTTGACGTTGCCAAGCCAGCCTTCGGGAATGTCGCGCGCAAGCCCGCCGATTCTCGCGTAGGAGGACGTCATTCGCGCGCCCGTGAGCTGCTCGAACAGCGTCATGATTTTCTCGCGCTGCGTAAAGCAGTACATGAACACCGTCCACGAGCCCGCGTCCATGCCGTAGGCGGCCAGCCCCACCAAGTGGCTGCATATGCGCGAAAGCTCGCACGCGATGACCCGCGCGGCCTTGCAGCGCGGAGTGACCTCTATGCCGGCGATCTTTTCCGCGCACTGCGCAAAAGCCACATTGTTGCAAATGGGAGCCAGATAATCCAGCCTGTCCGTAAACGGAATGAACTGGTTGTAGGTCAGGTTCTCGGCAATCTTCTCCTGCCCGCGGTGAAGATAGCCCACCATCGGATCGGCTCTCGTGACGAGATCTCCGTCGAGTTCGAGCTTCAGGCGCAACACCCCGTGGGTCGCCGGATGGGAGGGCCCCACGTTCAAGACCATCTTCTCGCCGACGCGCCCTTCGGCGAGTCCGGCGGGTTCGGGATATGTAAATTCGCTGCTGTCCATTTGAAATTGTCGTTAAATTGCGCCGTCCGGCAGGCGGCGGAAATCCCCCGCCCGCGCCGCGGCCTATCCGGCCTGCCTACTGTCCGCCCGGCTTGCCCTCCCAACTGCGCGGCTCGCGCTGGGGCGAAAAACCGGACGATTCCGACGCGGAGTGAAACGGCCCGCCCTCCTCCGGCGCGGGAACGACTTGTGCGGCGTCCTCGTTTCCCTCGAAAGTGTCGGGAAGCGGAGCCGGAAGCCCTGCCAGGGGAAAGTCCTTGCGAAGCGGGTGGTAGGGGTAGCCCTCCCACATGAGAATCCTGCGCAGGCGCGGGTGGCCGTCAAAAGTTATGCCCATGAGGTCGAACGCCTCGCGCTCAAGCCAGTCCGCGCTCGGATAGACGCCCGTCAGCGACGGAAGGCGCGGTTCGGCCGCGCTCCGGCACATCGCCGCCAGCCTGACGTAAAACTTCTTAGTGTGGGAGAAAAAGTGATAGACGCACCCAAATCGGCCCTCGCCGGCGAACTGCCCCATATCGACCGACGCAATGTCCGTCAGCGTCTGGCATTCAAAGCGCTCCTTCAGCGCGCGAGCGGCCTCCAAAAGGCGGTCGGGAGGGCAGTCGAAGGCCGCCATGCCGTCCGAAGTCGCGCGCGGCTTCAAAAACGAAAGTTCCTCGGCTATGTTCTTCCTGTTCATATCCCGCCGCCCTATTTTGAAAACAGCGCCTTTGCGGAGCGCTCCGTCCGAATTTTTTTCTGAAGGCCCGTCAACGCGTCGAGAAGCGCCTCCGGCCGCGTGGGACAGCCGCCGACGTAAATGTCGACGGGAATCACCTTGTCGACGCCCTGAAGGGTCGAATAGGTCCTGAACATTCCGCCGGTCGAGGCGCACGCGCCCATGGCCACGACCCACTTTGGCGCCGCCATTTGGTCGTACACGCGCTTCACCGCGCCGGCCATTTTGTAAGTGACGGTTCCGGCCACAATCATGCAGTCGCTCTGCCGCGGAGAAAACCTCATGACTTCCATGCCCATTCTTCCGATGTCGAAGCGCGAGCCGCCCACCGCCATAAGCTCTATTGCGCAGCACGCCAGCCCCATGGGCTGCGGCCAGACGGAATTGGACCTTACCCAATTTATGACCGCGTCGAGCTTTGTGCATACAAAGCCCTGCTCGTTTCCGGAATCAAAGGAGGCACATTTGTCCATGAAGTTTTAAAGTTAGGCAGCCGGTGCGAAAATTCAACCAAAATTTGCCCGCGCCGCGGCGCGCGAAAACGCCGCCGCCCGTCAACGCGGAAAGAACATCCACTTGTTCGACACCACAAATCCGATTCTGACCCGCGCAAAAAGCTTTCCGTCGATATACACCGTCCGAAGGGCCGGATATTTGTAGGAGTCGTCCGAAACGGCATACTCGGAAAAGTCTACGCGCGCCGAGGAGGAGGAATTTTTAAATTCGAGCCTCTTAAGCAACCCGTCTTTAGCGTCAAAATAGAACTTCAGCGAATGCCCGCGCCCCTCCTGGGCCGTAAGCACATTGCAGACGACGCCGTCGATTTCCTCCTTTCCCGCGCTCTTCAGCGGCTGCCGCACAGCCTGCTCCAATCCGGAAAACGCCCTTGCAAAAAGGGCCTCGTCAAAGGTTGTAATCGCGCGCAGGCGGGTCTCCTCGACGGAATCCAGCGGGGAGGAACGCCCGGTAAGCGTGCCGTCGTACAGCCGCAGCGACGGCTCGTCGAAGAAGTTTATCAGATACGCCCCCTCGGCCGAATCGCTCCCCAGCCGCAGGAACGCCTCCCCCGTGTTCTTCCTTATGCAGTGCAGCTCCCTGGTCTTGCCGTCTATCTCCACGGTGCCGGTGTACAGAGTATAGCGCATGTCGGCAATTTTGCCTATGTCTCCGAGCGCGCCGTAAAAGGCGGCAAGGCAGGCGCCCTCCTCGGAATTTGCGTCCACTTTCAATGCGGATTTGCCCGAATCTTCGGGCGGAGCCGATATTTCGACAGTCTTTTCGGCCTCCGCGCGAAGGCGTTCGACGTACTCGTTGTAATACTCGTATCCCCTCGTTCCGAATGTCCCCAAAAGCATAATCGCAATTATCGCGAAAATCATGATTAAAAATACCATCGCGACGCGGCGGACATTTTCCCTGTCGCCGTTTATGACGGCCTTTTCCTCCCCTTCCTCGCGCAGCCGCTCGGCCGCGGCGGAGGGCTTTAGGTCGTTGTACGACCTGCGCGCGCGCTTGGGGGCGGAGGAATCTTTCGGAATGCGCCCGCCGGCTTGCAAAGGCAAATCGTGAGTTTCTCCGCCTTCTCCGGCGGCAGGCCGCCCTGGGGAAAGCGGCGGCGGGAGCGCGCCGCCGGCAAACGGAGAAGGCAACTGCGACGGGAAAGGGCTCCCGCCGCGAAACGGAGGAGGCGGCGCAAACGGCCGAACAAATCCGGGCCCGCCGATTGGCGGCGGAGGAGGCGGAGGGGGCGGCGGCGGAAAAGGAAATGGAGTTGCAAATACCTGAGGCGGAGGAGGAGGTTCGGACATGTCGGGCGGCGCAAGGCCGTCGTCGCCGTAATACCCGGCGGAGGCGTCGCCTTCCGCAGGATTTCTTTCGGCGAGATCGCTATCGGCAAATTCGCCTTCCGCAAAATCTTGCGCGGCATCGCCGGCGGCTCCCGCATGGGGAGGAAAAAACGGCCCTCCGGGAAACGGAGGGGGCAAGCGCAAAGGGAACGGACTCCCGCCGCGAAACGGCGGAGGCGCGCCCGTCGGCTGAACGAATCCGGGCCTACCCATAGGAGGCGGGGGCGGCGCAAATGCCGGAGGGGGCGGCGCAAACGGCGGCGGAGGAACAAACGGCGGCGGCAAGAGCCCGGAGATATCCGGAGGCGCAAGGTCGTCGTCGTAAAACTCGGCGGAACCGTCGTCCTCTATAATATCTTCGGCGGCTTCCTCCGGCGAAGATGCGGCGGCGGACGTCCCGCCTGCGCCGGGAACCCGCGGGGGAAATGGGGAATTAAACGGCGGCAGAGGAGCCGACCTCCGCAGTTTCCTGCGGCGGATTTCGTCTTCGGCTCCGCCTTTTTCTTTTCCTTCCATTATTAGAACGGCAATCTTATCGGAAATGCCGCCGAATTTTCAAGAGCAAACTCCCTTTGCGAATCGCGCGCGCATTTTTCGCGCGTAAACGCAAATGCCGCGCCGCACAGGGAAGTTTCGATTTTGCGGGAGTGTAGTCGGAAAAAGATTCTCCGCCCGAACGGCCTTCGGCGAAACCTTGCAATGAAACCCGTCCGAATTTCGACAAGTCCAAAGCTCTTTGCGCCCGCACGCAAAATTCCGCGCGGACATTCCGATTGCGCCGCGGGGTCGAAATGGCGAGATTTCCCGCACTTGAAAAACCGCGCCAAAACCCGTTTCACCGCGAGCTTCACCGCGGGCGCGAACAAAAACATTTTCGAGCCTGACTCCGCTTCAATCTTCCGAATCTCCATTCCCTCCCCCTTCCGCAATATTTTCCGCCGCAAAACCGTTCCTTCAAATATAACGCCGCTTTTCCCGCAGTGTCCGATTGCGCAAAAATTTCCGAAACTATCCGCACGCGCAAAGCCCTTTCCTCGCGCGCACGCGCTAAGGCCGCATCGCCTTCCTTCTTAATATTAGTAGACGCGCCCGCGGAGCCTGGGTTCCCCCCGCATTTGCAAAACCGCACCGGAAACCGCGGCCGCGCTTCGCGCACCGACGGCAACCGCAACCCCCGCGAAACGCGCCGCCGACGCCGCATAGCGCAATAATCGGCCGCGAAAAGACAATATCCATTTCCTGTTTTGATGTCATAAAAAACGCTTGCCCGTTTTTCCTTCCCGTGTTAAACTCCAAAAACCGGGTTGGAGGAATTGCCCGGCAGGGTCGGAGGCGTTTGCATATTGCCCGAAGGGCCGTTTCCGCCGAACGGAATCAACAATGCACAGGGGGGGGAAATCTACATGAAATCGAGGTTTTACAAGGCGATTCCGACGCTGCTTGCCGCGCTGGCGGCATTGGCGGCGCTCCCGCAGGCGCAAGCCAACATTGCGCCGCGATCGGACTCGGCGGAACCGGTTGGGAAAATAAAGCCGAGGCTTTCAAGTCAAATAAAGTCGTCCAAGTACGGAATAGGGTTTGAGTGTCTGGACAGAAAGATGTACGATCCCGCGCCGTATTACGACATAGCCGCCTCGCTCGGCGTAAAGCACGCGCGCTGCCAGACGGGCTGGGCGCGCACCGAGACGAAAAAGGGACAATACGACTTCAAGTGGCTCGACGACGTTGTCGACAACCTGCGCGCGCGCGGGATACAGCCGTGGTTCAACGTCGGCTACGGAAACCCGCTGTATATGAGCCCCACAAAGAACAAATATGCCGTAGGCCACGTTCCGCTGTACTACGGCGAAGAGTGCCTGCGGGCGTGGAAAAACTACGTGCGCGCGCTCGCCGAACACTTCAAGGGCAGAGTGTTCGAATACGAGATCTGGAACGAGCCAAACATAAATACGTTTTGGCGAGACCAAGAGAAAGACCCGGCAAAGTACGTCGAGCTAATCGAGCTTACCGCGCGCGAAATAAAGGCGGCCGACCCTAACGCCAAAATCGGAGCCGCTCTTGCCGGCGGGAGCAGCAAATACCTGACGGACATGTTCAAAAACGGGGCGGGACGCGCTTTGGATTTCATATCCATACACCCGTACAGGATAGTTCCCGAACGCGGCTACGAAAAGATGGTGCGCTCGATAGAAAAGGCGATAGCCGCCTCCGGGGCCAAGACGCGGGTGCGACAGGGCGAAACGGGATTTCCCTACAACATTCCGGAAACGTGCTGGGTGGCCAAAAATACCTGGCACAAGGGCAGCGAGGACATTCAGGCAAAGTGGATGTTGCGCCAGTTTCTTCTGGACTTCACAAGCGGCGCGGATTTGAGCTCCTACTTCATGATAACCGACTTCTCCCCCGCCTACGCGCTCGGCAAGGGCGCGCAAGTGGACACCTTCGCATGGGGCGTGACCGAAAACGGCGGAAACTTCCGCCAGCGCAAGGTCTGCCAGGCCATGAGAAACTTTCTGGCCGTGTTTGACGACTCCGTAAGGTCCGCGCCCGCAACGGCCTCTATAAGCTTCAACCACCCGCGCAAAGCGGCCGTCTCAAGGATTCCCGAACTCGCCGCGCAGTCCGCGATAAAAATGTTCGAGCGAAACGGCCTTCCCATGTGCGTCTATTACGTTCCGGAGGACTTGCAGCTGCAAAGCGGGGCGCTCGAAAACGTCTCCCTGAGTTTCAACGGGACGGATTTCAAAAAACCTGTCCTGATAGACTTCATGGACGGAGGCGTTTACCTGCTCAAAAGCGGCGCAAAAAACATTCCGATTGCGGATTATCCGCTGATGGTGGCCGAATTTGACGCCGTAGCCGATTTAATAGAAAAAAACCAAAAATAGGAAAGCCATGCAAAAGCTCATCAAAAACGGGAAAAAACTTCTGGCGGCGGCCGCCGCGCTCGCTTGCGCTCCCGCGTTCGCGCAGTTGGACAAGGCGCTGACCGTCGCCAGCGCGAATACGCTGGAGGAAATGGGAACTCTGAAAACCAAGACCTCGAAACAGGTCGGCGCCTCGCGGATAGGCATAGGGTTTGAATGCCTCGACCGCGAAGTGTTCGACCCGTCGAAAGTCTACGACAAGATAGGCGCGACGGGCGTAAAGCACGCGCGCTGCCAAACGGGCTGGGCGCGCACCGAAAAGCAAAAGGGACAATACGACTTCAAGTGGCTTGACGACGTTGTGGACAACTTGCGCGCGCGGGGGATACAGCCGTGGTTTAACGTCGGCTACGGAAATCCGCTGTACATGGGCAAAACCGACAATCCCACGGCCGTCGGGCACGTTCCGCTGTACTACGGCGACGAGTGCCTGCAGGCGTGGAAAAACTACGTGCGCGCGCTCGCCGAACACTTCAAAGGCAGGGTGTTTGAATACGAAATTTGGAACGAGCCAAACATCAAAAAATTCTGGCAGCCGCGCGCCGCCGACGCCGCCGAATACGCAAAGTTCATCGAGATAACCGCCAAAGAAATAAAGGCGGCCGACCCTGACGCAAAAATCGGAGCCTGCAAGGCCGGCGGATTCGACGCCTACTTCAAAAAGTTCATGCAAAACGACGCCGCGCGCGAACTCGACTTCTTCAGCGTCCACCCGTACTGCATGGTTCCGGAACTCGGATACGACGCCATGATTGCCGGCATGCGCACGCTAATCGCGGCCTCCGGCGGCAAGATGAAAATCAGGCAGGGCGAGGCCGGCTACCCCGCGCACATACCGCCGGACAGCTGGGTCGCCAAAGGAAGCTGGTATCCGAGCAACGAGGACATTCAGGCGAAATGGATGCTGCGGCGGTTCGTCGCCGACTTGTCAAACGATTTGGAAATGAGTTCGTTCTTCATGGTAATCGACTTCAACTCCAACTACAAAGTCGGCGGCGGCGGGGCTTACGACGAGGCCGTCTGGGGCATAATGGAAAACGGGGGCGACTACCGCACGCGCAAGGCCTACGACGTCCTCAAAAACTTCTGCGCGCTCTTCGACGCCCGCGCGAAACCCGCCGACTATTACATCGACTTGTACTTCGGAAACGTATTCCCGCCGAAGGCGAAAATCTCAAGGCTGACCGAGGTTGCCGCCTCCGCCGCATGCAAGTCATTCGACCTCGACGGCTGGCCGCTGTATGCGTACTATATTCCGGAGGATTTGCAAATGCGCATGAATCCCATTGAGAACGTCTCTTTGCGCTGGGCTTCCGACGCCCCAAAGCCGATAAAAAAACCCGTACTCATCGACATGATGACCGGCAAGGTTTACAAGATGAAAAAGGGCTGGCAGGGCGTCCCTATAACGGACTATCCGCTGTTTGTCACCGACGAAGACGCAGTAGCGGATTCGATAGCAAAAAAATAGCCCGCCGCGCGCTTACGAAGGCGGCAAAAGCTTGCGCGCAAGCCGCGGCAAATGCGTTCACGCAAGCAAAGCCGCAAAAAGAGGCGAAATGCCAAGGCGTTTTTCGGCGTTCCGATTTGCGGAACGCCTTTTTTGCGCAAGCCGCCGCAAATGCGGACGCCTTTGGCCGAAGGCGCAGACGCGCAAGGCAAAACTTGCAAAAAGCGGCGCATCGCGCGGACAAATTTTTTCGCGGCAGAGACTGCGGCTTCGCATTTTATTTTTACGCATTTCATTTTGCATGCCGCAAGCCGATTCGACGGAAAGCGTTTTTTGCATGCGGCAACAAAAATGCGTTTGCGACGCGGCAAGCGGCCGCGCAAAGCGCCATTTCCGACATTTTCGCATTGAAAAAATCGCTCCGCCCGATTATGCTTTTGGCCATGAAAACTCTGCTTTGCGCGCTTTTGTTGTCCGCCGTTGCGACGGCGTTCTGCCGAGACGTTTACGTCTCCTCGTCCTCCGGCTCCGACTCCAACGACGGCTCGAAAGACGCCCCGTACAAAACCATAGCCGCCGCCCCGAAAACCGGCGCAAACATCTTTCTCAAGCGCGGGGACGTGTTTTACGAACAGCTCAGGGATTTTGCCGACTGCAATATCGACGCATACGCAGACGGCGCTCCCCCGCAAATCTGCGGCTTGAGAATTGTGGAAAATCCGGACGCATGGGTGAAAATGCCCAACGGGATTTGGCGCATAGACATGCTGGACGAAAAAAATTTCGGCGGAATGCGCGACAGCTCCGACCGTTCAAAGCTCAACATCGGCGCCGTCTACGACATGTCCTCCGACAAGATTTACGGGCATCTGGTATGGCGCCTTAGCGCCCTGAATTCCGACGGGGATTTCTTTGCCGCCGAAGGGCCGTGGGCAAAGGGCCCGGACGTCGCCGCGCGCGGCCACAAATTCAGATACCTCTATTTCAAATTCCCCGAAAACCCGTCGGCCGGCGGGCGCAAAATTGCCTTCGTGACGGCCTCGCACGGAATATCGGGGCTGAAGAACTGCACCGTCAAAAACGTCGCCGTAAAGGGGTTCGGGCTGCACGGCGTCTGCAATGCTCGAAACTGCCGGTTCGACTCGCTGGACATCGATTTGATAGGCGGCTCTATACAGGCCGGATACGGCGGCGGATACGTCCGCTTCGGCAATGGAATAGAGTTTTGGATCACGTCGAAAAATCCGGCGAACGGCAACAGGGTGACAAACTGCCGGGTCTCCAGAACCTATGACTGCGGCGCGACAATTCAGGGAATAAGCGACGGCGACCTCCTTGCAAAGGACATATCGTTTTCCAACAATGTATTTTACCGGTGCCGCCAGGCGTTCGAACATTTCCTGCGCTCGAAAAACGGCGGGAGCGTCGCGTACGAAAACTGCGAATTTTCCGACAATCTCGCCTACCAATGCGGAGACAACGAATTTTCCTGCCCCGAAACGCGCGACGCCGCGCTGCTGTCGCACCGCGATCTGGCGGGCGCCTCTCTCGTCGTAAAGAACAACACGTTCTGGGACTCCAACGGATACTTTGCGACGAAATTTCCGGCCGCGTTCAAAGGCAATTCATTCTACGTGCGCAAGGGACAATATCTGCTCGCCTCCCACCTTCCCGACGACAAGCCCCTGTGGGCGGACTCTCCAGCGGACGTCGAAGAGTTTAAAAAGCTGTTCCCGTCGAACGACGTAATATTCATCGGCCCCGAAAACCAAAAAGTCGGCGAGGAAATCCTCAAGAAGGCCGCAAGAAAATAGATTCCCCGCCCTTCGCCGCGGCGGCGGCAAGACTGCCCCGCGCGACGCAACGCGTCAAGTATCGGGCTTTCTCGCAAAGCGGGAGTCTATCTTTCGCTTTCTGTCCGCCGCGCGTCGCGTGCCGTATACCGTTTGAAACCTGCCGTTTGCCGCGCGCTGAACGTCCCCCCCCCGTACTCACCGCCCGCCGCACACTCCTCACACCCACTGCGCGCCGTCTGTCGCGCGCCGTTTGAAAACCGCCGCGTGCCGTACACTCCCCGCGCCAGCCGCATACCGTCCACCGCGCATTTCCTGTACCCTGCCGCGTGCTATACGCCGGCCGCCGTTCTACACTAGCCGCTTGTCGCGCGTTTTCCGCCCCCATCGTATGCCATACATTCCCCGCACCCGCCGCGCGTCGCACACTGAACGTCCCCGTATTCACCGCGCGCTGCATGTTGCATGTCGCACATTCACCGTATCCGCCGGCGCGCAGATTTTCGCGCTCCCCGCACGCAAATATTGGGAAATATTGGAGCTTGAATTAAAATCGCCCCGCCGCGGCTCGGCGCACAACTGACAAACCTTTCGACGCCGCACTGGTTGCATTGGCTACACTGGCCGCAGGCGGCCTCAAGAAAACTGCGGGGGCAAAACGGCGCAAGATATTCAGTACCGGCGCGCGGACGGAAACTAGCGCACGAGCGGAATGCGGTTTGCGGCTTCCCTAAGGCCGGAACATATCCGCAAACCCCGATTGCGAACAAACTCATCGAGACGGGCTTTTTCCTCCGCCGAATATGTGCCCGTCCCCACCAGCAGCGGTATGACACCCGCCCCCAAAGCCGCCAGATAATCCGACGGCCGATCGCCTATCATATACGAATTGCGCATGTCCAACCTGAAGTCCTCCGCCGCCTGAAACAGCATTCCTGGATTCGGCTTGAAACTAAAATGCCCGTCTTTGTCTTCGTGGGGCGAATAGTAAATCGCGTCCAAATATATGCCTTCGCCCGCAAGCCTTTCCCGCAGACGGGCGTTGAACTTAAAAAATTCGCCCTCCGTGAGTTTGCCTTGCCTGATGCCGTCTTGGTTTGTCGCAATTATCAGGCGGTACCCCTTGCTTTGAATTTCCCGCAGGCTTTCAAAGGTATCCGGAAAAAACTCAATTTCGGAAGGGTCCTTCGGCTGGATTTTGTCCACAATTAAGGTGCCGTCCCTATCTATAAAAACGGCCCTGTCGGAAAGCTTGTATTTGTTGCGAAGCTCTACGGGATCGTCGGGGGCGAATTTCTGGCGCGGCGCAAAAGAGGCGCGGACACAGGCGGCGGACAGCCTCCTTTTTATCCAGAAAGCCGCACACTCGGACGCCGCGCATACGAGAACCGCATACGTCCAGACGAACGTTTTTGAATAGCGGTCCGAACCCAAAACGAGCGCGAGAAACAAAAACAAAAACACAAGCGGAGCCGCAAACATGGCGACCTCAAAGAACCTCTGCCTGATTCCAATGGGAAAATTCCCGCGAATCCTGCGCAAAAATTCCCAACGAGTCTCCCAAAACATTCCGTGGCGAGCCTGCGCGGGGACGTCCAGCAATCCGGCAATTTCGGGCTCCACACGATTGCGCAAAAATTCCGAAATGCCATTGTGAACGGCGTAGGAATAGGAAATCTGCACGAAGTAAAATATCGCAACAACCGGAATAAAGGCGGCAAGAAACGGAGCGTACTCAAATTCCATAATGGAAACCGACACGACCGCGCAAACGGCCACTAAAAACTGCACGGCAAACCTGTCGCGCTGGGCGATTCTGTCGCGTATCTCGCCGCGCAGATCGCGGTGCAAAGCAAACAGGTATTCGAGCCGGCCGGCCGATTTCGATTTGTCGCAATTTTTAAGAGATTCGTCCGTTTCCATTGTAAAATCTCTTACCCAAAAAATGCATAAAAGGCAAATCTAATTCGCCGAAACGCCCGCTGCGCAACGCCAAGCCCCTGCCGCGCTCCATGCATTCCCCGCGCCCGCCGCGCATCGCACGCTGAACGTCCGCCGCACTCACCGCCCGCCGTATATTTCTCGCACCTACCGCGCGCCGTTTGTCGCGCGCCGTTTGAAACCCGCCGCGGGCCGTACATTTCCCACGCCTGCCGCATACCGTCCACCGCGCATTCCCTGTACCCTGCCGCGTGCTATACGCCGGCCGCCGTTCTACACTAACCGCTTGCTGCGCGTTTCCCGCCCCTGCCGCATTCCATGTATTCCCCATACCCGCCGCGTGTTGTTCGTCATACACCATTCAAAACCCGCCGCGTGGCGCATGTCGCACGTTCAGCCTACCCGCCGGCGCGCAGATTCTCGCGCACCCCGCACACATATATTGGGAAATACTGGAGCTTGAATAAAAATCGCCCCGCCGCGGCTCGACGTACAACCGGCAAGCCTTTCAACGCCGCACTGACCGCATTGACCGTGCTGGCCGCATTGTCCGCAGTCGGCCTCAAGAAAACTGCGGGGGCAAAACGGCGCAATATATTCAGTATCGGCGCACGAACGAAAACCAGCGCGCGGACGAAATGCGGTTTGCGGCTTCCCTAACCCGGCGCGCGGGCAAAATGCATCGCGCGGGCGGAATGAGATTTCCGGCCTCTTGAAGTAGCAAAGACGAACGGACAACCGCGCCCAATGCGAACTTCCCCCCCAAAAAATGCAACCGCCGACAAAAAACGAAAAAACGCGGCCCGAAAAAATTGGAGGCGTGGGTCGGAATCGAACCGACGATGAAGCTTTTGCAGAGCCTTGCCTTACCACTTGGCTACCACGCC
>QALA01000054.1 GCA_003343565.1 Verrucomicrobiota bacterium | reverse complement strand
TTCTACGCGAGCCCCGAGTACGAAAACGGGAAGTACATTTACGGTCTCGCGGACATGGATCTCACGATGATGGGCATGGACTCGATGAGCGTCGGCTTCAACAACTTCCAGCTCCACGGCATCATTCCCTCGGCGCTGCGTTACAACGAAGAGTTCCGCGATATGTTCCTGACGCGTCTCGGCGAAATGCTGCGCGGGCCGCTCTCGGACGAGAACGCGCAGAAAACGCTTGACGAGCTGCGCGCGATCGTCGAGCCGGAGAGCGCGCGCGATCTCGCCCGCTGGGGCAAGTCGTCCACGTTGTTTGCCACGCAGATGGCGAATCTCCGCGGCTTCGTCTCCGGCCGCGCCGCGCGGATGCAGAACGAGGCCATCGCCTTCTTCGGCGTCTCCGCCGAGGATGCCGCCAAATACTTCGGATAAAAGCGAAAAGTATCTTGCTGTGATGAAGCCGGCGGAACATTCGGGAAAAGCCTTTTATTAAGGGAGGAACCTATGGCAGAGAAAAAGAGAGAGTTGTGGGCGGATTACGCCAAGGGGATATGCATCCTTCTGGTGTTCATCGGCCATTCGGACGCGATACCGCAGGCGGTGCGCATCTTCATTTACCTGTTCCACATGCCGATGTTCTTCTTCTGCATGGGCTACTATAGCAGCACCGCCGGAACGTTCGGCGCCTTTGTGAAAAAGCGCTTCCGGCAGCTCATGGTGCCGTTTTTCGCTTACGGCATCCTCTATCATGTGCTCTGTCTTGGCATTGTTGTGCTGCTGCTGCGCGGCGGTGCGGACTGGGCACTCTGCCGGGACAACATTCTTGGCCTGCTCGTTCAGCTGCGGGGAACCGATCTCGTCGCGCCGAAGTGGTTCCTGACGGCGGCGTTCGTGGCGAGCGTCCTCTTTTATGCGCTGCGAAAGTACGTTCACGACCGGAGGATCGAATTTCCCGTTGTTCTCGCTGCGTCCGCCGGGTTTGCGTATCTCAACAAATTTACCGGCTTCTCCCTGCTGTGGTATATCGATGTGGCATTCCCGTGCGTGCTCTTCATGTATCTGGGACAGTACGTCCGGGAAAAGGGCATTGAGATCACCGGGAAAAAGACGCTGATTCTTGCAGCCGTTGGTATTGCCGCTGCCGCCGGGCTGACGCTCCTGTTTTCGGATTCCCCGGAGAAATATTGCATCGATTACCGCGTGATACAGCTGACGCCCTTTGTGCCGGTGATGATCGGCGGCTTTGCCCTGTGTCTCGCGCTGTACGGCGCGCTGAAAAACGTGAAGAGAAAAGGGGTTCTCTCCCTATATCGGCGTGAACTCGATGCTCTTCTACCTCTTCGATAATCTTCCGGAGCTGCTGGTAAAAAAAGCGATGGGGTACATCGGCGTGACGAACGTATATATCGTGAGCCTCTGCCAGCTCATCGGCATCCTTCTCCTCACGCCGGTCATCGTGATGTTTGTGAAGTATTTTGCGTGGTTCCTGTTCGGCCTCAAAAAGGAGAGCTGGAGTTTCGACTACGGAAAACTCTTCAGAGTCAAAAAGAAAGAAAGTATATAAGCAGCAAAAAGCTCCCTCGGACGAGCGAGCAGCAGCCGAGTTCTCGACAAGCTCAAATGCCGGACGCACTCATGCGTCCGGCATTTTTCATATATCGCATCTTTTAAAGAGTAATTCTTTGATTAAATACAAGAGAGCAGAAAGAGGATTCTACGGCAATTACTGCGCTTTGTCCTTCGCCCTTTCCTTTTTCCCGCGGTACTGCGTATCGCCGATGACAAACAGCAGCACAGACACCACGAGCCATGTAAGATGACCCTTTGCAAGGATCATGCTCTCATATATTCCCTGCAGCAGCACCGCTTCGATCCCGTAGTTTTGAGTCAGGAAGTACACCAGCATAATAATGGAGTATACAAGCGCTCCGGTAAATGCAAATTTCAAGCTGAATTGCTTACGCTCCTCGTCCGGTTTGGGGACAACGGCGTAGAAGATCATTGGCACGGCGGCGATCGGATATGCCGCGGCAAGAAGAGCCTCGGCCGCCTTCAGCCACACGTCACCGATCACGGGCATGGCCAGCAGTACGGCGAGCACCGGCGGCAACCATTTTTTCCATGCGGCGTCGGCGGAGGCTGCGCCGTCGGAGGATTCCAGGCTTGCGGCCGCCAGCCAACGGCGTCCGGACGTAAAACCCATCGCCATAAGCGCAATGCCAAGGATGGCGGCGAAAATCGCGGCCAGCACTCGTCCCGCCGGATTTCCTATGCCGGCGACGAGAATTTCAGAGAGAGTACAGCCTGCTCCGTTCGGGCAGCGATACGCCGCAACGGCCACAGCGGCGATGCCAGCGGCGGAGAGAAGAATGCCTGCGGCAAACGGCACAAGCGCGCTGTCCTTCCAGAAGGGCTTTCTTTCTCCCGGTTCTCCTGTGTTCTGCAGGAGCGTAGGTGCAAGCGCGAGAAGAACGGCGATATTGCTTTCAAGATACGTTTTGCCCGTTGGGGCGGCTTCCGCCGCCGCGGCGGCGCCGGAGCCGAGCAAGACAACAAACGCCGCGATGCCTGCAGCGACGGCCGCCAGCATCCCTGCCAGAGCCGCCCGCGAAAGCTCCCTTCGCTCGGCCACGGCGTAGGCCGCGGCAACAAGAAGCACCACGAGAACGACCCGAAGCACCGGGCTGCCCGGCTGTCCTACGGCGGCGAGAAGCTGGTTTGCAGAGAGACTCGCAACCAGCGGGACAAAGCAGATCGGCCCGGCAACGCTTCCCAGAATCACCGCGCCGGGACGCTCCAGCTTTGAGCCCCCCGAGGAATACAGCCATGCGCCCGTCTGCGCCATGTGCTGTCCGGCCCGTCCCGCAAGAAACGGAAAGACGGCAGCGGCGAGTACGAGACGGCAGAACATCGGCACGGCGGTCATATACCCGCCCGTCCCGGCATCCGCTATGGGAAAAAAGAAAAACAGCGTTCCGATGCTGAAAAGCGCAACAATAAGCGTATGACGGAGAGACGCGGCGCGCGATTTATTCTGGCTCATGGGATTCCCTCTTTCTTCGTCGTCGGTTAGGCTTCTCCCCTCCGAGGCTATAAGCCCCGGAGGGAAAGACAGGCTATGGGATTAGTTCTTTTTGGCGGCTTCAGCAACAGGTTCGTCGGCGAAGAGCTTTTTGATCTCCACTTCGGTCATCATACCATAGTCCTCACGGAGCTGTTTCGCGACATACCAAAGCAGGAACACTTCGACAAGCAGGATGGGCAGCGCGACAACGATGCCCAGAGACTTGAACACGTTGAGGTCAACGTTGATAAGCAGGCAGACCAACGGGATTACCGTGCAGAGGATCGACCAGCACAGACGGTGCACCGGGCTGGGGTCAACACCCTCGGGACGGTTCTTCTCGATGATATTTGCGGCGGTAAACGTGGAGCTGTCAAGCGTAGTAGCCAAGAATAGCGCGCCTACCACGCAGAACACAAGCGCAACGACCTTGGGCATCGGCAGCGTTTTGAATACTTCCACGATCGCCTCGTAGCTCTGGCCGTTGGCGGTCATGCCGGTAAGATCGACGATGCCGTTCTTGTCCAGCCAAATGCCGTAGTTGCTCATAATGCCGTTGTAGCAGAAAAGGCCGAGCGGTGTACCGGTCGCTACGCCGATGGTGATGGAGCGGAGGCTGCGGCCCTCGGAGATACGCGCAAGGAACAGGCCGGTGAAGGGGCCGAAGCTGGCACTATACAGCCAGTCCCAAACCGTCCACCACTGCGGGAAGCAGCTCTCGCCGATGGGGTCAAGCCACAGAAGCATACGCGGCAGGTTGTTGAGCGTCATGCAAACGCCGCTGAGATAGCTGTCGAGAATGAAACGGGTCGGCCCGACAATGAGAACATACGCGCCCAACGCGATGACGCCGTAGCGGCACCAGTTGGATATGTTCTTCATGCCCTTGTCCAAACCGATGTAGGACGTGATGAAGTACACAAGCGCAATGGAAAGAATAAGGATGTAGTAGAAATTCTGACCCGGCGTGAAGTTGAACACGTAGCCGGCAGCCTGACCGATCGCAGGAAGGCCGAGGCCGACCGTGATAGCCGCGCTGGAAATAACGCTGAAAATGAACACGACGTCAACGATGCTGCTCATGACTTTGGGCTTCTTGACCTTGAAGTCGTAGCTCATCGTCTCGCCAAGGCTGAGCGTTGTCGTCTTTTTGCGGTTATAGTAAAGATAGCCGCAGGCCACGCCGCACGCCGTATAAATGAGCTGCACAAACGGGCTCCAGTGGTGCCAGTGATACGCAAACGCCCACTCGTACCGGGCAACATCGCTCACAACGCCGCCGGAGGTGACCAGCGGATTGGCGTTATAGAGGAACGTCCACTCCACGATGCCCCAATACATGGTCGCCGCGCCGAGGCCGGAGGTGAAAATCATGCCGAGCCAGGAAAACGTGCTGTACTTGGGCTTTCCCTTGCCGAGCTTTACGTTGCCGTACTTGGAAAACGCGATATACAGGCTCAGTATGATCAGCGAAAGGTTCATAAGTTGTACGGGAGTTCCGGCTGCCGATGTACACCAGTTGAATGCAGCAGAGATGCCGTTGTTCATCTGTGTCGGGAAAAGCAGAAGCAGAATCACGAAAAAGACAACAAGCGCGAAGGCCGCCAGAAACAGCGGAATATTATACTTCTCTTTGAGTTTCAAACAAATCCCTCCTCGGATTATTTTAAACGTCGGATTATGCCGGAAACCGGCGGTCAAGATTCCTTCTTTGCTTCCAGAATGCGGATGATGTCGGCGGATGTATAAACATTGCCGAAGCCATAATCGATGAGACGCAGCGTTGCATCTTTCACATCGTCATAGATCGCTCTTGTGCAGTCAGAAGCAAGCGTTACCTCATATTCATAATGGAACGCGCTGGAGACCGTAGAAAGTATGCACTGCTCTGCCAGAACTCCCACCACGATGAGCGTCTTGATTCCTTTGGTGCGCAAGCAGTAATCCAGATCCGTGCCGAAAAACGCGTCGTAGCCTCGTTTCTGGATAACAAGCTCACCGGGCAGCGGTTTCAGCTCATCAATGGTTTCTGTGCTGGGATCGCCCACATAGCAGCAGCGCTCACCGCCTTCGTCATAGTCCCTCTCGCACTGCCACAGGCGTCCGTTCAGATTCGGGCAATCCTTGGAATAGACGAACTCGGTAAAATACACCGGCAGATTATTTCCGCGGAAGTACTCAAGCAGCGTCGAAATCGCCGGGACAAGCTTTATGTTCTCCGAGCTGTAGAACTGTTTGCCGGGATAACAGAATCCCTTCTGCATGTCCACAACGAGCAGGGCGGGCTTTTCATACGTGAAAATGTCTGCTTTCTTATTGGTGTAGCTGTGAATGTTCTCGTATGTCATATAGTTTCACCTCCTGTCAAACTTTATAATTGTATTTCACAATGAAGCCGAGGCGGGTTTTGATTTCTGCGCCGCCCCGCGCCGATGTGCCGATGGGTCAGGGAAGATGCTTGTGCAGCGGCAGATTGCGGATGCGCATGCCGGTAGCGTCGTAGTAGGCGTTGGCGATAGCCGGGCAGACGGGGAGCATTCCCATCTCGCCGACGCCCTTCGCGCCCTTCGGGCCGAGCGGGTCGTAGTTGTTGACGAAGATGACCTCCATGTCCGGCGTGCCGTCCATCTGGATCATCTTGTATTTGGAAAGCATGTCGGTCTTGCTCACGCCGTTTTCCACAACGAAATCCTCGTCGAGCGCCATGCCGAGCGTCATGATCATGCCGCCCTCGAGCTGGCGGCGCGCCGCCTCGGGGTTGATGACCGTGCCGATGTCGGCGGCCTCGATCATTTTGAGCACCTTGATGCGCTTCATCACGGGGTCCACCTTGATGGCCACGGCGAGCGTCAGGTACGAGTTCGTATCGTGGATGCGGTAGTCTTTCGGCGGAATGACGTGGTTCTCGTTGCAGTCCTCACGCGGCCACATGGTCTTGGGCAGACGGTGGTAGTCGTGCACCGTCAGCTTCACGCCCTTGGCTTTGCAGAGCTTCGCAAGCTCCGGCAGCGTGTAGAGCTGCTCGCCGTTGCGGTAAACGATGCCGCCGCGGAAGTCGAACTCCTCCTCGCCGCAGCTGAAGTAGCGCGCGAGGAAGTCCTTGATCGCACGCACCATCTTCTCGCCGACGCCGATGGCGTTATGGCCCCAGAGGAACGTGCCGCGGCTGGACATGACCGCGCCGCCCCAGGAGAGCTTATCCGTTTCCATCGCGCCGAGACGGATGGTCTCATACGGGACATCCATTGCTTTGGCCGTGAGCTGCGCCATGGAGATCTGCGTTTCGTTACCCATTTCGGCTACACAGATGCGCAGGAGGAATGTGCCGTCGTCCTGGAAATCCAGATCGGCGTTCGAGTCCTCGTCCGGGCCGAGACCGCCGGACGTGTGCCGCCACGCGGATGCCACGCCGATGCCGATCGTCGGGTCGGCCTCCTTCATGGGAAGAAGGACCTCCTTCACGCGCTTTTCCACCGCGTCGAGCGTGGCGATGTAGGCGTGACCGTCTACGGCGAGCTGGCCGTCGCCGCACTCCGCGCCGGGATAGAGTCCGTTGAGACGGCGGAACGCGAACGGATCCATGTTGAGCTTGCGGCAGGCCTCGTCTATGGCGCTTTCTACGGCGAACAGGCACTGCGGCGAGCCATAGCCGCGCATCGCGCCGGAGGAGACGTTGTTCGTGAACGCCACAACACCGGTCGAATCGAAGTTCGGGATGACGTAGGGGCCGCTGCTGTAGCAGACGGCCTGCGGCATGATGCGCGTGCTGAAGTAGGTATACGCGCCGCCGTCGCCGAGCAGATAATTCTGCAGGCCGAGAATGCGTCCGTCCGCGGCGACCGCGAGCTTTTCGTGCATTTCAAACGGATGGCGCTTGTTATGATAGCGCAGGGAGTCCTCGCGCGAGAGCGTGACGCGCACGGCGCGCCCCGTGACCCGCGTGCCGACGCACGAGAGCATGCGGAGAAGATGGTCGCCCTTGCCGCCGAACGAGCCGCCGACCTGGATCTGGCAGAAGTTCACCTTTTCCGGGTCGCACTCGAGAGCGCGTGCGCAGTTGTCGCGCGCGCCGAAGGCGGCCTGCGAGTTGCTGTAGTTCACATAGCGCCCGTTTTCGAGCGGCACAGTGATAGAGCACTCGGGCTCGATGTAGCCATGCTCGATGCGCTGGGAGCTGTATTTCTCGTCGATGATGACCGCCGCCTCGGCGAACGCTTTTTCCACGTTGCCCTTGCCGATATGCAGCTTCAGCGTCACATTGCCGTCCGACTCCGGTGCGGAATGGCCCGCGATGGGAATGCCGGGCTTGGCGTAATCGGTCGTGACGCTCGGCGCGCCGGGAGCAAGCGCCTCGTGCGGCGAGAATACCGCGGGGAGGATCTCATAGTCGATCTTCACGAGCTTGGCCGCAGCGTTTGCGATCTCCTGCGTTTCCGCAAGCACGAGCGCGAGCGGTTCGGCACGGCTGCGGATACGTCCGCCGCAAAGCACCGGCGCGTCCATCGTCAGCGGGCCATAGTAAAGATCCGGGCAGTCGGCGTGCGTGATCACGCGCACCACGCCCGGCACGGCGAGAGCCTCTGAGGCGTCAATGCCCAGAAGCTGGGCACTCGGCTCCTCCGACCAGACAACCTTGCCGCAGAGCATGCCGGGAACATAATAGTCATCCACGTATTTCAAGCTGCCCGTCACCTTGCCGACGGCGTCCACCATCGGGTATGAGCTGCCGATCACATCGTCAAAAACGCGCTTTTCGTCCGTCCACTCGTCGCCGCGCATAATAGCGGCGGCGCGGTGGATAGCCTTGATGACGCGCGGATACGAGCCGCAACGGCACAGCACGCCCTTGAACGCCTTATCGATCTCCTCGCGGGTGGGTGTAAGCGTTTTGCGCAGCAGCCCCGCCACGGCCATGATCTGGCCGGGCGTGCAGAAGCCGCACTGCATGACGCCTTCCACGATAAAGCTCTCCTGAATGGGATGAAGCTTATCGCCGTCGGCAAGGCCCTCCACAGTCAGGATATCCTTGCCGTCGAGTTTCTTCATTTTAAAAAGGCACGACCGGCGGCATTCGCCGTCGATGAGCACGTTGCAGCTTCCGCACTGGCCGCGGTCGCAGCCGCACTTCGCGCCGGTCAGACCGAGCACCTCGCGCAGATAGCGCAGAAGGCTCATTTCCAGGTGCTCGTCCGCCACCTCGTAGGGTTTGGCGTTGATCGTCACCGTAACAGACATAAAAATCCCCCTTTTCGTCTGTTTGTTCCGCATGGATCCGAACCCATGGATCGCATATGGTTTATTTCCCAGAGGCTGTCTTCCATATCCTCAAAGAACGCGGGATTCTCTTTCTCCGGCTTGTAGGTAAGCAGGGAAACGACGACCATCGACACCGCCGAGAAGTACATGCCGATGGAGAAGATGATCATTATGGAGATAAGTTTGGGAGGCTTGATGTCCATAACAACATATAAAAGATGCAGCTGATGCTCCGCATCAGTACAAAGTCCAGGATGTTCCGGATGCCTGCGCCGCGGGCGTCGCCATAGGCCGGGACGCCGGAAATGTTGTACAGAGCGTAACCCCCAGCCTCAGGATCGGCCACCATTTTCGGTGTTTTATCCTTCTCCCCCCGAGGGGAGTGCGTTTTTGTGCACCGGTATACCGGTCATAAAACAAAAAACCGTGGACAAAGAGCTGCATCCGTTACATTTCATTCTTACACGGAGCGCTTCCCGTATCGAAAAACTCAGCGGATCCAGCCGTGTCCACGGCCATGTTTTTGTTGAGTTGATTGAATTATATTCGTATTTTTCGGCAAAGTCAAGCCGGTTTTGACAATTTAGCAATTACCAACAGCGCCGCGCCGCCTTTTTCTACTTAACTCACAAAGAGCAACTTTTCTCTTGACATTTCCCGGTAAAGCGTGTAGGCTCAAAATTACCGGTATACCGGTGTGCAAATGCGATTAGAATAAGAATTTTATTTTTAGAAAGGGAGTATTGCAACATGCTCGAAAAGAAAGTCATTCGCGGCGAAGGGATCAAGGTTCCCGTCCATAAGCTGAACTCCGTCCTCCAGATCGGCGATTACATCATTACCTCCGGCGTCTCCCCCAAGGACTTCGTCACCAACGAGTGGGCCGTCGGCATGCACGATCAGGCTCTTATGTGCCTGAAGAACATCCAGACCATTCTCGAGACCGCGGGCGCCACGCTCGAGGATCTCATCTCCATCGAGGTCTATATCAATGACGTGCGCTGGTACAAGGAGTTCAACGATGTCTGGAACGAGTTCTTCGCCGACGTGAAGTGCCCGCCCACCCGTTCCACGTTCCAGCTCGGCCTGCTCGCTCCCAACATGCACATTGAGATGCGCGCTTACGCCGTCAAGAACACGAAGTACGTCGAGGAATAATCCTCCATTATAAAAAAGGAGAGATCAACTATGAGCAAAACGCTGATCCGCAACATCGGCTGCCTGCTTTCCGGCGACATTCACGAGCCGATCCTCAGCGCCGATTCAGTTCTCATTGAGGACGGCGTCATTCAGGAGATCGGCACGGGACTGACCGCGGAGGACGCCGTCGTTTACGACGCGAAGGGCTCTACGCTCATGCCCTGTCTCATCGACAGCCACGTTCACGTTTCCATCGCCGAGTGGGCGCCGCGCCAGAGCACGATGCAGTATCTGGACGCCTACGCCGCCTCAGGCATCACCGGCATCATTTCCGCCGGTGAGACCCATGTTCCGCACCGCCCCTCCGATCCCGAAGGCGTCAAGGCGCTCGCGGAGCTTTCGCATCGCATCTATTCGAGCTACCGTCCCGGCGGCGCGAAGGTGTACGGCGGTGCGATCATCCCCGTCATCGGTCTGACCGAGGAGGATTTCAAGCATCTGCACGATATCGGCGTCATCCACGCGGGCGAGTTCGGTCTCGGCAATGCCGTTGACCCGGAGACCGCCGGCCCCATGGCCGAGTGGGGACGCAAGCACGGCGTTCGCACGATGACCCACACGGGCGCAACGTTCCTCGCCGGCTCCACCGGCATGAACACCGAGCGCATTCTCGGCATCAAGCCGGACGTGATCTGCCACGTTGCCGGCGGCGGCATCCCCATCGACGGCATGCGCCGCTTCCTGGACGAGCTGCCGAACGCCATGATGGAGATCTGCGCGGTCAATCGCCCGTCGCCGAAATTCTGGCAGGCTCTCATCGACATGATGCGCGAGCGCAATGCGTTCAACCGCCTCATCCTCGGCACGGACACCCCGTCCGGCTACGGCATTTTCCCGCACGGCGTATGGGAGGTCATGGCGCTCCTGTGCGGCTACTGCGGTCTGGAACCGGAGATCGCCGTTGCGGCCGGCTCCGGCAACACCGCCGCCTGCTACGGCATCACGAGCAACACCATCAAGACCGGCTATGCCGCCGACATTATCCTCTGCGACGCTCCTCTCGGCTCGGCCTATGAGACCGCTGCCGACAGCCTGAAGGCCGGTGTCGTTCCGGGCGTGAGCGCCGTTTTCATGGACGGCGAGATCCTCGTTTCCGGCGACAAGGTCAACACGGCGCCCGCCAAGCGTGCCGCCGTCCGGCTCTGAGCAAGAAAGAGAGGTATTGACGGATATGAGCAAAACTTTGATCCACAACATCGGAACGATCCTGTCCGGTGCTTTTGAAAACCCCATTCTGGCCGGGGATACCGTCTGCACCGACGGCGATAAGATCGTCTTTATCGGCGATCGCGCCGACGCGCCCGCGCTCGACTACACGCTCGACATCGACGCGAACGGCCTTACGCTCTGCCCGGGCATCATCGATGCGCACGCCCACCCGCCTCTTGCGAACTATCTTGAAGCCTATAAGGCTTATGACTGGGTAGACAACTACGCCGGCGCCGGCATCACGAGTCTTGTCAGCCTCGGCGGGCATAACTTTGCCGGTGCCGCCGGGGACGTCGTCTCCGCCAAGGCGCAGGCCATCTATTCCAAGTACTACTGGGATCACAACCACCCCTCCTTCGCCAAGATCCACGCCGGAACGGTGATGCTCCAGCACGGCATGACCGATTCCGACTTCGCGGAGCTTGCCGCGCAGGGCGTCCACGTTGTCGGCGAGATCGGCATGAGCAATGTGAAGGACGTGGAGGAGGCAGCGCGCCTCGTCGCGACGGCGAAGGCTCACGGCTTCGTCACGACACTCCACTGCGCTGCCCCCTGCACTGCCGACGGTGTTGCCTACACCTATGAAGAGATCGAGCGCATCGCGCCCGACGTGCTCACCGCCGTGAACGGTGACCCCACCCCGCTTGACGACGAGACGATCAAAAAGCTCGTGCAGAGCGGCAAATACTGGTTTGACTGCCTCTCCAACGGCAGCGAGCCGCAGCTCATCAAGATCGCTCGCTGGGCCGCTGAGGCCGGTACGGCGGATCGGATGCTGCTCGGCACGAACGTGCCGTCCATGTCCGGTTTCTCGCCGATGGGTCTCTGGATCCAGATGGCCGCTATTGCGCAGAACACCGATCTCGCGCCCGAGAAGGTTTTCGCGATGGCCAGCGGCAACGTTGCCCGTTGCTACGGTCTCGACCATGGTGTCATTGCCGACGGCATGACCGCCGACTTCCTGATGACCTCCACCGGCAGCATCATGCCCGATATGCTGGGCACGCTCGGCTTCGGCCGTGTCCCCAGCGTCGCCGGCACGTTCATCAACGGTGCCCCCGCCCTTGCCAAGTGCAAGAACATGGCTCCGCCGAAGAAAAAGCCGGTTTACACCAAGCTGTAAGCCCGGAAGGAGTTTCATATGGGAAATATTTGCCGCGTCCTCACCGAGAAATGCGTCGGCTGCGGTATCTGCGAGCGCAACTGCCCGACCGGCGCCATCCATGTCGTCGACCGCAAGGCGACTATCAACGATAAATGCGTCGGCTGCAACATCTGCTTTAAGGTCTGCCGCAAGGAGGCCGTGGAGAAGATCGACGTTCCAGAAGGAAGCGTCCGGTGCGACTGCTGCCCCGTACACTGCAATGTGCCCGAAGGCTGCCTGGGCTCCTGCCAGCGCTTCCGCAACGAGAACGGAAAGCTTGTGCGTATCGAGCCGATCAACATCGTTGATCCCTCCGAGATCCGCATCAACAATCTCACCGGCCTGCCCGACCGCCCGCTCGTGAGCGCGTTCGGCGCCGGAACGAATCTCTACTCCACCAATACCCCATCCAAGATCGTGGCGGAGGCGAAGGTGGGCGATCTGGACGTTATTACCTGCGCGACGGAGACGGTTCTCTCCTTCAACGGCGCGCGCGTCAAGGTCGACACCGATGAAAACATCGGTTCGAACGGGTCCCCCATCCGCCGCAACGGCGTGATCGTCGGCTACGTGAACACCGCGGAATACGGCTCGCGCATGCTCTACTTCGGCGGCGCGGAGCTCAACACCGGCGCCGGAGGCTTCATGGTCACGCGCACGGTCAGCGACCTGCTCAACAAGCGCCCCGTGACGGTCAGCACCGACACGGTCAAAAAACTCGTACTCCAGCACGGCCAGCCTCCCGTCGTCGACGGTAAGCAGGCGCAGTTCATGCGCATCGGCTGCGGCTCGATGGTCTCCTCCGCCTATGCTCCGCACTGGATCCGGGTCGTGGACGAGTGCATCACCATCGACTATGACATCACCGCCAAAATGTCCACCCACACGACGAGCGGCCTGCGCTACGGCTTCCGCGACAGCGGCATTACCCCCGCCGGCACTTACAGCTCGCCCGGACGCTGGTTCGGCGAGCCCGGCGAAGGCTGGGGCGGCTCGAACATCACGAATCCCGACGACATTTTCGCCGATGTTGACAAGACAAAGGCGTGGCCGGGCATGCGCGTGATCGTTACCGAGCCGACCGTAGAGCGCGCGGCGTTCTATGTTGCGGACGAGGACCTCAATCTTGTCCGCCAGCCGATCCCGCCCGAGGTGCAGGCTGTTATCGATCTCATCCACAGCAACTGTGAGCCGTGCCTCTGCAATGTATCCGTCTGTGCCGGTTTCGGCGGCGGCGTGCGCAACGTTATCTCCCACGTCAGCCCCATCAATGTCAACAAGGCCCTCAAGGATGGCAAGGTGCTTTACACCATTTGCGGCCGTCCTGCCCACATCTGGGAAGGCGGCGGCATCACAGCGGAATGCAGTGTGGACGACTGCCCCGAGGGCGCCTTTTCCTGGGTCCCCACGCCGGCCGGCGTAACGCCGCTCGAGGTCACCATGACAAAGGAGACCTACGAGGAGATCGGCGGCTACATGGACGCCATCCGCACCGTTGACGAGATCCGCGCAACGGAAAACACCAAGATCATCTCTCTGGAGCATTAAACCGCTCCCCTATCCAAGCTCTCTTTCAGTATATCCTTTGTATATCTTCTCTCCATACTCCCTTTATTTTCTCTCCATTGCGTTTTTTCCCCCCTACCCCTATCCCTATCCCCCCGCATTGGCGGCGCGTTCCTTCATTGCTGCTGAGTGGGCGCGCCGCCACCCCCGCAACGATTGCCATACTCCCCTTCGACATAAAGGGGAGTATGCGATTTCCGCTTTTCGGCTAGCTGCGGCCGTTCTGTTGGGGACTATGCCAGCCAAAAATCGCTACTGAGGAAAGGAATTGCTATGAAAAGAAACCATACCTTCCGGTCTTTTCTTTGGGGAATCCCGCTCACCGCACTGCTCACGCTTCCCGCGCTCGCCGCGGAAGAAACAGCCGCTTCGGCCGGTGGCTACAGTCTCGGCAGCAGCCTTGTGATCGGCTGCGTCATGCTCCTCGCCGCCTATTTCATCATGATCCGTCCGGACGTGAAAAGAAAACGGCAACTTGAGTTGGAACGCGACAGCATGGAGACCGGCGACAAGATCGTCACCGACGGCGGCATGGTAGCCAAGGTCCTCGACCTGACCGAGGATACCGTCACGGTGGAGAGCGGCCCGAACAAGACGACTTTTGTGATATTGCGATCCTCCGTCGCGCAGAACAGAACCCGCCGAAGCATTGCCGAAAACGAGCGGAAGCTAGCCAAGGAACAGAACAAGGCCAAATTTACGCGTCTTTTTAAAAAATCCTGAGCAGAGCATCCATCTCTTCCAATTGCCCTACTGCCTCCCTTCGGTCCATGCGCTCAAGAGCCGTATAGTGCGCAGCTATGCGGCTTTTGAATCCTTTTACAGGAGAGATCACTATGACGTTCCAGGAACAAAACCAATTTCTCACGCAGCGTCGCTGGCGTGTCCTTGCGGCGTGCTGCATCACCAATCTCTGTCTCGGCGCGCCGTATGCCTGGAGCGTTTTTGCCGGGCCTCTGGCCGAGCATCTCAACGCTCTGCACGGCACGGCCATGACCGCCTCCGATCTTGCGCTGGCGTTTTCCTTTTCCAGTTCTCTGACCTTTATTACAATGATCGCCGGCGGCTATCTGGAAAAGAAGATCGGCGCGCGGCGGATCATTTTTGCCGGGGTTATTTTGTTCGGTATCGGTTTTCTCGTCTGCGGCATGGCGCGCAGCGTGCTGGCCGTCATTTTCGGCTTCGGCGTCATCGGCGGACTGGCCAACGGTCTCGGGTATGTCTGTACTGTCAGCACGGCGGTGAAATTTTTCCCGGACAAAAAGGGACTGATCGGCGGCATCAGCACCGCATCCTACGGAATCAGCTCCGTCATCATCCCGCCTATTGCTGACGCGCTCAACCGTTCCGTCGGTATATCCCGCGCCTTTACCATTTTCGGCATTGCCATCATCGGCATCGGCGGTCTCTGCTCACTTTTCATTCTCAACTGCCCGGACGACTATACGCCCACCGGCTGGAACGGCGGCAGCAGCGGTGCCGCCGGAACGAGCCGGGACATGACCGCGCTTCAAATGCTCGCCTCGCCGATTTTTTACGTCATGCTCGCCATGATGTTCATCGGCGCGACCATCGGGCTCATGATGATCTCCGAAACAGCCGCCATCGCGCAGACGATGCTCGGCATGTCCAGCAGTGCTGCGGCACTCATCGTGTCCACCTATGCGCTCTTCAACACCGGCAGCCGCATCGTCGTCGGGTGGATCTCCGATAAGATCGGGCGCATCCGGACGATCACGTATGTCCTTGTGCTCATGGTGCTCTCACTGTTGGCCATATATCTCAGCGGCTTAAACGGGAATACGTTCCTCTTCCGTGCCGGCATTTGCCTCATCGGCTTCAGCTACGGCTCGTTTATGGGCATTTATCCCGCGTTCACGAGCGACCAGTTTGGCGTGAAATACAGCGCTCTCAATTACGGTATTCTCTTCATCGGCTTCTCGCTTGCCGGTGTCGTCGGCCCGCTGATCATGCAGAAGATCTTCAGCGAGTTCGCCTCCTATCGTCCCTCGTTCCCGATCGCCATCGTGTTTGCGCTCATCGGGATCGCGCTGACGTTCCTCTACCGCGCGGTAAACCGGAAGCTCGCCCAAAAATCGGCATAAAATTATCCCGGACGCAGAAAATGTGTCCGGGATATCTTTTTATCGCATCAATGGGAACGGTTCTCTCTTACAACTTTTTATGCTGTGGTCTTTTTCCCGCCGAGCTCGCTCACGAGCGCTGAGCCGAAGATCAGCACCGCGCCGAGAAGGCCGAACGCCGTCAGCCGCTCGTGCAGCAGCAGCGCCGAGAAAAAGAGGGAGGACACAGGGTCAATGTAGCTGAGCACCGCCACCGACTGCGCGGGGAGCTTATTTACATTCCCGAAGTACAGCGCGTACGCAAGGCCGCTGTGTACGATGCCGACAACGAGCACAAGGACGACCGTGTGCGCGTCGAGCACGACCGCGGAAAAATCCTCCGTGAGCAGCAGGTACGGGATGAGCACCGCCGCCGCGGAGAG